>JANOFY010000580.1:0-9745 GCA_031413895.1 Planctomycetota bacterium | reverse complement strand
CATCCAGGCGACGGTGACGAGCGAGACGCGCAACATCGCGGTCGAGATCGCCTCCGACAAGGAAGAGACGAACCGCATCCTGTCCGACCTCGGTCTGCCGGTTCCGAAGCAGATGCTCGTGTACAGCGACGAAGAGGCCGTCACTGCAGCGGAGAAGCTGCGCTATCCGGTCGTCGTCAAGCCGCTCGACGCGAACCACGGTCGTGGCGTCGCGATCCACCTCACGAGCGCCGATCAAGTGCGCGAAGCGTTCAAGCAGGCGCGCGAACACAGCCGCGGCGTGCTCGTCGAGCAGTTCATCGTCGGCTTCGATCACCGCATGCTCGTCGTCAACGGCGAGCTGATCGCGGTCGCGAAGCGCATGCCCGGCCACGTCGTCGGCGACGGAGTGCACACGGTCACAGAGCTCGTCGACATCACGAACAGTGATCCGCGGCGCGGCGTCGGGCACGAGAAGGTTCTCACGCGCCTCGAGTTCGATCACCAGGCGGACCGGCTGCTCAAGCAGAACGGCTTCACCCGCGAATCGATCCCGCCGAAGGGAACGGCGGTGTTCCTGCGTTCCACCGGGAACCTGTCGACCGGCGGAACGTCAATCGACGTCACCGACGTCGTGCACCCCGACAACCGCGAGATGGCGGTGCGCGCGACGAAGGCCGTCGGCCTCGACGTGTGTGGCGTCGACTTCCTGACGAGCGACATCTCCGAGTCGTACAAGCTGACGCGTGGCGGCATCTGCGAAGTGAACGCGGCGCCGGGCTTCCGCATGCACGTCGCGCCGAGCGAAGGTGTGCCGCGCGACGTCGCCGGCCCGGTGATGGACATGCTGTTTCCGCCGGGGACTCCGGCGCGCATCCCGATCGCGTCGATCACGGGCACGAACGGCAAAACGACGACCGCGCGGATGCTGGCGCACGTGTTCAAGCTCGCCGGGCATCACGTGGGCCTCGCGACGACGGACGGCGTGTACATCGACGGACACCTCACCGTCGAAGGCGACATGACCGGGCCGACGTCCGCGCGCATGATCCTGCGCGATCCGTCGGTCGATGTCGCGGTGCTCGAGACCGCGCGCGGTGGACTCCTGCGCAGCGGCATGGGCTACAAGAAGTGCAACGTCGGAGCCGTGCTCAACGTCCAATCGGATCACCTGGGACTGAAAGGCATCGACACGCTCGAGGAGTTGGCGGAGCTCAAGCGCATCGTCGTCGAGGTGGCGAAGGACACCGCCGTGCTCAACGCGGACGACACGCTGTGCCTCAAGATGGCGGACTACACGACCGCCACGCACGTGTGCTACGTGACGATGCGCCAACACCACGCGCTCGTGAAGGAGCACATCCGTTCCGGTGGGCGCGCCGTCGTGATCGAAGAGGGCCTCAACGGGCACATGATCACGATCTACGACCGCGGCGCGCACATCCCGCTCCTGTGGACGCATCTCGTCCCGGCGACGCTCGACGGCAAGGCGATGCACAACGTGCAGAACGCGATGTTCGCGGCGGGCATGGCGTTCAGCATGGGCCTCAAGCTCGAGGACATCCGCCACGGCCTGCGCACGTTCGACATGACGTACTTCCAGACGCCGGGACGGATGAACATCTTCGACGGACATCCGTTCAAGGTGATCCTCGACTACGGGCACAACCCCGCCGCGATCGAAGCGATGGTGAAGCTCGTCGAGCGTCTAGAGCCCAAGGGAAGACGCCTCGTCGTGCTCGCGGCGCCCGGCGATCGCCGCGATGAAGACGTGCGCGAGATCGGTCGCATCGCAGCCGGACACTTCGATTACTACATCTGCCGCCGCGACGACGGCCTCCGCGGAAGACAACCGGACGAGATCCCGGCGATGCTCCGCGAGGCGCTCATCGCGAACGGGGTGCCTGCGAAGAAGATCGAGGTCATCCCGGACGAGCAAGAGGCGCTCGCGCGCGGTCTCGAGGTCGCGCGGCCGCACGACCTTCTGCTCGTGTTCGGCGACGCGATCTCGCGCTGTTGGAAGCAGATCACGAGCTTCGCGTCGGAGTCGGAGCCGGTGCGCGCCGATGCGTCGGAGCCGCTCCGGATCGAGCCGGCCGCCGTGCCGGAGTTTCGTCTCGAGGACGGGGGCACGCTCGTGCGCGACGAGCGCGGCGTGCGCCTGGCGCGCGACACGGACGACTGATTCGCGCGTCGGCGCTCATGCAAGTCCAAGACTCCCGCAGGCTTCCCGGGGCGAATCTATTGTGGTCGCGCGCGGGCGCGGTGCTCGACGTCGCGCTGACCGAAGACGAGGCCGTGCGCGCGATCTCGGTGTGGCGCATCCAGGTGAAGCGCATGCTGCACGCGGTCGGTTGGGGACTCGAGGAGACGGCCGTGCGCCGCTTCAAAGGCGGCGCGAGCCTCGCCATCAGCGCGCCCATCGACGCGCTGTACTCCGCGACCGAAATCAACGAGTGGGCGTTCGCCGCGGCGGAGGCGCTTCTACTCAGCAAGCCCATCGCGGACGTCGAGGAGAACGCGCGACGACTGCGCGGATTGATCGACGCGGAGAAGAGGCCGCGGCTGCTCGAGCTCGAACGCGCAGCGACCGAGAGGGGCGTTGCCTTCGTCACCGACGCGGAACAAACGTCGGTAGGCCTCGGCGCTGGTTCGCTCGTGTTCGCGACGACGGCGCTCCCATCTGTCGACGACGTCGATTGGTCGCGCGTCCACGACGTTCCGGTCGTGCTCGTCACCGGCACGAACGGGAAGTCGACGACGGTGCGGCTCCTGGGCGCGATCGCGCGCGCCTGTGGTACGACGGCGGGACTTTCGACCACCGACTGGATCTCGATCGGCGGCGAGCTCGTGGAGCGCGGCGACTACTCGGGTCCAGAAGGCGCTCGCCGCGTGCTCCGCGACCCGCGCGTGGCTCTGGCCGTGCTCGAGACTGCGCGCGGCGGCATCCTGCGCCGGGGCCTCGCCGTGAGGCGCGCGGACGCGGCGCTCATCACGAACGTCGGCCGGGACCATCTCGGCGAATGGGGGATCGACGATCTCGACGCGCTGGCCGAAGCGAAGTTCGTCGTGGCGCGCGCAATCGATGCGCGCGGTCGGCTCGTGCTCAACGCCGACGATCCGGTCCTCGTCGCGCGTGCGCGCGAGATCGACGTGCCTCAGGCCTGGTTCGCGCTCCATGCATCGAATCCGCGGATCCGCGAGCAACTCGAAGCGGGTCAGCCGGCGTTCGCGCAAGTCGGCGACGTACTCTCGCGCGCGAATCGGCGCGCATGGGAGCCGATCGTGAACGTGCGCGATCTCGCCTTCACTCTGAACGGTGCCGCTCGTCACAACGTCTCGAACGCGCTCGGTGCGATCGCGCTCGCGACGACGATCGGGCTTCCGATCGAAGGCATCGCGCGTGGACTCACTGAATTTCGTTCGACGCCGGAGGAGAATCCGGGCCGATTGAACGTGTTCGACTTCGGCGGCGCGCGCGTCGTCGCCGATTTCGCGCACAACCCGCACGGCATGGAAGCGCTGTTCGACATGGTCGCGCGTCTCCCAGCCCGACGGCGGCTCGTGATCCTGGGGCAAGCTGGCGATCGCGACGACGAATCGATCCGCGAGCTCGCGCGGATCGCGTGGCGCGTGCGACCTGATCGCGTCGTGATCAAGGAGATGCAGGAGCACTTGCGCGGGCGCCGCGCTGGCGAAGTGCCGGTGCTCCTCGCGGACGAGCTCGCGCGGCTCGGTGCTCCGGCGAGCGCGATCGTTCGCGCGCCGTCGGAGATCGAAGCCGTGCGGGAGTCGCTCGCCTGGGCGGAGCCCGGGGACTTGCTCCTCGTGTTGCTCCATGCGCAACGCGAGGCCGCCTTGTCATTGCTCGCGCGTCTCCAATCGCGTTCGTGGATACCCGGGCAACCGCTCGAGGGTTGAGCGCGCGCGGCCTCGGTGTTCAACAATCGAAAAAGCGCGCGGCTGCCGCTGCTACCTGCCGGCGAGCGCCCCCAAGAGCGGCGCGAACGGGCTATGCTGACGCACATGTTCAACTGGGTCGCATTCGCCTCGATGTCCATGCTCGCGGTGCCGAGCTTTGCACCGCATCCCATCTCGAGAGGCGACGCGCAGACCGACTCGCACGATCGAGCGCGCGTGTGCGGACTCGGTCGTGAGTTCCATGCCGGACGCCGCGCGGCGCTCGTGAGCCGACTCGATGACGGCATCGTCCTCGTGCGCGGTCTTCCCACGACGCGTGACTACGCTCGATTCCAGCAGGACAAAGTCTTCTGGTACCTGACCGGAATCGAGAGTCCCGGCGCGACGCTTGTGATCGACGTGAAGTCGAAGCGCGAGATCGTCTTCCTGCCCAAGGCCAGCGCGATGAGCGAGATGTGGGAAGGCGAGATCATGGACGCGAGCGACAACTGGGTCGGCTCGACGTTTGGTTTCGCCGACGTGCGACCCGCGAACGAGCTGATGGAGGCGCTCGAGGAGCTCATCACCGACGGCAAGCCGGTGTGGATCTCGAAGTCGCCGCACGTGACGCTCTCGGGTTGTCACGATCGCGCGTTCCCGGCCGATCGCACGGCGGCCAAAGATCCGCTCGACGGCCGTGCGAGCCGCGAAGAGGCACTCGCCGCCAATCTCGAGGACAAGTTCGAGTGCGAGGTGCGCGACTTCGCGCCGATCCTGTCGGAGATCCGGCGCGTCAAGACGTCCGAGGAGATCGACGCGATGCGCCGCGCGGGTCGCGCGGGAAGCGTCGCGATGTCAGAAGCGATTCGATCGACGCAGCCCGGCCAAGGCGAGTGGGAGCTCGAAGCGTTGATGAGCTTCGTCCATCGCCGCGAGGGCGCCGAGGGTCCTGCGTACTACGCGATCGTGGGATCAGGAACGAATGCGCTCGTGCTGCACTACTCGGCCGTTGCGCGACGAATGCAAGCCGGCGAGATGCTCCTCCTCGACTACGCGCCCGAGTACGACCATTACACGAGCGACATCACGCGCTCATGGCCGACCGACGGCCAGTTCACGGAGCGCATGGCCGAGATCTACGACGCGGTGCTCGCGGCGCAAGAGGCCGGCATCGCGGCCGTCGCACCGGGCAAGACGATGGCGGAGATCGACAAGGTGTGCCGCAAAGTTCTCCAATCGCGCGGAATGGGCAAGCTGATGCCGCATGGCGCTTGCCACTACATCGGCATGGAGGTGCACGACGTCGGCGAGTTCAACAAGCCGTTCGAGCCCGGCGTGGCGTTCACGGTCGAACCGGGCGTCTACGATCCCGCGACCGGAATCGGCGTGCGCATCGAAGACGTGGTGGTCGTTACGGCGAGCGGCTGCGAGGTCTTGACCGCCGATGTGCCGAAGGATCGCCTGGCGATCGTCGCGCTGTGGAAAGAACAGGGCATCCTCGAGCGCGGACCGGCGCCGCGCGGCGGATCGGGCGCCGCCCCGATCGAAGCCGAATCCCTGAAGCGCTGATCGCTTGGGTTTTCACGGGCAGCCGGTCGAAAGAGCGAATGGATGACGGCGAGCCTTGGCCTTCGTGGCCGACGCACGCGGCGCTTCGGTGTTGCGGTGCGGGCTTGATTCGCAGCATGATCTGACAACAGTCCTGGGCCGACGTCGTCTGCGGACCTTCTGTTTAGAGGGTCCGCGTTTGTTTCATACGGAGCCAGCCTCCCGCTTCCGCGCAAACCGACGTTGGCGCGGAAGCGCGAGGCTGGCTCCTTATGCCCTTCGGAGCCAGCCTCCCGCTTCGGCGCAAACCGACGTTGGCGCGGAAGCAGGCGGCTGGCTCCGTACACGCTGTTCCCCGCGCGCGGATCGCGTCCTACAATCCGCCGCCCATGGCCGCACTCAAAGACCACGAAGCTCGCATCGCATCGCAGCGCCGTCGCCTTGAACAGATCAAGGAGAGTCTTTGACTTCGCTTCGCAATCACGCCGACTCCTGGAGATCGAAGAACTCCAGAACTCGCCTGACTTCTGGAGCCAGCCGGAGAAGAGCCAGAGGCTCATTCAAGAGCTGAAGTCCGCGCGCTCGGTCGTCGAGCCCGTGCGTACGATCGAGAAGGCGTTCGAGGAGTTCGAGCTCTTCGTCGAGATGGGACGCGAGGAGGGCGAGGAGCACGTCGCCGGCGACGTCGAAGTACTCGTCGGGCGCGTCGAGGCAGGCCTCGAGAAGCTCGACTTCCGCGTGATGCTCGGTGGGCCGAACGACCACTGCAACGCCTACCTGCAGTTGAGCCCAGGCGCGGGCGGCGTCGATTCGTGCGACTGGGCCGGCATGCTGCTGCGCATGTACGTGCGCTACGCCGAGCGACAGGGATACAGCGTGTCGGAGATCGAACTCACGGACGAGCCCGAGGGCGGCATTCGATCCGCGACGCTGCTCGTGTCAGGCGACTACGCCTTCGGACACTTGAAGGCCGAAGCCGGCGTGCACCGCCTCGTGCGCATCAGCCCGTTCGACAGCCAAGCGCGGCGGCACACGGCGTTCGCGTCGGTCGACGTGACACCCGAGCTCGCGGACGCGGCCGCGATCGAGATCAAGGACGCCGACGTGCGGATCGACACGATGCGCGCGGGCGGCGCTGGCGGACAGAACGTCAACAAGGTCGAGACTGCGGTGCGCCTCACGCACATTCCGAGCGGGATCGTCGTGCGCTGTCAGAGTCAGCGCAGCCAGCTCAAGAACCGCGAGACGGCGTACAAGATCCTGCAGGCGAAGCTGAATCAGATGCAGGAAGCCGAGCGCGACGCCGAGCTCGCCGCGCTCTACGGCGCGAAGGGTGAGATCGCGTTCGGCAGCCAGATCCGCTCGTACGTGCTCCACCCGTATCAGATGGTGAAAGACCACCGCACCGACTTCGAGAAGGGCAACATCCAATCGGTGCTCGACGGCGAAATCGACGAGTTCATCACCGAGTACTTGCGGCGCAAGAAGCCGGCGAAGAAGTCGGGGTGACGCGAAACACGTGACCCGCGCTGGAGCGCAAGCTAATCGCGCCGATTCTCGACCCACTCACTCGGAACTCCCCATGCGAATCCTGAACGGAGCCTGCCTGGTAGTCGTCCTACTGACTGGCGCGTCGAGCTTGGTCTCGTCGTGTCTCACTGACCACGAACCCGGAGGTGAACCGGTCACGGCGGCCCGGTTCGAGATCGCGCCGCCGACCGCAGACGGATTGGGCAGCGTCGCCCACGAGCAAGATGTGATGAAGAGCTCGTACTGCGCGACGTGCCATCCCGACGTCTATGCCGAGCACGCGCAGAACACGCACGGCCGGGCCTTCACCGATGAGGAAGTGCGCCTGGCCACCGGCCGATTCAGCCAGGCCGATTGCATCATCTGTCACACGCCGCGCCCGATCTTCGAGACGGGCATCGGTCAGAATCCGACCCGGCGCTATCACGGTCTCGAGGAGGGCAACGCGTGCATGACTTGCCACTGGAGGGAGGGGCAGGACTACAGCCACTTCACCGGCGGCGCCGAGTGCAAGACCGCGTTCGATCCTCGCGTGGGTACGGTGGATGCGTGCGCGTCGTGCCATCGCAATCACGGAACTCCATACCAGTGGGAGCAGTCACCGAACGGCAAGCTGGCCGATCGCACGTGCATCGACTGCCACATGGCCGAGGTCGAGCGCCCCGTCGCGGTCGGTGGCGAAATTCGCAGTGTCCGGAGCCACGTCTTTCCCGGGTCGCGCAACCTCGCGCACCTGCGCCGGGCGTACTCGTACGACGTCAAGATCGACGGCGATCACGTCGTCGTGATCCTCAAGAACAAGGGCGCGGGTCACAACTTCCCAACCGAGCTCAAGCAGCGCTCGGTCGAATCCGTCATTGTCGTGCGCGACGCGAACGGCAATGAGATCGCGCGCTCGCGGATGACGTTCCGCGATCCGTACAAGCGGCCGTACGGGCTCAACCTGCCGGTCAACACGCAGATTCCGTCCGGCGAATCGCGCGAACACCGCGTGCCGCTGACCGTCGCGGCGGGCGAGGTCGATTGCGAGCTGCACTTCAAGCTCTACTACCCGATCGAGGACTACCACCCGGAGCTGGCGCGCCGCTTGGAGTCGCGCCGCCTGGCTTTCAGCGGCATCACGCCATCGACGGCGACCGTCGAGTCCGAACCCGAAGTCCGCATCGTCACGCCCGAGGGCATCTCGCCCGAGACCGCCGGTCCCGCGAACCTCGTCGACTATGCGCATCCCCCGATTGGCGAGGTGGAAGTCGAAATCCCCCAAGGCAACTCGGCGGACGACATCCGCCGGCTCATCGAGCTGTTCCAGTTCCCCGTGCTCACGGCGAACGTCGAAGCGCGCAAGCGACTGACCGCGATCGGCAAGCCGGCGGTGCCCGCGCTGATCGCCGCGCTCGGCTCGTGGGACAACAAGACGTTCAACCAGTCGATGGCGGTGTTGGAGAGCATGGGCGAGCCGGTACTCGGCGCCGTGCTCGACGCGCTCGATCATCCCGAGCTCTACGTTCGACTGCACGCGTGCGAATTGCTCGCGCGCATGGGCGCCGGTGCTGAGCGTGATCGCGCTCACAGCCGACTGATCGCAGCGTTGAAGCGGTCGGGCGCGCTCGACCGCTCCCACGCCGCCACGGCGCTCGGTGAGCTCGCAGTGCGCGAAGCCATTCCAGAACTGGCGCGGCTGGCGCGCGAGGATCGTGACCCCGATGTCGTACGCGCGGCGAGCCGTTCGCTCGCACAGCTCGGAGCGACTGCACATGTGCCCGATCTGCGTGTTGCTCTCACGCGCTTCGAGTGGGCCGAAACGCAGCGAGATGTGGCGGAAGCGCTCGCGAAGCTAGGTGATGCGAGCGGCATTCCAGTTCTGCTCGCGGGTCTCGATCATCCCGACGATCTCGTTCGTGAGAGCTTCTTCGAAGCGTTCTTCGCCGTCACGGGAGTTCACCTGTGCTACGAAGCGCTCGGGCCGCATGACGAACGCCTCGAAGCGATCGGACGGCTGCAATCGTGGTGGGCGCGCGAAGGGGGCGCCGACACCCTGCGCCATCCGACGCGCATCGATCCGAAGACGCGGGCAGAAGTGAAGAGGATCGCCGAGAGCTACGGAGGAAGCGACGGCAGTCAACCGCTGGCCGACGACGCGAAGCTGCGCGATCGCATTCTGGAGCTCGGATCCGCCGCGGTCGGAGGACTGTCGCAGATCGGGTTGAAGTTCCCACCCGGCTTCGCGCAGAAGCGTGCGCAGATCAGCCAAGTGCTCGGCGAGATCGGCGATCGAAACGCCGTCCCCGCACTCATCGCGACACTGCGCGATCCCGTCGTTTCGGTCGCAGCGTGGGCGTGCGAGTCGCTCGCCAAGATAAGCGACGCGAGCGCGTTGCCGGCGGTGCAGCGCTATCACCAGCGGATGCTCTCGCTCGCCGCACGCGCTGGAATCCCGTCGAGCGCGGGAACGTCCGACGCCGTGATCGCGCTCGCGGCCAGCGCGGCGTACAGGCTCGGCGACGAGCGAATGGAGCCCGACCTCATCGGCTTCTTGCTCTCAGCGGACGAAAGCGCGCGCGCCACAGCGGTCGCGGCGCTGCGGACGACGTACGGATCGTCGCTCGAGTTCGATGCCGGTGCTTCGCGTGAGGAACGTCGCGCGGCTGTCGAGCGCTGGCAAGCGGATCAGCGTTAGGAGCACGTCCTAGTACCCAGCAACTCGCCTGGACGCTCCGCCGCCTCAGCTGCTGCGTTGCAGCTCCTCCGAATATCGCCGCGGATATGCGTCGTCGCCGCGCCTTGCAGC
>JANOFY010000579.1:0-3042 GCA_031413895.1 Planctomycetota bacterium | reverse complement strand
CGCCGTATTACGACGCCGGACTACGCGCACTACGGACTACGCCGACGCGTGACCTTGGAAACAGAGCGCGCCCGCACCTTGCCGGCTGCGAGCGCGCGAACTGTTGCCGAGAAGGTCGCCCGAGGCGATCAGCCCCCGGCGCCTTTCTTGGCGAGCTTCGCCTTCTTCTTGTCCTGCTTCTCCTTGATGGAGAGCTTGGGCTTCTTCACGTCTTTGGGTTGTTGCTGACCTTTGGCCATTCTGATTCTCCGCTGTGGATTCGACGCACCGCGGTGCCACGCGATGCTGCTCTGCACCCAGAAAACCGCCGCGCCAGGCTGAAGTCAAGCCGGCGCTCGCACATTCGAGCCACGTATACTGACATCGCGATGAAGAGTACCTCCGCCCGTTCGACGTCCGATCCGCAGTCCGGCGAGGTCCCGATCGGACCGCAGCGCGCCCCGCGCGGGAACACGCGCACGTGTCGAACCTGGGGCGCGGAAGCCGCGCTGCGGATGCTGATGAACAACCTCGACCCGGAAGTAGCCGAGGATCCCGCGCGCCTCGTCGTGTACGGCGGCAGCGGCAAGGCCGCGCGCGATTGGCCGAGCTTCCAGGCGATCGTCGCGACGCTCCGGCGGCTCGCGCCGGACGAGACGCTCCTCGTGCAATCGGGCAAGCCCGTCGGCGTCTTCAAGACCAGCACGACCGCGCCGCGCGTGCTCATCGCGAACTCGAACCTCGTCGGACGTTGGGCGAACTGGGAGCACTTCCGAGCGCTCGAGGCCGAAGGAAAGATGATGTACGGCCAGATGACGGCCGGCAGCTGGATCTACATCGGCACGCAGGGGATTCTGCAGGGCACGTACGAGACGTTCGCGGCTGCGGCCGAGAAGCACTTCGGCGGCACGCTCAAAGGTCGGCTGCTCGTGTCGGGCGGCCTCGGCGGGATGGGCGGGGCGCAACCGCTCGCCGCGACGATGAACGAAGGCACGTTCCTCGGCGCCGACGTCGATCGCGCGCGCATCCAGAAGCGCATCGACACGCGCTACTTGGATGTGCTGTTCGACGACATCGACAAGGCGATCGACCAAGCGCTCGAGTGGAAGAAGGCCGGCGTCGCCAAGTCGATCGGCGTCGTCGCGAACGCCGTCGACCTCTTGGAGCGCATGATCGCGCGCAAGGTGACGCCCGACGTGCTCACGGATCAGACGAGCGCGCACGATCCGCTCGACGGCTACGTGCCGAACCATATGGCGACCGAAGCCGCGCTGCGGCTGCGCAAGTCCGATCCCAAGGGATACGAGCGCGAATCGTTCCGCACGATGATCGATCACTGCCAGGCGATGATCGAGCTGCAAGCGCGCGGCGCCGACACGTTCGACTACGGCAACAACCTGCGCGGGCACGCGCAGCAAGCCGGCTTCGCGGGGGCGTTCGGCTTCGAGGGATTCGTGCCGAAGTACATCCGGCCGCTGTTCTGCGTAGGCAAAGGTCCGTTCCGGTGGGTCGCGCTCTCGGGCGATCCCAAAGACATCGCGGTCACAGATCGCATCATCCAACGGCTCTTCCCTCACGATCGCGCGCTGAACCGATGGATCGATCTCGCCGGGAAGCGCGTCGCGTTCCAGGGATTGCCCGCGCGCATCTGCTGGCTCGGCTACGGCGACCGCGCAAAAGCCGGCCTCGCGTTCAACGACGCCGTGCGATCCGGCGAGATCTCCGCGCCGATCGTGATCGGTCGCGATCACCTCGACTGCGGCTCGGTCGCGTCGCCGAATCGCGAGACCGAGGCGATGAAGGACGGCACGGACGCCGTCGCGGATTGGCCGCTGCTCAACTGCATGCTGAACGTCGCGTCGGGCGCGGCGTGGGTGTCGTTCCATCACGGCGGCGGCGTCGGGATGGGATATTCGCTGCACGCGGGACAAGTCACCGTCGCAGACGGATCGCCGGAAGCCGCCGTGTCGATCGAGCGCGTGCTCACGAACGATCCGGGCACGGGAGTCATGCGCCACGTCGACGCCGGCTACGACGAAGCGATCGAGTGCGCCCGCGCGCGCGGGATCGACATCCCCGGGCTGGGATGAGCGGCGCGCCGGATCCGTTCGCGAACGATCCGTGGCTCGCCTAGAAGCCGCGGCGTCGTCACGTGAGCGCTCAGCGCACGTAGCCGAGATCGCGCAGTTGCTTGAGCGCCTCGGGCGACAGCGCCTGCGCTTCGTCGGCGTCGCTGAAGCGCATCGCGAGCGCGCGGTTGGCGCTCCAGTGCGCGAGCAACTCGCGCTCGTAGCGCTCGACGAGCTTCGGATGCTCACCGTTCACCGCACGCAGCGCGAACGGATCCTTCCACAAGTCGTAGAGCAGGAGCCGCGGCACGTCGGCGAAGTACGGGTGCACCGCGCCCCAACGTCCGCCCGCCGGCACGGAATGTCGCCCCTTCGGTGACTCGTCGTCGCCGGGCATCGGCCCGATCTCGAGCGACGCGCCCCAGCGGCCGTCGATCATCTCGAGGTTGCCGATCATCTCGCCCGTCGCTTCGTCGACGCGGAACTCGTCGAAGATCACCGGGCGCGGCGCGAGCTCCTTGCCTTCGAGAAGCGGCGCGAGCGAACGGCCTTGCGCAACCTCCGGCGCAGGTAGTCCGGCGAGATCGAGGATCGTCGGCAGCACGTCGATCATCGACACGGGCTGCGCGATGCGACGCCCGCCCGCGAACTTCTTCGGGGCGACGACGATCAGCGGGATGTGCGTCGCATACGAGTCGAGGAGCGCGCCCTGCCACGGCTCCGGCTGCGGGTCGAAGAGACCGCGGCCCCAGCGCGCGAACGTGCCGGCCGGATGGCCGTGGTCCGACCCGATGATGAGGATCGTGTTGTCCCATTCACCGGCTTCCTTCAGCATGCCGACGAACTGCGCGAGCGCGTGGTCCTGCTGCGCCATCGTCTCGTCGTACATGCCGCGGCGCAGGTTGTAGTACGCGCGGCGATCGATGCCGGCCTTCTCGAGCGCGGCTTCGTAGTACGCGGAGATGCTCGTCTTGCCGAAGAGCTCGCTGCGCGA
>JANOFY010000578.1:0-5135 GCA_031413895.1 Planctomycetota bacterium | reverse complement strand
TCTCCTTCTGGAAGGAAGGCGTTGCGTTCACGACGAGCGCGACCGCCAAGCTTCCAAACGCCACGGTCGCTTCGGAGATCTCGCCCGAGTACTTGGGCGTCGGCTACATCCTCGGCCCGCGCATCGGTGGGATCATGGTGTCGGGCGGCGTGATCGCGTGGCTCGTGCTCATACCCCTGCTCACGGTCCTCGCGATCCCGGATGTGACGATCGATGCGCAGCTCCTGTCGCTTGGTTTCAAGCAGAGCGTCATCGATGGTTGGCGAGCGACGAACGATCCCGAGCGCTACTACCGCGGGTACGTGCGGTTGATCGGGGCCGGCGCCGTGACGATGGCGGGCATCATCACGCTGATCCGCACGATGCCGACGATCTTGAAGTCCCTCAAGGGCTCGGTGTCGTCGCTCAAGACCGGTGCCGGCGCGGCCGCGACGATCCGCACCGAGCGCGACATCCCGATGTCGGTCGTCGTCATCGGTTCCATCGCGCTCGTCGGTGTCATGGCGGTCCTTCCGATCCTGCCCGGCACGTTTTCCGGCAAGCTCGTCATGGCCGTGCTCATGCTCGTGTTCGGCTTCCTGTTCGTCACGGTGTCCTCGCGCATCGTCGGCATCATCGGTAGCTCGTCGAACCCGATCTCCGCGATGACGATCGCGACGTTGCTCGGCACGTGCGCCGTCTTCCTTTCGATGGGCATGGGCGGCGATGCGAACCAGCCGATCGCGCTGTGCGTCGGCGCCATCGTGTGCATCGCGGCGGCCAACGCGGGCGCGACGAGCCAAGACCTGAAAACGGGCTACCTCGTCGGCGCGACGCCCATAAGACAGCAGATCGGCCTCGTGATCGGCGTCCTCGTGTCGACGGTCGTGATCGGGCTGACGGTGAAGGGACTCGACAGCGCGTTCGCGACCGCGACCGAGCCGCACGGCATCGGCAGTCCGAAATTCCCCGCGCCGCAAGCGACCCTGATGGCGACGATCATCAAGGGCGTGATGTCGCAGAACCTCGACTGGAGCTACCTGCTCGTCGGCGCGGGTCTCAGCCTCACCGTGTTCCTGTGCGGTGTATCTCCGCTGGCGTGGGCGGTCGGCGTGTACCTTCCGATCAGCACGACGTTCCCGATCTTCCTCGGCGGTTGCTTGCGCTGGGTGTGCGACAAGATGCGCGGCGAATCGGGCGAGAGCGAGATTTCACCGGGGATGCTCTTCGCGACGGGACTCGTCGCGGGAGGCACGCTCACCGGTGTGTTCAGTGCGATCCTCAAGGCGATCCCAGCCGGCGACGACAGCGACGTGCTCACGAAAATGCAGCACATCGGCGAGTCGTTCCAGCACTCGATCAGTGGGGCGATCGATCTCGATCTCTACAGCCTGCTCTTCTACATCGCGCTGGGCTTCATCCTCGTGCGCGTCGCGCTGAAGAAGTCGAAGGATCTCACCGGTAGCGCTTCGTGAGCGAAGCGCGCGCCGACTTCGAGCCCTACATCCCGGCGAGCGAAGCGCCGCCCGAGCTGACGTTTCGTGCGCTCGCGTTCGGCGCGCTGCTCGGCGTCGTATTCGGCTCGGCGTCGACGTACCTCGCGCTGCGCGTCGGACTCACCGTGTCGGCTTCCGTGCCGATCGCCGTGCTTGCGGTGTGGGCGATCAAGCGCAAGAACGGCCAGCGCGCGATCCTCGTGCACAACATCGTGCAGACGACCGGCTCGGCCGGCGAATCCGTGGCCGCGGCGGTCGTGTTCACGGTGCCGGCGCTGATCTTCCTCGGCTATCCGCTTCAAGTCGGCATCACCACGCTGATCGCGATCACGGGCGGCATGCTCGGCGTGCTGATGATCGTGCCGCTGCGGCGCTACCTCATCGTCAAGGAGCACGGCGTGCTCCGTTACCCCGAGGGGAAGGCGTGCGCGGAGATCCTGCAAGCCGGCGAGCGCGGCGGCACGTCGGCGCAAAAGGTCTTCATCGGCCTGGGCGTCGGCGCCGCGTTCAAAGCGTTTCAAGCGATTCTCGGCGGCACGAAGGCGTCGATCGAGCGCGAGATCCACGCCTTTCGCGGCTCGTCCGTCGCGACCGACTTCGCGCCCGAGCTCCTTGGCGTGGGCTACATCCTCGGCTACCGCACGTCGCTGATGATGGTCGCGGGGAGCCTCCTCGCGTCGTTCATCCTCGTCCCGATCATCGTGCTGTTCGGCTCGGGTCTCGAGGCGCCGCTCGACCCGGCGGTCGGGCTGATCCGCGACATGGGCCCCGGCGAGGTCTGGCACAACTACGTGCGTCACATCGGCGCCGGCGCGGTCGCGATGGGCGGGCTCTTCGCGCTGGCGCGCGCGCTGCCGTCGATCGGAGCGTCGATCAGCGCGTCGGCGAAGTCGCTCATGGGCGGCGGCGCGGGCGAAGCGTCCGCCGCGCGCACGGATCGCGATGCGCCGACCGCCGTGCTCGTGTTCGGCGCACTCGGCATCGTCGCGTTCGTGTGGCTCGTGCCCGCGTTCCACATGAACATCCTGGGCGCGCTTTTGATCCTCGTGCTCGGCTTCGTGTTCTCCGTCGTGAGCTCGCGCATCACGGGCGAAGTCGGCTCGACGTCGTGCCCGCTCTCGGGCATGACGATCGGCGTGCTGATGGCGACGTGCGGCATGTTCTTGCTCGTCGGCTGGGAGGGCTCGACCTACAGCCGGCTGGCGCTCGTGATCGGCGCGGTCGTGTGCATCGCGATCTCGAACGCCGGCACTTGCTCGCAAGACTTGAAGACCGGCTTCTTGCTCGGCGCGACGCCGGTGAAACAACAGGGCGCGCTGCTCGTCGGCGTGCTCACGTCGGTGCTCGCGGTCGGCTGGACCGCGTACTTGCTCAACCAAGCGGAGACGACGGAGACGAAGATCGAGGCGCCTTTCGTGGTCCCGCCGCGCGTTCTCGCGGACGTCGTCGACATACCCGCTGCGTCCGACGGTCAGACCTACGCGTTCGTGCGCATGTCGCGCGCCGACCTGCCGCAAGGTCAAGCCGAAGGTACGTACCTCGTCGACCGCGCGTCGGGCGAGGCGCGCTACCTGCGCGAGGACGGCATCGGTGCCGGCCGCCTCAAAGCGCCGCAGGCCAAGCTGATGTCCGTTGTGATCGACGGTCTACTCACGCACAAGCTGCCGTGGAACTTGATCCTGCTCGGCGCCGCGATCGCCGTGTTCGTCGAGCTTCTCGGCATTCGATCGCTGACTTTCGCGGTGGGCGTGTACCTGCCGCTCGCGTCGACGATGCCCGTGTGGCTCGGCGGCCTCGTGCGCAAGTTCTCGGACAAGCGCTACGGGCGCGTGCCCGACGCCGAGGACGAACCGGAAGGCACGCTGTACTGCTCGGGATTGATCGCAGGCGCGTCGATTCTCGGGATCGTCGCGGCGCTGCTCGCGTTCATCCCCGGCTTCGACCGCGAGAACGGCTACCACCCCGCGGTCGCGTTCCTGCGCCACCTGCCGACCGCTTCGAGCGATCTCTTCGGCCTGGCGCTCATCGTGCTGATCGGTTGGCTGATGTACCGCGGCGCGGCGAGCGCGAAAAAGCCCTGAACGGTCGATAGGGTCCGTCGTGCGTCCGCCCAAGGTCTCGGTGCTGATCCCGACGTGGAACGGCGAAGCGGATCTCGCGCGTCTCCTGCCGGTGCTCGCTGCGCAGGATCTCGAAGGCGACTTCGAGATCCGGGCGATCGATTCCGATTCGAACGACCGCACGCGGGAGTTGCTCGCCGCGGCAAGCGTCACGTGCGAGCGGATCGACAAGCGCGAGTTCGGCCACGGCAAGACGCGCAATGCGCTCGCGCGCGCGTCACAGGGCGAGTTCCTCGTGTTCCTCTCGCAGGACGCGCTGCCGCGCGACAGCAAGTTCCTCGCGCGTCTAATCGCTCCGTTCGCGGATCCCAAGGTCGCGGGCGTCACGGCGCGGATCCTCCCGCGCGCGGACGACGATCCGCTGACGGCGCGCACCGTTCTCGCGGCGCCGGAAGCCTCGCCGGTGCAGGACGCGCGCGTCCGATTCAATGACGTCGCAAGCGCCGTCAGGCGCTCGGTGCACGAGGCGATCCCGTTTCCCGACGTCGAGTTCGGCGAAGACTCGGCGTGGGCCGAGCGCGCGCTCGCGGCCGGCTGGAAGATCGTCTTCGAGCCCGCCGCCGTCGTCTTCCACGCGCACCGCTACGGACCGCGCGCGGCCTTCGCGCGCTACAAGATCGACGCGCGCTTCCAGCGCGAGGTCCACGGCCGGCGCGTGCGTCCGACGATCGTCTCGCTGATCCGCGGCATCGCGTACGAAGTCTGGAGCGACGTGCGCTTCGTGGTGCAGGAGCGCGCATCGCTCGTTCACCTCCTGCGCTCGCCCTTCCTCAGGACCGCGCAGGTGCTCGGCCAGTACGTGGGGAGCCGTGAGCCGAGCTGAAATCGCGGCACAGCTGCCGTATTCTCCCGCGATGCGCGCGGTCCGCTCCGTCTCCGTCCTGATGCCGACTTGGCAGGGGATCGAGTTCTTGGAGCGCGTACTCACAGCCCTCGCCCGGCAAGAGACGAGCTTCGCGTGGGACTTCTTCGCGATCGACTCGGGCTCGACCGACGGCACGTGGGAGTGCCTCGGCGCGCATGCGGACAAATTTCCGGTCCCGTTTCGTCGGCGCCGCATCCACAAACTCGAGTTCGACCACGGCGACACGCGCAACGAGCTCGCGGCGGCGAGCACCGGCGACTTGCTCGTGTTCCTGACGCAGGACGCGATCCCGGCGTCGCCGCGCTGGCTCGCGACGCTCGCGAAGAACTTCGACGATCCCGGAGTCGGCGCTGCGTACTGCCGCAACGTTCCGCGGCCGGACGCGGACCTCCTGACGCGCATCCTCAGCGCAGAGGACGACGGCTACTGGCCCGAGCGCCGCGTCGCGCGCCTTCCGCCGCCGGAGGAGTACGCGCGTCTCAACGGTCACGAGCGCCGCTTTCTCTACAACTTCAACGACGTCGCGTCGGCGGTGCGCCGTGAATTGTGGGAGCGCCATCCGTTCCCGCGCACGATGATGGGCGAGGACGTGCTGATGGGGCGCGCGCTCCTCGAAGCGGGCTACACGGTCGTGTACGACGCGCAGGCGACCGTCGACCACAGCCACGATTACGG
>JANOFY010000577.1:0-5201 GCA_031413895.1 Planctomycetota bacterium | reverse complement strand
ATCGCTGCGCTGCTGTCTACCGAATCTGCATCCGGGAAAGTGTGTGCGGGATCCAACGGGGGGCGATGCAACTGGGTAGGCTGTATGCGGGGACCACGGGCTGCGGGTCTCCTTGGATCGACTGACGACGCGCGGTGAGTTGACGTGCGGAACGGAATTCCAGCGCGCTCGGACGGATTGCGAGCGTCTGCTCCACCCGCAAAAAGTTCTACGGCGCGGATTGTTTTCCGGGCCTGAAGGCGGGCGAGCTAATGACGACTCGCGCGAGAGCTCAACGCGCCGCGCGCACGGCCGGAAGCGGTCCAACGCGCAGCTTGCTCTCGGTGTCGTTGTTCCACGGGAGGGTCACCCACGGCGTCACCGGGAAGAGCGGGCTATTCGTGCGCACACGTGCGCGCCAGTGGAACGCGCCGACGGCCACCGGGTGGACGATGCCGATCGGCAGCACGGCCTGGGTGTCCGACGAGAGCTGGACGAGTTCGTTCAGGTCGACCAGCGAACCCGTGATCGGCTGGGCCGTTCCCGATTCGACAGCGCTGCCGTCGAGCGCTAGTCGGAGTGGACGGAGCTCCCACTCGAGCGTCGCCGTCGGCGATGCGCCGCTCGACCACTCGAAGCCGGTCAACGAGCGCTCGATGCCGAGACGGATCCGGATCTGGTTCCTCACGTTCCATCCACCGAAAAGGTCGATCGGCGCGGCGTCGCTTGCTTGTCGTTGTCGCGGCGCCAGCGTCCATCCACCGCGGCCCTCGTTGCCGAGGTAGGCGCGGGCTTGGCCTTCGTTCGTCTGGCCGGCGTCGAAGCCCCACGCTCCGACGACCACGTCGCCGTATCCGTCGCCGTTGACGTCGCCCGCGGTGGCCACCGACCAGGCGAAGAACCCTTCGAACTGATTGCTCTCCGCGATCCAGCTCGGTGCGCTCGCGATCCCCGTGGCCGAACCTTCGTACACGAACGCGCGACCCTCGTCGGTGTGGCCGCCGTTGTACAGCCCCGAACCGACGATCACGTCGCTGTAGCCGTCGTTGTTCACGTCACCCGCGGTGGACACGCAGCGTCCGAACTGAGCGGTTGATTGATCACTCTCGGCGGTCCAGATGAAACTCGTCGATAGCCCCGACGCCGAGCCCGTGTACACGAACGCGCGGCCCTCGTCCGTGCTCCCGTTGTCGTACTGATTCGAACCGATGATCACGTCGCTGTAACCGTCGCCGTTCACGTCACCGGCCGTCGCGACCGAGTGACCGAACTGGGCGCCGCCTTGATCGGACTCCGCGGTCCACGCGGGGCTCGTCGCTAGTCCGGAGCTCGAACCCAAGTAGACGAAGACGCGGCCTTCGTTCGCTTCGCCGTTGTCGTACGCGATCGAACCGATGATCACGTCGCTGTATTCGTCGCGGTTGACGTCGCCCGCCGTCGCCACCGAATAGCCGAACCACGCGTCGACCTGATCGCTCTCCGCCGTCCACGCGGGCGTGCTGGAGAGCGCCGTCGCGGAGCCGTAGTACAGCGACACCCGGCCCTCGTCCGCTTGGCCGTTGTCGTACAGGTACGAACCGACGATCACGTCGCTGAGTCCGTCGCCGTTGACGTCGCCCGCGGTCGCGACGGAGAAGCCGAACTGCGCGAAGGCCTGATTGCTCTCGGCGGTCCACGAGGGAATCGTCGCGAGGCCCGTGCTCGAACCCAAGTACAAGAACACGCGGCCTTCGTTCGTCTGACCGTTGTCGAAGCTGATGGCGCCCACTAGGACGTCGGAGAATCCGTCGCCATTGACGTCGCCTGCGGACGCGACGGAGAAGCCGAACTGTGCATTGAGCTGATTGCTCTCGACCGTCCACGCCGGGCTCGTCGCGAGGCCGGCGGCGGAGCCCAAGTACACGTACGCCCGACCTTCGTTCGTGTGGCCATTCGTCAATCCGGGTGCTCCGACGATCACGTCGCTGAACCCGTCGCCGTTGACGTCGCCGGCATGCGCGACGGATTGACCGAGGAATGCGCCCCCGAGATCGCTCTCCGCGCTCCAGGCCGCGTTCGAGTCCAGGCCCGTGCTCGCGCCGAAGTAGACGAACGCGCGGCCTTCGTCGACTTCGACGTTGTCGTACTCGGCCGCTCCGACGATCACGTCGCTGTACCCGTCGCCGTCGACATCGCCCGCGATCGCGACGGACGAACCCAGTCGAGCGAGCGCCTGATCGCTCTCGACCGTCCACGCCGGTGACGCCGTGAGGCCGGCGCTCGCGCCGAGATACACGAGCGCCTGCCCTTCGTTCGACTCACCATTCGTGAACGCGGACGCGCCGATGATCACGTCGCTGAAGCTGTCGCCGTTGACGTCGCCGGCGGTCGCGACGGAGGCTCCGAAGAGAGCGCCCGCCTGATCGCTCTCGGCAGTCCAGTTTGAACTCGTCGAAAGCCCGAGGCTGGAGCCGAGGTAGACGAACGCTCGACCCTCGTCCAGCTCGCCGTCGTCGTATTGCGACGCGCCGATGATCACGTCGCTGAAACCGTCACCGTCGACGTCGCCGGCGGTCGCGACGCTTTCGCCGAACCACGCGCTCGCTTGATCGCTCTCGGCGGTCCAGTCGGCGCTCGTGGAGAGTCCCGCGCCGGAACCGAAGTAGACGAACGCTCGGCCTTCCTCGAGCTCGCCGTTCGAATAGAGCGCGGCGCCGACGAGCACGTCGTCGAAGCCGTCGCCGTTCACGTCGCCGGCCGTCGAGACCGATCGTCCGAAGAGCGCGCTCGCTTGGTCGCTCTCCGTAGCCCACGTGGGGTCGCTGAAGAGTCCGGCCGCCGAGCCCAGATAGACGAAGGCGCGTCCTTCGTCGGTCTCGCCGTTGTCGTACGAGTACGCGCCGACGATCACGTCGCTGTATCCGTCGCCGTTGACGTCGCCCGCAGTCGCGACGGAGTGGCCGAAGAGCGCGCCGTCTTGATTGGATTCGCCCGTCCAAGCCGCGCTCGCCGAGAGGCCCGACGCCGAACCGAGGTACAGGAACGCGCCGCCTTCGTCAGTGTCGCCGCCGTCCTCGAACGTCTCCGCGCCGACGATCACGTCACTGAATCCGTCACCGTCGACGTCGCCTGCCGTCGCAACCGAGACGCCGAACTGCGCGTCCGCCTGATCGAGTTCCGCCGTCCAATCGGCGCCCGCCGACAACCCCGTTGCGGAGCCCAAGTACACGAAGGCGCGGCCTTCGCCCGATTCGCCGCCGTCGAACGCGGGAGCGCCGACGATGACATCGCTGAAGCCGTCGCCGTTGACGTCACCCGCCGCCGCGACGGAAAGGCCGAAGAGCGCGCCGTTACGATCGCTCTCTGCGCTCCACGCCGGACCCGTGAGCACGGGATCAATCGTCACGGGATACGTCGCGCCTGCGTCGTCGACGGTGATCCGCACGCCGTTCGAATCGGCAACGAAGCGTGCTTCGAGCCCACGCTGCACGGCATCGAACGCCATCAACCCCGCGTATCGAAGGCGCGCTCGCCCGGATGAATCCACGAACGTCAGCGCGCGCGCGGACGCGTCGATGCGCGCGTTGAGGTCCCCGCCGAGCTCGAGCGCGATCCAGAGCGGTCCGCAGTGTCCTGGGTCGTCGGGAGGTTGAGCGATCGTCCATCCCTGTTCGAGGCCGCGTGGCTCGTTCACGAACCACTCAGACAGCCCACCGTGATCGAGTTCGACGCGTTCGTCGTTCGCCGCGACCGTCGCTCGGGTGAGCTTCGTGGAGATCGCGCCGCGGCCGAAGCTCTCCGTCGCGATCGAGAGCCTCCACTCCGCGAGCGTGTCGAACGAGCTCGCGCTGCGCGGAACGACTTCGACGCCTTCGGCCGAGACTCGGCTGCGAAAGCCGTGCGCGCGACTCGGTGCGGACCAAACGGCGTCGGCGCCGCGGGCCGGGGCGAAGTGATACTCCTGCCGCGCGAGCACTCCCGACACGTGCGCGGACCACGTCGGCGGATCGATCGCGCCGCGTCGCGCCGCTGGCTGCGCTTCTTGACCCGCCAGCGCCGTTGCAGCGAACGCGAACGTCGTCGAGATCCAGGTCGCGGGGGAGAAGTTCATGCGCGCGGCCTTAGAGCGACGCTGTCCGTGAAAGTTCCACGCTCATCGAACAGCGGGCCCATGTGCGCGCGACGAGCCAGTTCAACGTGCCGTGTGCGATGCGACGTTCCGACCGACGCGCAGCTTCGTCTCGCTCTGACTGTTCCACGCGAGGGTGACCCACGGAGTGACGGGGAACACCGGGTTGTTCGTGCGCAGCCGCACGCGCCAGTGGTAGCCGCCGGTCGGCGCGAAGTGCGCCAGGCCGTTCGGGATCGCGGCCTTGATCGGCGAGTGGAACGGAATCAACTCGTTGACGAGGATCGGCGTGCCGTTGATCGCGTTCGGCGCACCGAGACCCAGCGGGCTGCCGTCGAGCGCCTCGTGCAGCAGCGCGAGCTGCCACTGGAGTCGCGCTTCCGGCGCCGCGCCAGTCGCGTATGAGAAGCCGGTCAGCTCGCGCTCGAAGTCGAGACGAATCCGGAACTCGTCGCGGTCCGTCGAATGGCCGAACGGATGGATCGGCGCGACATCGCTCGCTTGCCCTTGCCGGGGCGCGAGCGTCCAACCGCCGCGGCCGTCGTTGCCGAGATAGACGAACGCGCGACCTTCGCTCGCGCGCCCGCTCGAGAACGAGGTCGCTCCGACGATCACATCGGCGTATCCGTCGCCGTCGACGTCGCCGGCGGGCGCCACCGAGTGGCCGAAGGCGGCGTTGAGCTGGTTGCTCTCGGCGGTCCATGCCGCGCTCGCGGCCGGGCCCGAGCTCGAGCCCAAGTACAAGAACGCGCGGCCCTCGTTGAGCTCGCCGTTGTCGTACGCGTCGGCGCCGATGATCACGTCGGTGTGGTTGTCACCGTTGACGTCGCCCGCTGCCGCGACCGAGCTCCCGAACGCCGCGCCGGTTTGGTCGCTTTCGGCCGTCCAGGCGACGCTCGTCGAGAGTCCGGCCGCCGATCCCAAGTAGAGCGAGACGTGGCCTTCGTTCGATTGACCGTTGTCGAATTGGGGTGCGCCCACTAGGACGTCAGAGAAGCCGTCGCCGTTGACATCACCCGCGCTCGCGACACAGAAGCCGTGGAGCGCACCGGCTTGATCGCTTTCGCTGGTCCACGCGGCGACCAGCGCGAGACCCGAGCTCGAACCTTGGTAG
>JANOFY010000576.1:0-3233 GCA_031413895.1 Planctomycetota bacterium | reverse complement strand
CAGCGGCTGCAGCTCGCGGCTGTGTCCGATCAGCATCCGCGGGTGTGAACGCACGGCGGCGGGCGAATCGACGTGGGCCGCACGGATCCGCTCGAGCGAAGCTTCGATCAGATCGTTGATGCACGTCTTGATCAGCTCGTTGGCGACGCGCTTGACGCGCAACTTGGTGTCGTCGCTCGTCGTCAGAAAACCAGGATGTCGCGCATCGACCGCGTGCACCGACCGGCGCCAGAGCTCGGCGTGTTCGGCGAGGTCTTGCTCGCGGAACATATGCGCGAGCAAGCCGTCTTCGATGTCGTGCATGTCGTAGGCCGTCGAATCCGCCAAGTCGACGACTTGCGCTTCGAGGCACGGATGCCGCGGCCGCGCGCCGAATTCTTCCGGCCAGTGCTCGCTGGTCTCGTGCTTCAAGAGCGATTCGCGCACCTCGCGCGTCAAGTTGAGGCCGGGGTAGTCGGGGCTGCGCCGCTCGAGCACGTCGACGACGCGCAGCACCTGACCGTTGTGACGGAAGCCTCCGTGCGCGGACATCAGCTCGTCGAGCGCCACCTCGCCGCGATGACCGAACGGCGGATGCCCGATGTCGTGCGCGAGCGCGATGCACTCGCACAGCGGCTCGTTCAGCGCGAGCGCGCTGCCCACGCTACGCGCGACCTGACAGACCTCGAGGCTGTGCGAGAGCCGCGTCCGGTACTGGTCGCCCTCGCGGTTCACGAAGACCTGCGTCTTGTACATGAGCCGCCGGAACGCGGTGCAGTGGACGACGCGGTCGCGGTCGCGCTCCCAGCAGGTGCGCAGCTCGTCCTCGGGTTCGGCGTGTGCTCTTCCGAGGGAGCGCGCGCTCTGCATGGCGTACGGTGCCAAGTCGCGTGCTTCACGCGCCTCCTTCGCCTGCCGGTCGTACAGCGCGCTCTCGATGGGATGGTCTCGCATGGAAGGACGATCGCGGCGACCCAAGACGGTGGCCGCGGAGTCGCCTATACAATGCTCCGCCGCCGGGAGACGTTCGAGAACGATCCCGCGTCATCCGATCGATCCTCATGCTCCGACTCGCGAAAGCTGCTGTCGTGTTCCTCCCGCGAGCCGGCAGCGCGGCTCGCGGGGCGTTCCTCGGTGCCAGCCTGTGCGTCGCGTGCGGCGCTACGGCGCAACGCGCCGCCGTCTCCCGAATGATGGCTCCCGCCGCGCCGCCGGTCGCTGGTTCGCCTAAGGACTCATGACTTCGGGTGATCCCTGGTTCGTCGAAGCGTTTCGTTCGGAGTACGTCGACGTCTACACGCATCGCGATCTCTCCGCGTCGCGTCGCGAGGCCGAGTATCTGCGCGCCCAGTCGCTCGAGGCGCCGGTGCTCGACTTGTGCTGCGGTTTTGGTCGCCACACGCTGGCGATGCGCGAGCTCGGTCTGGATGCGTTCGGCATCGATCTCTCCGCCGAGCTGTTGCGCCACGCACGCGAGCTTCCGAACGCGCAGGTGCTCGCCGGTCGACTCGCACGAGGCGACGCGCGCGACCTGCCCCTTGGCGACGCGAGTTGCGGAGCCGTCGTCGTCTTGTTCTCGTCGTTCGGTTACTTCGGCGACGACGGTGATCAGCGTGTGCTGCGAGAGATCGAGCGTGTGCTGTGCGCGGGCGGCCGTGTCGTTCTCGATCTGATGAACGCCGAGCGCGTCCAAGCGACGCTCGTGCCGCATTCGCGTGCGGAGCGCGCGGGTTGGAGCATCGAGGAGCAGCGTCGCCTGGTGCAGGGCGGTCGCCACGTCGTCAAGGACGTGAAGCTGACGCGCGGCGACGGCGCCGTCCGCACGTGGCGCGAAGACGTGCGTCTCTACTCGCCGCGCGAGATCGAAGCGTTGCTCGCAGACGCCGGACTGCCGCTCATTCGCATCGACGGTGATTTCGATGGGCGTGCTTGGACCGCGGAGTCACCGCGGTTGATCGTGCACGCGGGCAAGCGCATGACGCCCAGTTCATCGGGCTAGCGAAGGGTCGCGCTCTGGGGCGAGGCCGCGTGGGTCGCTATAATCGCGGGATCCTCCGCCGCGTTGTCGGAACACAGAACGCCCCCCTGCCCATGCTCAACAACATCCAATTCAGCCCGCTCTGCGAGGAGCTCGCGTCGAAGGCGCGCGAGATCGCGGACAAGCACGTGCGGCCGTCGGCCGCGCACTACGACCGGGAGCAAGAGTACAACTGGGACGCGGCACGAGCCGTTGCGCAGGCGGGACTCTTCCGGACGTTCGTCCCGAAGGAGTACGGCGGTCACGGCGCGGGGCTCGTCGCACTCGCGCGCGTCACCGAAGAACTAGCGCGCGCCGATTCTGGTTTCGGCGTCGCATTCGCCGTCAACGCGCTCGGGTCTTTCCCACTCATCCTCGGCGGCACCGAGGAGCAAAAGAAAAAGTGGCTGCCCTCGATTGCGGCCGGCGAACGAATGGTCGCGTTCTGCCTCTCCGAGAAGTTCGCCGGCTCGGACGCCGGCGGGCTCTCGGTGCGTGCATTCGACGAAGGGGATCACTGGGTGATCTGCGGCGAGAAAAAGTGGACGACGAACGGCGGCGTCGCGGACATCTACTCGGTGTTCTGTGTGACCGACCCGACCTCCAAGTCGCGTCGGATCAGCGCGATCATCGTCGAGAAGGGCACGCCTGGGTTCACGATCCGCAAGGTCGAGAACAAGATGGGGATTCGCTGCGTTCCTGTGGTGGAGACGCACTTCGACCACGTGAAGGTGCCCAAGTCGAACCTCATCGGCGAGCGCCCCGGTCAGGGATTTAAACATGCCATGATGACGCTCGACAATGCGCGGCCCGGCGTGGCGGCGCAGGCGGTCGGCGCTGCGCAGGGTGCGCTCGACCTCGCGGTGGTCTACTCGAACCGCCGCCAGCAGTTCGGCGTCCCGATCAGCAACCACCAAATGGTGCAGAAGATGCTCGCCGATATGGCGATGAAGACCGAGGCGGCGCGCTGGCTGGTCTACGCCGCGGCGGCGGCGGTGGACGGCGGCCACCCGGCCAGCAGCAAGCTGGCCGCGATGGCGAAGTGCTTTGCCACGGACGCCGCGATGGAGGTGGCGACCGACGCCGTGCAGGTCTTCGGCGGCTACGGGTTCATGGAGGACTATCCGATCGCGAAGTTCTTCAGGGACGCCAAGATCCTCCAGATCTACGAAGGCACCAATCAGATCCAGCGGATCGTCGTCGCGCGCCACCTCATTAAGGAGATCGGGAGCCTGGC
>JANOFY010000575.1:0-2243 GCA_031413895.1 Planctomycetota bacterium | reverse complement strand
CAGGCTCGTGATGACCGAGCGCGCACCGGCCATGTGCAGCGCTCTCTGCAAGCTCGCCACGCCTTGGCCCGCGCGCCGCACGCCGACGTTCGTGTCGCAGGCGCTGAGCACCGCGAGCTCGCAGCTCAAGAGATCGAGCGTCGAAAGTTCGTCCGCTGTCACGAGGCCCGGCGCGCGACCGACTGCATCCTCCGGCAAGTTCGCGCCCGCCAGCGCAAGTCCGCACAGGAGCATCGGGCTCATGCCCTTCACTTGCTCTTCGCCGCTCATGCGCATCCCGAGCCCACTCTGCTTGTCGAGCGGCTCCGCATCGCTCCACGACTTGATCGACTCCGGCGCGAACCAACCGTGCGTCGCGATGTGCAGATAGCGCGCCTTCGGTGCCAGCTCGAGCAGCCGCTCGCGCGTCGCGTTCGCACGCTCGCACAGCTTGGGCGCGGCGTCGGCGCCGAATTGATCCGCGAAGCCTCTCGCAATGCCGCGCACTTCGACACCCGTGCCCGCGAGCGGCGCGAAGCCCTGCTCCCACGAACCGCCGCGCAGAATGCTCGCACGCTTGGTCGCGTTCCGCTGCGCGTCCGCAGTGTGTAGGTCGCCGTCGGCGACGCCGCGTTTGGACTCTGCACCACCTTCTGCGTGATCGACCGCGAGCGTCTCCCGATCCGAGGCGCGTGGCAGCGCGTCCGTCACATGCGGCGCGACGTCCGCCGCGGCGAGAGGAGGTGCGCTCACAGCTCCCGTCTCGTCGCCGCCGCCTGCGGCGTCGTAGTCGACGTCGCCGAACGCGACGAGCTCGCCCGCGCCATCGAACGGCGCGCGCGAGAGCAGGAGCTCCGTCAGCGTCGTGCGCGTCTGGATCTTGAAGCGATCGCCGACCAGCGACTCCTCGTCGAGCGGCAGCGCATCGAGCGGCACGAGGTGCAAGACGTCGTCGAGCACCACGACGAGGCGCGTTGCTCCGGCGAGCGCCGCACTCAGCGGGTCGAGGAGCTTCTCGCGCAATGCGACGCCGCTCGCATGCACGGCCGACGAGGGTCCTTCGTTCGCGCTCGCTCCGACTCCGCGGGCGGTGCTCGCCACGCCGAGCCCTGCGCGCCACGCACGCGCCGCTTCCTCGATCGACTCGATCGGGCCGAGGTCGACCAGCGTCAAGAGCGAGGTCGGCGAGATGGGATGCTGCGCGGCGCCATTTAGCGCGGGACGCGCCGCGCCATGCGCCGCGCCATGCGCGCCGGCTTGCACGTCGCCTTGCACGTCGCCACTTGACCGAGCCTGCGAGCTGTGCACCACGAACGCGCACAGGCTCTCGACTGAGATCTCGCGCACTGCGGGCTGGCCGGTGGAATCGAGCTCGTCGATGGAGTCGAAACGCCACTTCTTGAAGCGCCGGAAGCCGACGGCTACCTCGTCGCCTGCGAGTCTTGCAGCCAGCGACTCGGCATCGAGTTCCACACCGCTCTCGTTCCCAACGGAAAGCTCGCGCGCCAGCAGCGCGAGTACGCGCTCCACAGACTCGCGCTGCACTCGCGCGCGATCGAACTCCTCGCTCGTCGTGCCCTTCTGCGCAAGTCGGGCCAGCTCGCCGCTAGCCGTTCGCAGCGCCTCGCGCAGCTCGCCGTACTTTGGGGAGAGCGCCGCCCGTCGCGTCAGCTCGGCCGAAGCGAGCGCCGCACCGCGCGTCGTCTCCGCGAACGCGAACGCAGGCGAGTCCAGCTCACGCAGCGGTTCGAACACGCCGAAGCCCTGTGCAAACGACAAGGACCGGCCGAGCGACTGCGCCAAGCTCGCGCAGCGCTCTTCCGCTTCGCGCGCAGGGCTGCCGAGGATCGCCGCGCGCGCTGCGTGTACTTGTGCACCGCATACGGCGCCGATCAGATCTGCGCATCGCTCCCTCCCCGCCTCCCTCTCTCTTCTTCTCTCTCCCTCCCCCCCTGGAGAGTGGGCCGTGCGCGCTAGTTCGCTGGCGATCGTCGCGGCCAGGTTCAGCCGCGCCGTCTGCAGATCGGAGTGGTCTTGGGGCAGCGTGCGCGAGCGGACCTCGAGCACCTGCTCGTACAAGGCCCGCGCGCCGGCCAGATCGCCCTGCGCCTTGATCGTGATGGCCAGGTTCAGCCGCGCCGTCTGCAGCTCGGGGTGGTCTTGGGGCAGCGTGCGCGAGCGGACCTCGAGCACCTGCTCCTCCAAGGCCCGCGCGCCGGCCAGGTCGCCCTGCGCCTTGATCGTCGAGGCCAGGTTCCCCCGCG
>JANOFY010000574.1:0-14575 GCA_031413895.1 Planctomycetota bacterium | reverse complement strand
GCCGCGGCGGCTCGGTAGCCGTCAATTAGCGACGACCCAGCCGGCGGCGATTCGACTCGGCGTCGCCCGTGCGCGCGGCCGCGAGCACCACTTCGCGATCCTCGAGACGGAGATGGCGCGCGAGCCAACGGCCGGCCTGCTTGCGCAGCTCGCCCGAAGGCGACGCGAGCTCGCGCAGGTAGCGCACCGTGTCGCCTTGCTCCGCACGATCGCGAGCAAGCGGCGGGATGCTCGCCGACGCAGGCGCAGCCGCGAGCAGGACGATGAGGAGCGCGCGCAACATTTTCGTGGCCAGGTTATCGTCGATCGTGCGCGGCGGCTCCTCCATTGTTAACGTGTCGCGCCACCACGCGTTCGACGTGCAGCGGTGCTCCGGGCCAACGCGTCACGCCGCCTCCGCAACTCACTCGCAATGTTCAAGAGACTCTTGATCGCCAACCGCGGCGAGGTGGCTGTCCGCGTCGCGCGCGCCGCGCGCGAGCTCGGCATCGCGCCGGTGTGCGTCGTCTCGCGAGCCGACGAGCGCGCCGGCTGGACGCGCGCGATGGACGAAGTGGTGTGCATCGGCGGATCGGCGCCGCGCGAGAGCTACCTCCAGATCGAACGCGTCGTGCAGGCCGCGTTGCAAACCGGCTGCAGCGCTGTTCATCCGGGTTGGGGATTCCTCGCGGAGAATCCACGCTTCGCCGCTTTGTGCGAGCAAAACGGCCTGACGTTCGTGGGCCCGAGCGCGGCCGTCATGCAGCGCATGGGCCTCAAGTCCCCCGCCAAGGCCGCGATGCGTGCCGCGGGACTGGCGGTGATCCCCGGATCGGATGGCTTGCTCGCGAGCGTCGACGAAGCGCTCGAGTGCGCGCGCACCGTCGGGTATCCCGTGATCCTCAAAGCCGATGCGGGTGGCGGCGGCCGCGGAATGCGCCTCGTGCAAAGCGAAGCGGGGCTGCGCGATGCGTACACCGCCGCGTCCGGCGAAGCGCAGTCCGCGTTCGGAAACGGCGCGCTCTACCTCGAGCGCTACGTGAGCGGCGGTCGGCACATCGAAGTGCAGCTCCTCGGCGACAGGTTCGGTCGCGCCGTGCACTTGTTCGAGCGCGAGTGCTCGATCCAGCGCAATCACCAGAAACTGATCGAGGAGAGCCCGAGTCCCGCGCTCACGCCCGCGCGACGCCAGGAGCTCGGCCTCCGCGCGGCACGCGCGGCGGCGGCGATCGGCTACGCGGGCGCAGGCACGATCGAGTTCCTGCACGACGCGTCGGGCGAGCTCCTCTTCATGGAGATGAACACGCGGCTGCAAGTCGAGCACCCTGTGACCGAGATGGTGACCGGGATCGACATCGTCAAGAAGCAGCTCGCGATCGCCGCGCACCGTCCGCTCGGGATCGCGCAGGATGCCGTCGCGCTCGACGGCCACGCGATCGAGTGTCGAATCAACGCCGAGGATCCCGCGCACGGATTCAAGCCGTCGCCGGGGATCGTCGAGGTGTTCGAACTGCCCACCGATCGCGGCCCCGGACGCGTGCGCGTCGACACGCATCTTGCGGCGGGCGATGAAGTGCCGCCGTACTACGACTCGCTGATCGCCAAGGTCATCGCGCACGCGCAGACGCGCGAGCTCGCGATCGAGACGATGCTCGCGTGTCTGCGCGCCGCGCGCGTGGTCGGCGTCGAGACGACGATCCCGCTGCACCTAGCTGTGCTCCAGAGCCCCGAGTTCCGCCGCGGCGAGTACGACACGCGCTCGATCCCGGGCTGGCCGCCGTCCGCGGACAAAGGCGCGGTGCGCGCGAAGAGCACATCGACGACGCCATGAACCGAACGAATGCGCGCGGCATTGCGGCGGCGGTGCTCGCGCTCTGCGCCGGTTGTTTCGCTCCGCCCGCCCTTCTGCCGCCGCGCGGTGTGGACCTCGCCAACGCGCTGAAGGAGTACCCGGCGGGAAGCGAAGTCGTGGCGATCGAGGTCGAGCCGGAAGTCGAGCTCCGTGGGCTCTTCGTCCCATCGCAAGCGAACGCGCCCGTCGTGCTCCACTTGCTCGAGTCCTCGGGCTCGGTTGCCGCGCGGTGGTTGCATTTCGCCCCGGTGACGCGGCAGCTCGCCGACTTGGGGTACGCCTCATTGCTCGTCGACTACACCGGCATCGGTTTGTCGCAGGGCGATTCGTCGGTGGCGAACCTGGAGCGCGACGCGCGCGCGATGTGGGACGAGGCGCTACGTCGAGCGGGAGGCGACCCGCAGCGCGTCTATCTGCGCGCAACCTCGCTCGGCACGATCGCCGCCGCACTGCTGCTCCAATCGGGTGCCAAACCAGAAGCGATGGTGTGGATCGCGCCCGTGCTGCCGGGCAGTGCGACGAGCCGATTCGCGAGCGCGTTTCACGGTCGGCTGCTCGGCTGGGCCGCGGCGGCGATCTACGGCGACATCGCGGACGTCGACGTGCTCGCCGTGCTCGAGTCCGCGCAGATCCCGGGGCTCGTGATCTGCTCGGCAGAGGACGTTCTGCTCACCGACAGCGAGCGCGAGGCGATCGCGGCCGCAATTTCGCCCGCGGCGCGATATCGATTGCGCGGCGGCGGCCACATCCAGATCGCCTATGAAGCGCACGCGCTGCTCCGCGAAGAGATGCAGCTGTTCGTGCCGTGCTGCACTCCGGAAGCGCTGGCGCAACGAGTGAACGGCGTGCTCGCAGCGCTCTTACCGGACGCAGCGGCGCGCTTCCCGGAGGGCAGCCCCGAGCGCGAGCAGCTCGCGCGGCTGTGCACGATTCAGCGCGGCGATCCTGCGCCACGAGTCGCCGCCGCGGCCCTCGCAATCCCCAAGCCCTCGATCGCGGCGCGACTGCTCTGGCTCATTGCACGCAACCCCTACCCAACGCTCGATTTCGCGGAGCTGTGCAGCGTCCTGTCGCTCGACGATCCGGCAGGTGAACTCCCGATCGATCTGATCGAGCGTGCCTCGTCCTTCACCGACGCAGCGAACGACCTCGGCGTCCTGCGGCGCGCGTTCACAGCATCCCAGATCGCGGCCGCGGGTTTCGCGGGCGGGGAGCGCGCCGGTGAGCTCGATGCGTCGAAGAGCGTGGAGACCGCCGGTGAACGCTTCGAGTTGCGCTTCGACGGTCGCGAGCTCTTCGACGCCCTCCTCGCGCGCGGACTCTCCATGGAGGCCGCGGAACGACAGTTCATCCGCATCGCGCTCAAGTCTCGACGCATCCCCGACCGGCTGACGGCCGAAGCGCGCATCGAAGTGAAGGAAGGCAACGAGTGGAAGGCGCTCGAGCTGGATCCGGCCAAGATGCCCGTCGAGCCGACCGCGTGGCGAATGGACATCGAGAACTTCGAGAACGGGCTCTCGACGCAGCGCAACTCGAATCGACCGTTAGACTGAACCTCCTGTGCATCGCGATAGCCGTGCACGTCTACGGCGCGGCGAGGAAGGTGCGACATGAGACGAACATTGCGATCCATGGGTCTCGGAGCCGTGTGGTTGACGGCACTCGTCGCAAGCGCTGCGGCGCAGACGCCGCAGCCGCGCCAAGTCGCTGCGCCTGCGAGCGACATCCTCTCGGGCCTCGTGCGCTTGCCGGATCCGGCGTCGACGCCGATCGTCTCACGCGCGGCCATCGTGCCGCTCGTGTTCACACGTGCGGCCGATGCGACTTGGGCTGCGCAAGTCGAGCTCCCGATCGATCGCGCGGGGGACGTCGCACTCGCGTTGCTTTCCCCCGACGCGGGCGCATGGACACTTCACGTCGCGAGGGGATCGACCGCGGCGATCGAGCGGCGGGTCGCGACTGTCGGCGACGACATGCCCGGCTGGGTGATCGCGCGGTACGACGTGAAGAGCACGACGGCGAGTCGATGGACGCTCCAAGTGAAGGCGCCGAACTCGCCCCGCCCTCCGTCGAGCGGCTGGCTCTTGGCGCGCACAGCGAGCGATCTGGAGCTCGCGGCGCACGTCACGACACATCGATTGCTGGCCGGCGAGCCGATCGGGCTCGTCGCGCGCCTCAGCGACGAGAGCGCGCGCGTGGATCGCGTGCATGTGGTGATCGAGACGGCGGACCAGACGAGCACGCTGTCGATGCACGACGACGGAGAGCACGCCGACGGCGCGAGCGCGGACGGAGTCTTCGGCGCGTGGATCGAGCCGTCGACACCCGGCGACGTGCGCGCGCGCGTGGAGTGCACCGGAACGACGAGCGACGGCGCTGCGTTCCTGCGCACGGCGCAGCTCACGTTCCCCGTGCTCGAGCCTGCGCTCGCGATCGCCGGTCGCGCCACCGCGCGCATCGCGGACGAGGGCCGGCTGCGTATCGAGATGCGCGCGCTGCCTCTGTCGGCACGCGCGAACTTCCACGTGAGCGCGGAAGTGTGGGGACGATCGAACGACGGCGCGCGCGTGCCCGTGTGTTGGTTGTCGCGTCAAGTGCAACCGGCGAGACGAGACGGCCTGTGGATCCTGCCGCTCGAGCTCGATCTGCGCTGGCTCGACGCCACACAGGCACACGCGCCGCTCGAACTGCGACAAGTGCGCGTCCAAGATCCGGACACCGAGACGGTCCTCGAGTTCGTCGAACAGCTCGCACTCGATGCTCCCGCGCTGCCGTCGCCGGCGCCCGGCGGCGGATCGATCACGAGTGAGATGCTCACGGGCGGCACGGCGCTCACGCTGCCGTCGCCGGCACATTCAGCGCTGGGCGTGCAACCCAAGCCGCGCGTGCCGTCGCTGATGCTCGTGCACGGCTACTGCTCGGGCGGGAGCATCTGGCCCGCGGCCGATTTCACGCAGCCGAAGACCGTGTTCCTCGATCCGAATCAGAACCGCACGCACAACCAGTTCGCCCTGCTCATGTATCAGACCGCGCTGTCCGCCGGCATCCGCTCGTTCGGCGTCGTGGCGCACAGCCAAGGCGGCGCGGCGTCACTGCACCTTTTAACCTACTACCACAGCCCGCTCGACTTCTCGGTCGGCGCACGGCGCATCCAAAGCGTCGCGACGCCGTATCAGGGAACGCCACTCGCGTCGCTCGGCTCCTTCGCATGCGGCGTCAACAACGACATGACGCCTGCCGGTTCGGCGACTTGGCTCGCGGGCATCCCGAGTTGGGCGCGCGCGGAGGTGTACTTCTGGACCACCGCGAACTCGGGCTCGGCGTGTCAGTTCCTCACGGACTTCTTCCTCACGAACCCGGAAGACGGAACGGTCGAGCAGTTCCGCGGGCAGTTGGTCGGCGGCAACGGCATGGGGCACGTGACCGGCTGGTGTCACACGACCGGGATGACCAATCCGGCGAACTACACCGACCACGCGCGCAACCTGGCGATGGACGCCGCCGCGGCGCGCTGACGTTCGCGCCCCCGCGGAACACCGGCACAGGTTCGCCGCCGCGCTGCGCCGATAGAAGCGCACCGTGGCGCCCCTCCTCGAGACCGCTTGCACCAAGTGCGGCCGCGCGCACGACGAGAGCGCGTTCGTGTGCGGGTTGTGCGGGACGGTGCTGCGTCGCGAACCGAGCACGCGGTCGGTCGCCGCGCCGTCGCCAGCATTACGATCGCTTCCGCAGGCGCATTCGTTCACGCAGCGGGTCGCGGCAGTGCCGTCGCGCGCTGAACCCTGGATGTACCTCGCGATCGGACTCGTAACCGCCCCGATCTTCGCGTGGACGCCGATCCTCCAATACATGGGTTGGTTCCTGGCGTCGCTCGTCCACGAGATGGGTCACGCGGCGCTCGCGTGGTTCTGCGGCATGCCCGCGATCCCGGCGATCTCGCTCGCTGGTCACGCGGCTGCAGTGCACCAGGAACAATCGACGTTCCTCGCCCTCGCGATCGCGACTGCGTTCGGCGCGGCGGCGTGGCACTTCCTGCGTGGACGTACACGCATCGTCGCGATCGCGCTCGTCGCCGTGCTCTACCCGACGATCGCCTTCACCGGCGTGAAGGAGCTCCTCTTCCTGTTCGCCGGCCACGGTGGCGAGCTCGTGTTCGCCACGCTCTCCTTGTGGAAAGTGCTCGACGGCGGCTTCACGAAGACGGCGCTCGAGCGTGCGCTCTACGGAACGGTTGGGTGGTACCTGCTCGGCAAGAACGCGTTCCTGTGCTTCGGATTGATGACCAGCGCGATGTCGCGTGCGCACTACGAACAGAGTGGATCGTTCGGCCTCACGAACGACTACATCCGCGCGGCGGAGGACGTGCTGTCGTGGCGACTCGAGAGCGTCGCGCTCTTGATGCTCGTCGCCTGCCTGCTCGTATTGCCGGCGGCGTTCGGGCTGTGGCGGATCTCGCTGCGGGCACGGGAAGAGCTGCACTGACCCCCGCGTTGAGCGTGCTGACGGCGGTCGTCCAGCGACTTTCAAGTTGGACATCCCGCACCGTCGAAGTGCTCTCGCGAAGGGAAACCATTTCATGATCCACACGACGCTTGCGCTGCTCGCTCTCCTGCTTCCTGTCCGCGACGGTCATTCGTGGCTGAAGCAGGCCGAGGAGAAGCTCTACCGCTGGCCGAACCCCGGCGTCGTCGTCCGCTTCGAGGCCGAGACCAACGCGCTGGCGCCGATGATCGCGATGATGAAGGCCGAGCTCGCGAAGAAGAACGACGTCGACGCGAAGCGCTTCGTCGCCGCGCTCGAGCGCGTGAAGGTCCGCGGCACGCTGGACACGGGCAGCGGGGAGATGACGGCGGAAGTCGACGTGGCCTACAAGCCCGCCGACGAACGCACGGAGAAGGCGATCGCGGAGATCAAGCGCCGCGTCGCGATGACGGTCACGGATGCGTTCCAGGGCCTGCCGCTCAGCGATCCCTCGTTGCTCTCGCCTGGATCGAAAGTCACGGGGTGCACCGAGTCCGGCGACTTCGTCGAAGTCGCGATCCAGGGCGCGCGTGCAGGCGAGACCATGACGATCCGGTTGTCGCGGACCACGGCACTTCCGGTGTCGATCGAAACGCCGGCGTTCACCGCCAACTATCAGTTCGACGAAGTGTCTCCGCGACGTTTCGTACCTTCGCAGCGCGATCTCGCCGTGCGCGGACAACCGGAAAGTCACGCCGAATACTCGTATCAGAAGCTCGGCGAGCTGTTCTTCCCCGAGAGCGTCCAGGTCAAGTCGGGCGATCAGACGGCGGTGGTCAAGTTCCACTCGCTCGTGATCGAGGCGCACGGTCCGTAGACCTCGAAAGCGGCGACATCACGCCGCACCCGTGTGGACCGCACGCGAATCGTTCGCGACAATCTGCGGCCATGGCTCACGTCCCCCTCTCGCCGATCGGCACGGCTCGCGACGCGTTCCTCGACACCGCGACGTTCGACAAGAACCGCGCGACGCTCGCGACGAAGGAAAAGGAGCTCGCGGAACGGCGCGCGAAAGTCGCTGCGGGTTGGGGCGAGACGTACGTCGAGCGCGTTCACGCGAAGCAGAAGCTGACCGCGCGCGAGCGCGTCGATCGACTCAAGGATCCCGGCAGCGAAGTACGCGAGGTCGGCACGTTCGTCAACCACGGCCGGACGTTCGGCAAGCTCGAGTCCCCCGCCGCCGGCGTCGTCACGGCGTTCGTGCGCGTCGAGGAGCGCTGGACCGTCGTCATCGCGAACGACAACACGGTTGCCTCGGGTTCGTGGTGGCCGATGACGCCCGAGAAGATCGAGCGCGCGCAGGACATGGCGCTGCGCCTGCGCCTGCCGGTGATCTACCTCGTCGACTGCTCGGGTCTGTATCTGCCCGAGCAATCGCGCTCGTTCCCCGGCCGCACCGGCGCGGGCCACATCTTCAAGAAGAACAGCCTGCTCTCCGACGCCGGCGTGCCGCAGATCGCGGGCGTGTTCGGCGACTGCATCGCGGGCGGCGGCTACATGCCGATCATCTCCGACCGCGTGTACATGACGGAGAGCGCGTACATGGTGATCGCCGGCGCGGCGCTCATCAAAGGCGCGAAGAGCCAGAGCCTCTCGAGTCTCGACATCGGCGGTCCCGAAGTGCACGTGCACCAGTCGGGCTGCGCCGATGTGCGGGTGCCCGACGACGAGACGGCACTCGCGATGATCCGCGCTGAAGTGCGACGCCTGCCGACGTCAGGCGCGGCTTTTCACAGGCACGGCGCCGACGCGGCGCCGCCGTTCCATCCGACGCGCGAGCTCGCCGGCATCTTTCCCGCCGATCACCGCATGACGTACCCGGTCGAGGAAGTGATCGCGCGCCTCGTCGACCACAGCCTCTTCTGGGAGATCCTGCCCGCGCGCGGACGCGAGATGATCGTCGGCATCGGACGCGTCGACGGTCTGTACATGGGCTTCGTCGCGAATCGCCAGGGATTGATGGACGATCCCGAGCACCGCGATCAGAAGAAGCCGCTCGGCATCCTCTACAAGGAGGGCATCGCCAAGGTCGCCGCGTTCAGCCGCGCGTGCGATGCCGACGGCATTCCGATCGTGTGGCTCCAAGACATCTCGGGCTTCGACATCGGCGTCGAGGCCGAGCGGCTGGGCCTCCTCGGCTACGGATCGAGCCTCATCTACACCAACAGCACGAACACGGTGCCGATGTTCACGGTGCTGCTGCGCAAGGCGTCGGGCGCGGGCTACTACGCACTCGCCGGCATGCCGTACGAACCCGTCGTGCAACTCTCGACGCCGATCGCGCGCCTCTCGGTGATGGAAGGACGCACGCTCGCGATCGCAGCCTTCAATACCAAGCTCGACGACGACTTCGAGATCGCCGCCACGGATCCCGCCGAGCGCAAGAAGATCGAGGACGGCATGCGCGACACCGAGACGCGCATCGAAGGCGACATGGATCCGTACAAGGCCGCGTCGCAGATGGACACCGACGAAATCGTCGCGTTCGGCGAGTTGCGCGGGTGGCTCGAGACGTTCGCGCAGATGAGCTACCAAGCCAGCGGCTACCGGCGCGTCAAGAACCCGCGCATCTGGTCGCTGCACGACATCGCGGCGCTGTCGGCGGAGCGCGGATGACCGTGAACACGACGAACCACCTGCTCGAGCTCGTGCTCGACGAGAAAAGCGGCGCGCAGCGGCTCTTGTCGCCGACGGTCGGCCTCTTCACGCGACCGGTGCCTCCCGGCCAGACGCTCGTCGAAGGACAAGACGCGGGCACGATCACGACGCTCTCGCGTTCGTTCACGCTCATCGTGCCGTCCGGTGTCCGCGGGGTCATTGTCACGAAACGTCGCGAGCGCGTGCGCGCGCCGGTCGCGTTCGGCGAAGTGCTCTACGAGCTCGAGGCGCTCGAGCGATCGACAGACGCGCGCGTCGACGCGAAGAAGACAACGCACACGAAGTCCGGCGAGCCGATGGCGCTTCGCTCACAGCAGAGTGGTCGCTTCTACCATCGCGCCGCCCCGGGTGAGCCCGCGTTCGTTGCAATCGGACAGATCCTCGAAGAAGGCCGCCCCGTCGGTTTGATCGAAGTGATGAAGACGTTCACGCACGTCGTCTACCACGCGGGGGCCGGACTCCCCGCGCGTGCGAAGGTCGTGCGTCTCGCGGCGGCGGATGGAGGCGAAGTGCGAGCGGGCGACGTGCTGATCGAGCTCGAGCCCGCGTGACGACGCCGATCGTGGAACTGCTCATCGAGCGCCAATGATGTAACCAAGCTTCCCCTCGCGAGTCAGCACAGGTCGCGGTTGTATTGGATGCACATTCCATTGGCGTACGAGGGGGCTGACACGATGGACTTCCTGAATGACGGGAAGATCTGGCTCGGAATCTTCTTCATCATCCCCGGCTTCGTCTCTCAGCAGGTGTTCGATCTCGTTCTCGCACGAGACCGACGCAGATGGGGAGACGAGATCGTCGCGGTCTTCGCGTACAGCGTTGCGAACCTGGTCATCTGGCATTCGCTGATCGCCAAGCTCGTGACAACAGGCGACATCAGTACGACTGCCCGAATCCTCGGCCTCGCACTGTGCGTCTTCGTCAGTCCAGCTGTGCTCGGGTGGGTATTCGCACAGATCCTCAAGAGCACGTGGCTGAATGAATGGATCCGTAGCCCCTACGCCACTGCGTGGGACTTCAGATTCTCGACGCTAGAAGAAGCCTGGGTGATCTGCCACCTACGGGATGGCCGCGCGATCGGCGGATTCATGTCGAGCCGATCCTTCACGAGCTCCCATCCATATGCCAAGGACCTGTACATCGAGCAAGTCTGGAAGCTCGACGAGAGATACTCGTTCGTCGAAGCGGTGAAGGGCTCCGGCGGAATGCTAGTATCCATGTCCGATTGCACGCTGGTAGAGTTCATCGAGAACGAGAACAAGGGGGCGAGCAGGCAATGAGCACGTCGAACAATTCCTCGACCGCGAGAACCGGCCGAGTCACCACGCACGTGCGCACGATCTTCGACAAGGGCTATGTCCCGCTCGCGTCGGGCAGCCCTCCGAACCCGCCGACCAACGCCAGCGGATTCACACGGCAGCCGAGTGCACCCAAGAGCTCGGTGAATGGTCAGACTCGTTCGACAGATTCGCCAAGAGGCGACTGAGTTCAACGTCCTGGTCGCGGCTTCGCAGCGCGCCGTTCATCCACTTGATCCAGGTACGCTCGGGCGACGTGCTGATCGAGCTCGAGCCGGCCTGAGTACGCGGGCGCGCTACGGCCACTGAACCGCGCAGCCGTTGCTGTAGTTCGTCGTCGCGGGATTGCAGAAGTCGGTCGCGGCGTTGCGGTAGTAGAGCTGGTAGTACGCGGCCTTCGCGTGCGGCTGCGCGGTCGCGGTCGACACGGGAAGCACTTGCACCGAGTTCGGATAGCACCACTGTCCGATCGGATCGCCGTTCGACCCGGCGAAGTGACCGCCGAAGCGAATGAGCTGTCCGTCGACGCAGCGAATGCCGTCGCCGCCTGCGAAGCCGTCGGATGCCGCGGCGTTCCCTTTGAGCAAGAACGCGAACGCCTGGTAGTTCGGTCCCACGTCGACCGTGATCTTCACCGTGTCGGGTGAGACCGTCCCTGTGGCGGAGAGCAGCGCACCGCTCGCGTTCAGCGAGTTCGCGCAGCCGTGACCGACGGCCGCCGCTGGATTCGGCACAGTGTTCGGCGGAACGCACGGGCACTGCGTCGGAAGACTCCCGTCGCCGGAACAGAACGACACGAACGTCGAGCCGCATCCGATCCAGCTCGCGATGTTCCAGGACGGCTCGCCGCTCGCGCGGATGAAGTCGCCGCCGACGAAGAGTCCCGCCGGCATCGGCCCACTCTCGTCCGCGTCGAACGCGGTCAACGCGAGCACGGAACCTCCGCCGCCGTCGATGCCGCCGCCGAGCGCGCTCCACGAAGCTCCGTCCCACCTGGCGATCCGACTTGCGCTGACGCCGCCCGCCGAAGTGAACCACCCACCCGCGTAGAGCGCCGGCGGATTCGGACCTGCGCCGTCTTGATCGAACACGGAGAGGTCGGACACCAGCGCGTTGATTCCGCTCCCGAGCGGCGACCACGAAATGCCGTCCCACTTGGCGACGCGATTCGCGCTCACGCCTCCGGCCGTCGTGAACGCGCCGGCCGCGAACAGCGCCGCCGGATGCGGACCGTCGCCGTCGTCGTCGAACACGGCCAGCGCGTTAACGACGTAGTTCATTCCGCTGCCGAGCGCCGCCCACGACGACCCGTTCCAACGGGCGATGCTCATGGCCGGGATCGTGCCCCCCTGCACCGCGGTGAAGCTCCCGCCGACGAAGAGCGCGGGCGGCGTCGGACCGCCGCCGTCTTCGTCGAAGACGGCCAGCGCCGTCACCCAGTTTCCCAGTCCCTCGAACCCGGCACCGCCGCCGACTTGCGACCACGAAGATCCGTTCCAGCGCGCCAGGTTGTCGACGAACGCGGGACTGCCCGCATGTTGGAACGCACCGCCCGCGTACAGCTCCGGGAGATTCGGGCCGACGCCGTCGGCATCGAACGTCGCGAGTGCATACACATGTCCTGGCGCGTTGATCGACTGTTGACCGGTCAAGCCGCCGCCGAGCGCGGACCACGACGCGCCGTTCCACTTCGCGATCGCCTGGCCGGGAGACGTGAAGCGGCCTCCGACATACAACGCGGGCAGACTCGGCCCTCCGCCGTCGCTGTCGAACACCGTCATCGCATACGCCGTCACCGTGCCGCTGCCATTCAATCCGTTTCCGAGCGCCGACCACGACGATCCGTTCCACGCGCCGATGCGATTCACACCGACGTTGCCCGCACCGGTGAACTCACCGCCCGCGACGAGCACGGGCGGCGTGCTCCCCGCGCCGTCGGCATCGAAAGCGGTGAGCGCCCACGTCGGCTCGTCGACACCCCCCGTCGCAACGGGAATGGACCAGGACGCGCCGTTCCAACTCGCGAGGTTCTCCACGCCGACGACTGCGCCGGCCTTCGTGAAGTGTCCGCCGGCGTAGAGGGTGCCTAGGTTCGGCCCCGCGCCGTCGTCGTCGAAGACGGCGAGGCTCATGACGCTCGACTGCGCCACGAAGGGTTCGTACGTGACACCGGCGCCGCAGTTCGACCACGACGCGCCATCCCACGTCGCGATCCGCAGCGCGCTCTGCCCGCCCGCGAGCGTGAACTTTCCCCCAGCGACGAGCTTCGGTAGATGCGGGCCGTCTCCGTCGTCGTCGAACACCGAGAACGCGAGCACCTCGCCGGAGGTGCCGCTTCCCGGCGCGGACCACGACGATCCGTTCCATCGAGCGACGTGGTTGGCGGTGTTGCCGCCCGCGTTGTTGAACGACCCGCCCGCATAGAGCGCCGGCAGCAGCGGCCCCGCGCCGTCGACGTCGAACACAGCGAGCGTCCGTACGGGTGAGTCCATGCCGCTGCCGAGCGCCGACCACGACGAGCCATCCCATTTCGCGATTCGATTTGCGTCGACGCCGCTCGCCGTCAGAAAGGCGCCTCCCGCGTAGAGCGCCGGCGCGTTCGGTCCCGCGCCGTCGTCATCGAAGACCGCGAGCGCGTGGATGCCGTCGGAGGTGCCGCTTCCGAGTGCCGACCACGACGAGCCGTCCCACTTCGCGATTCGATTCGCGACAACTCCGCCGGCGGTCGTGAAGAATCCGGCCGCGTGCAAGGCTGGGGGATTCGGACCGGAGTCGTCATCGTCGAACACGACGAGCGCGCGCACGCCGGTGCTGTTCATTCCGCTCGAGAGCGCGGACCACGTCGATCCGTCCCACGCCGCGATCCTGTTTGCAAAGACGCCGCCCGAGTTGTTGAACGCGCCGGCCGCGTACAAGAGCGGTGGATTCGGGCCGGCTTCATCGTCGTCGAAAACCGTCAGGGCGAAGACATCGCCGTCCAATCCGCTGCCGAGCGGAGACCACGAGTGGCCGTTCCACATCGCAACATGTTCGCCGACCGCGCCACCGTCCGCGGTGAACGAACCACCCGCGTACAAGCCCGGCGTCCCGTCCGCTGTCGGGCCGCCGGCGAGCGCGAGCACTTCCTCGTTGAAGCCCGACGCTCCCGCTGGGAAAGCGTCGCTCCAGTGCACAGAGCACTGCGCGGAGACATCGGGCGTGACGATCGCCAGCGCAAGCAGCGAAAGTGCGAGCGAGGTTGCGTTCGTCGTTGTCGCGCGGTGAAAGCGGGGCCCAAGCGGATTCATTCGAGGTCTCATTCGTCTCATCGTCTCCGCGTCGGGTAGGGCGTTGGCTCCACCGGAATTTCCGAAGAGGTTCAGTGTCAGTGGAGTGCCCGTAATCGTCAACCGCTCGCCCGAGCGGATCCGAGCCTGAGGCGCGCTACCGGCGCTGGAACGATCGACGGGGCGACTCACACTCCGATCGCCGCGGAGCGGTATCCTGAACTCGCTTCCCCGAGCTCAGCTTCCATGAACATCGCTCTGCTGCTCGCGAGCTGGCTCGCGCTGCAATCCGACGGGATCGTGCGCGTCGGTGTTGCGACCGAGAGCGAGATCGCCGATACGGACGCGCGCGTGACGAGCGTCGCCATCGAGAGGACCTTCACCGACGCGCCGGTGCTCGGCAAACAGTTTCAGATTCTCGTCGACGCGCCCGGAACCTACACGATCGAGCTGCGCTCGCACTTCTTCGATGCGTATCTCGTGCTGCGTGACGAGCAAGGGCATGTCCTGCACGAAAACGACGACGGTCTCCTCGGGACGCACGCTCGCATCACCACCGAGCTCGCTGCGAATACGCGGCCTGCGATCGAGGTCTGCGCGTTGCACGGCGGGCGCGGAGCGTTCGAGCTGCGCGTCGTCGTCGGAGCTCCCTCACCGCTGCCGCCGGTCGAGCGCCAAGCGGCTGAGATCGAGGACGCCCAGCGCGCGCTCGAGATCCGGCAGAGAGTCCTCGGTCCCGAGCATCAGGGCACGGCGGCGACCCTCAACCGGTTAGCCGGATTGCTCAAGGCCCGCGGCGACTTGGACGCAGCAGAGCCGCTGTACGAGCGCGCTCTAGCGATTCGCGAGACGACGCTCGGCCCGCTGCATCCCGACACGGCGCGAAGCCTGACCAACGTGGCGGTGCTGCTTCGGGCGCGAGGTGATCTGAACGCGGCGCTCCCGCTTCTCGAGCGCGCGCTCGCGATCCACGAGAAGGCACTCGGACCCACGCATCGCAA
>JANOFY010000573.1:0-2700 GCA_031413895.1 Planctomycetota bacterium | reverse complement strand
GAGCTGGCGCTCAAGTCCGCGGAACTCGGCGAGGACAAGGGCTTCCGCGTCGCGGCCGAGGCGACCGACAAGCACCTCGTCAAGCTGGGCATGCACCAGCGCTACGGGACGCAGTACACCTATGAGCATGTGTTGAAGGCTTGGCGGCTGTATCCCTGCGATCCGCGCACGACCGACGTGGAACGGCACGCGATGGGCGTCCCGCCGATGGCAAAGCTGCTCGAAGCTGAAGCGACGCTGAACGCGCCCACGTCGAAACGGAGCGATCCGACGTTTCTGACACGTCCCTCCGGCAGCTAGCCCCGGTCCAACATCGGCGCACGTTCGCTCGTTGAGCCGCGACCCCGGAACAACCCCATCCGGAGCGACCCGCTGACTCGGGTCCCGCCCAAGCCATGATCCACCTCGATTTCTTCCGTCGAAACGCCGTCCGCCTCGCCGCGCTCTCCGTGTGCCTGCTCACGCCGGTTCAACGCACGCTCGCCGCGCCGCTGCAACAGACGCCACCGGACAAGGCGCAGATCTGGGTGCGCTTCGTCGACGAAAGCGGCGAGCCCGTCGCCGGTGTCGAGCTGAAGCAACAGGTGCAAGGCCGTCGCCACACGATCGCGACGAGCACGGTGGACGGCCTCGCGGTCGCCGAGCTCGACTGGATTTGGCCGCTCGAGGGGCGTGCGTGGTCCGGGTTCGCGGAACACTTCGGGCACGCGCTGATGCCGCTGCAAGCGAAGCTCACGAAAGGCCGCGAGTTCGATCTCGGCGAGGTCAAGCTCGCGCCCGGCGGAGCGGTGTCGGGGCGTGTCTTCGGCGCGGACGGCCGCCCGCTGCTGGACGCGAACGTGCGCGTCGTGCCGACCGACGCGGACGACGAACCGCTCGCGCGGTACCAAACCATCGACTTCACGAAGAGCGACGGCAGCTACCGCGTCGTCGGGATCACGCCGGGCTCGTACCGCGTGTGGGCGAAGCACGACACGACGCGCTGGGCCAAGGTCGAGAACGTGCACGTCGAAGCGGGCAAGGAGAACACCGGCGTCGACGTCAAGGTCGAGTTCCTGCCCGACGAGTACCGCATCGACGGGACGGTGCTCGATCCCGAGGGACGGCCGGTCGCCGGTGCCGACGTGCGGACCGCCGTTCCGGACACCGACGGGACCGGCTCGCTCCTCTCGCGAACGGTTTCGGATGCGAAGGGCAAGTTCAGTCTGTTCCTGTCGGTGCAGCCGGAGGAACAGTTCTGGATCGAAGTCCACGATCCGGCCGAGCGTTGGAGCGACCTCATGCACGGCGACGCCGTGCCCGGAGACCGCGACGTTGTGCTGAAGTTCACTCCGGCGCTCGAGCTCGGTCTCACCGTGCTCGATTCGACCGGCGCGCCAGTGGAAGAGTTCGGCTGGGCGCTGCGCATCGAGCGCGGCACGCGCAGCAAGCTGGAGGAGACTCTGCCGGCGCGCCATCCCGGCGGCGTCGTCAAGATCCGCGCTCCGAGCGCGCCGTTCCGTGTCGAAGTGCGCTCACCCCTGCACGAGTCGAAGTCGATCGGACCGTTGAATCCCGCCGCGCTCCCCGCGACGACGGAACTACGCCTCGATCGGTTGCCTTGGATCACGGGGCGCGTGACGCACGCGGGCCAGCCGCTCGAGGGCGCGCACGTCGCGCTCGTGCGACCGGGAACCAACCCGATGGTCTCGGCGGATCCCGAGTTCATCACCAATCCCTACCAGGTCGTGGGCGACGCTTCGGCGCGCACCGACGCGCAGGGACGATTCGCGATCGCGGCGAAGCAACGCGTCGCGGAGGGTCGCGTGCTCGCATCGTCGCGCGTCGCGAGCGAAGCCGTGTCCGGCCCCGTGCAAGCCGGCGCAGCGGAGATCACGATCGACTTGGCAGCCGGCGGAAGCGTCGAGGGCTCGGTCCTCCTCCCGGCCGGAGTCGACCCGGCGAACGCGGTGATCGAGCTCTACCGCGACGCGAAAAGGATTCGCCGCACCGTCGACGCGTCGCGCAAGTGGCGCTGCGAACACCTGGCGCCGGGACCGTGGCTCGCGAGCATCGTGTACTTGCCGCCGCCCGCGGCCGCGCGCACCGCGACCGTCGGACTCGTCGGCGCGTCGAAGCAGCCGCCATACTTGTTGGAAGTGAAAGAGGGCGCGACGACGAAACGCGATCTCGACTTCTCGCGCGACGCCGCGTGCCGCGTGTCGGGCGCGCTGACCGTCGCGGGCAAGGCGCCGGGCAAGGCGATCGTGACACTCTTCAGCCGTACGACGCCCGCGCTCGAGATCAGCTCGTGCAGCGTCGACGACGACGGGCGACTGACGCTCGCCGCACGCGAGCCGGGTGAATACCGCATCGCGTGGCGCGGTGAGGCGAGCAAGTTCTCGAAGAACTTCGTGATCGATCGCATCACGCTCGCGCCGGGCGACAACGCGTGGTCACCCGAGCTCACCGAGGCGCAGTGGCAAGTCCGCGGGATCGATCTGAGCAAGAACAAGAAGTAGATCGGGTAGCGAACTCGCGGTTCATGCACACATCGAACCGCCGCGGGCTCGCGCACAAGATGGACGACATCCATCCTTGTTCGCGAGCCCGCGTTTGGTGCTGACGCCCGAATCGTTGCCGGTCCGCGCGCCTTCGAGATCAGTTGCAGATGACGAACTTCACGGCGTCGGACACGCCGATGCCGTGCGCATCGAGCTG
>JANOFY010000572.1:0-3044 GCA_031413895.1 Planctomycetota bacterium | reverse complement strand
GCTACGACAACCGGAGCGTTTCGGTCGCCGACGAGCTCGACTCCACGGGCCTACCCGCACTGCGCGCGGCTAGCGTCACCAGCCTGTGCGCGTTCGTGGTGCGCGGCTCGGAGGAGGACGTGAGAATCGCCACGACCAAGGCACGAACGAGCGAACCCTCGGTGACCTCGCCGCTCTCGCTCATCGACCTCGGTCCGATCGCGCCGATCGAAGAATCGGTGCGCGCGTGGCGCGAGGCGATCGGTGTAGCGATCGACGGCGGCGCCGATGTGGCGGCCGACATTGACCTCGCGCAGGAGCCCGGCGAGGAACTGCGCCGGCTCGTGCTCGATCCGCTGCTCGAGGCGCTGGGCGCCGCGGATCGGATCGTCGTCGTCCTCGACGACGTGTTGCACCTTGTGCCGCTGGATGGGCTGCCGCTGGAGCCGGACGGCGAGAGCAGCGCATCGAAACCGATGATCGTCGGTGATCGCTGGCGGATCGAGACGCGCGCGGCGCTGACGGAGTTGTTGACGGATGCTCCACATCCAAGCGGTACGGCGCTCGTCGCACTGGGTGGTGCATCGTTCAGCGCTACTCCGCTCGCGCTCACCGAGGACGAAGTCGCGTCGATCGAGCACGCCGCACCGCGCGCGCAGGTTGCGTCGACCACACGAGTCGGCTCCGATGGGCAGGCCGCGGCGACTCCACCGATTGCCGTGTCGGCGCCCATCGAAGAAGACGCACCCAAGAATGCGGCGCCGACGCAGAGCGCTTTAATCCTGCGAGGCACTACGTGGGAGCACGGCTTCGCGTCCTTGACGCACGCCGATGACGAAGCCCGCGATATTGGCGCTCTCTATACGAAGATCTTCGGTGATGAGCGTCGAGCGCTGGTGCTGGAAAACGCCAGGCGTCGCGCGAGGCGGTTGAACTGCTGGCACCCAAGGCGCGCTTCGTGCACATCGCGACGCACGGATGGTTCGCACCGGAGTCGATCAAGTCGTGGAGCGATCCCGAGCCGATCGACAAGCTGAGCGGGCTCGGATTGCGGATGAGCGGCGCGGAGCAAGTGAAGGGAATGAGCCCGATGCTCCTGTGCGGACTGGCGCTCGCGGGTGCGAACTTGCCAGAGGATGCGGTCGGCCGCGCTCCCGGATTGATAACGGCGGACGAGCTCTCGACGCTCGATCTCTCGAACTGCGAGCTCGCGGTGCTCAGCGCGTGCGACACGAACGTCGGCGAGCGCAGAGCAGGTCAAGGCGTCGCGAGCTTGCAGAAGGCGCTGCAGATGGCGGGCGCGCGCTCCGTGATCACTTCCTTGTGGAAGGTGCCCGATGAAGCAACGAAGGAGCTGATGCTCGACTTCTATCGGCGCCTGTGGCTGGAGAAGAAGCCGAAGTGGCAGGCGCTGTGGGAGGCGAAGATGGAGCTCCGCAACAAACGCAGACCAGTGCGTGAATGGGCGGCTTGGGTGCTGACTGGCGCTCCGGATTAGGGATGAGTGCTGGTGCTTCGCGTGGCGGGCGGGACAACTCCGATCGTCATCGATGCATCGGGCCGCCGCAGCACGGATAACACTCGCGGTCACGCTTCGCGCCCAACCGGCCGGCGTGGCATTCGGCCCCTCGGGCGAGTCACGAAACGCAATGGCGGTAATCAGCGTCACGGCGCAGCGAATCGTGAATGACTAGTCGGACCGACGCGGCCTCGAACTTCCCCCGAGCGAGCGGTCAATCGAACGAGTTCCGATCCGCAAGCGCGCAGTAGCCGCAGGGACTTGGCGCTCGAGTCCGCCATCGGATCGTCCTCGGTCCACCGAGGCCGCGTCGCCAGTTAGACGTCCGTCACCACACTAGCGACCGACCTCTGACTGGCGACCCAGGGAGCGGTGGACCGTCCGGTCCGTGCTCGGGTCGTCGAGGCGCAACGGACCGAGCTAGTCGGGCCGCCTGGAGATTTCTTGAAATGCCAGACGCTTCGCGTCCTCCAGGGCGCCGGTCTCTTCGAGTCCCCGTCGCACGGACGCCTTCCAGCGTCCAGATCGCCCGGTGATCTCGAACGATCGGAGCGCTCTCTCGCCATGGGTCAACCGCGGCACGCATGGGGACGCGCTCGCGCTCGTCGAGTGCACGGCTGTGTTCGCCCCTCAGTCCAACTTGCTCCCAGCGAGCAATTTCAGAGGCAAGTGCCATGAAACCCTTCTCCACTCTTGTGCGTGAACTCTGGTCTCTCGCAGTCCACCACCGCCGGGTTCGGACTCGCCGCGTGGTGTTCGCCGCGACGTCGCTTCTGTGCGGGCTAACCTTCGTAGGCGAGCTCTGCGCTCTCACTCCTACACCGCAAGGCGTCCAGCCAATCCTGCGGTACACCTTCGACGAGCAATCGAATCCCGCGCTCGACGACGGAACGCTGGGCGCAGCGTACAACGGCAACATCTCGGGCAGCGGGTGGCAGTTCGCGCCCGCGGGCAGCGGACACTCGCTGTCCACGACGGATACGACCGTCGTCACGCCGGCAGGATCCGAGAACTCGTTCGATGTCGCGGACGGCAACTTCGGGATCTTCGCTCGCGCGCGCACGTCTCCTGCGAGCGGCAGCACGGACCGCATGCTGGTCTCGAAGCGCCACACCAACGGTCGCGGCTATGCGCTGTGGATCGATCCGGAGACAGGCCACGCCGTTTTCCGCGTCGAAGGCTCGCAGCAAGCCCAGGTCTCCAGCGCGACACGCATTGACGACTCCGTCATGCACGACGTGCTCGCCGTCCGGCAAGGCGGGGAGCTCCGGCTGTACGTCGACGGCCTGCTCGACGCCACCGCATCGAACGCGTCCAACCTCGGTGACACGAGCAACAACAAGCCGCTCACCATCGGACGTCCGGCGTCGGGATCTGGCTCGGGCTTCACGGGGGAGCTCGACACCGTCGCGATCTACGACCGCGCGGTGACACCCGCGGACATCGGCACGAGCGGCCCGGACTGCAACACGAACGGCGTCGATGACACGATCGAGATCAGTTCCGGGACCGGCGCCGACTGCGATGGCGACGGCGTGCTCGACGC
>JANOFY010000571.1:0-10967 GCA_031413895.1 Planctomycetota bacterium | reverse complement strand
TGATCACGATGGACACGACGCGCGCCGACGCGATCGGCTGCTTTGGCGGTCCCGCCGGCGCGACGCCCGTGCTGGACGCGCTCGCGAAGGAGTGCGTCCTCTACGAGACCGCGCGCACGACCGCGCCGATCACGCTGCCGTCGCACTCTTCGATGATGACCGGGCTGTATCCCGTCCGGCACACGGTGCGCGACAACGGCGTCAATCCGTTGCCGGCCTCGGCGCTGACGATCGCCGAGCGCGCTCACGCCGCCGGCTTCCAGACGGGCGCGGTGGTCGCGGCGGTCGTGCTCGATTCCTCGTGGGGCATCGGACAAGGATTCGAGTTCTTCGACAGCCGCGCGCAGGACACCGACCTCGCGCGCGTTCGCATCCCCGATCGTCCGGCGCACGAGGTCGTGGCGGTGGCGCAGGACTGGCTGCGCAAGCGCGATCCAACGCGGCCGTTCTTCCTGTGGGTGCACTTCTTCGATGCGCATGCACCTTACGAGCCGCCGCCACGGTTCTTGCCCCAGGCGAACGGTGACAAGTATCTCGGCGAAGTCGCGGCGATGGACCACGCGATCGGCACGTTGATCGCCGAGTTGCGCGAGGATCGCACGCTCGATCGCACGCTGGTCGTCGTCGTGGCGGACCACGGCGAGTCGCTCGGTCAGCACGGCGAGCCGACGCACGCCGTGTTCTGCTACGAACCGACGATCCGCGTCCCGCTGCTCGTGCGACATCCGGACGGCTGGCAGGCGGGCACGCGTTCGCGCGAGACCGTGAGCGTCGTCGACGTGTACCCGACGATGTGCGATGCGCTCGAGCTTGGAAAGAGCGAGGGCATCGACGGAATGAGCCTGTTCCGTCGCGCGGTGCCGGCGGATCGAGCCGTCTATTTCGAATCGTATTACCCGTACATGAACTTCGGTTGGACTCCGCTCGTCGGCATCGCGGATCAGCGCGGCAAGTTGATCCACGGGGCCTCGGACGAGCTCTATCGAACCGATGTCGATCCGCGAGAGTTGAACGACCTCGCGGCGGCGAGCGCGAGCGAAGTCTCGCGTTACCACGCCGCGATCGCGACGCTCGCATCTCGTCCAGCGCTCGAGGTCTCGGAATCCGACACGGTCGACGAAACGCGGCGCTCGCAGATCCAAGCGCTCGGCTATGCCGGTGCCGCGGACGCGTCCGCCGTGCTGCCGACGCCGCTCGAAGACACGGGACGGATGGACCCGCGCGCGCGGCTCGAAGAGTACGCGGACTACCGCACCGCTTCGGAGATGGGACCCGAGTCGCGCAAGGAGGCCATCGCGATCCTCGAACGCATCGTGGCCGACAATCCGCTCAACGTCTCCGCGTTCGACCACCTCGGTTCCGATCTCGTCGACGAGCAGCGCTGCGCGGACGCAGCGATCGTTCTCGAGCGACTCACGAAGCTCGGTTCGCAGCAAGCGAAGCGTCACACCGGCGTGGGTCGCTGCTTCGAGCAGCAAGGCGATCTCGCGCAAGCGATCGCGCACTACGAGCGCGCGGTGGCGATCTCGGACGGCGGCCTACCTGAGCTAGGCGACCTCGTGCGCGGTCTCGAGCTAGCCGGCCGGTCCGACGAGGCCGCTGCGCTGCGCGCGAAGTTCACGCCGAATCCTCAGCGGACGAAGTAACTGCGAGTCGACGCGGCGACATTCGCGCCACGCCTCAGCGCGGCTGCGCGGTCCACGCCGCCGCCTGGAGCAACGCCGCGATCAAGTTGTTCGGCGACGCGCGTCCCTGGCCCGCGATGTCGAACGCCGTGCCGTGCACTGGACTGACGCGCAGGTACGGCAGACCCGCGATGACGGTGATGCCGCCGTCGTTCGAGAGCAGCTTCACCGGGATGAACGCCTGATCGTGATACAGAGCGAGGACTCCGTCGAACTCTCCGCGCGACGCTTGGAGGAACACGGAGTCGGGTGACAGCGGGCCGGCGACGAGGAGGCCGGCGGCGCGCGCGGCATCGACCGCAGGCTTCAAGAGCTCCGCATCTTCGCTGCCGAGGATCCCGCCCTCGCCGGCGTGCGGGTTCAATCCGGCCAGCGCGAGGCGCGGGTGCGCGAAACCGAAGCGATCGAGGCACTCGTGGAGGAGACGCAGGCGATCGAGCACGCGCTCCGTCGTGATCGAAGCGATCGCCTGCCGGAGCGGCATGTGCCGTGTGAGCAGCATCACACGCAATGAACCGGCGACGGCGAGCATCTCGAAGCGCGACACGCCGCACCACCGAGCGAGCAACTCGGTCTGGCCCTCGACGGACTCGCCGGCGAGGTGCAGCGCGGCCTTGTTGACGGGTCCCGTCACGAGCGCCGAAACGCCCCTCGACAGTGCCAGCTCATGTCCGGCGCGCAGAGAGGCAAGTGCTGCTCGACCGCACTCGGCTTGCACGCGCCCCATCGACCACTCGCTCGGACTGTGTGTGTCGATCCACGTGTGCACGTCCGAGCGTCGCGCACTCCCGTCCGCGTGCGCGATGTCGGACGGACGTAATCTCGCCGGTCCGAGGATCACGAGTCGCATCGCCTCACGAACGCGCGCGTCGCGTGCGGCTGCAAGTGCGATCTCGGGCCCGATTCCAGCGGGATCTCCGACGGTGAGGGCGATTCGCGGGCGCTCGATCGGCGTGACGTGCGGCATGACCGCGCGCGATTGTAGCGGCGAAGTGCGCGCCGCGTCGGAGGGCGGTCTTCGCCGTGCGGGACTAGCGCGTGTGTCGCTCGGCGCGCACGAGCTCGTCGTTCATGCGGTAGAGGGCCGTCAGGAGCCGCGCGACGGCTTCGAACAGCTCGACGGGAATCGTCTCGCCCACGTCGCACGCGGAGAGCAGCTCGACGAGATCGGAGTCTTGGCGAACCGGGACTCCGCTCGCGCGCGCGAAGTCGAGGATGCGCTGCGCGATCTCGCCGCGCCCCGTCGCGACGACCTGCGGCGCCGATTCGCTCGCTCGGGCGTACCGCAGCGCAACCGCCAGCGCAGGTGTCGATCGAGGCCTGTCCGAGTGCTCGTTCCGTGCGTTCATCCCGACACGTCCATCAAGTGATTCTCGGCCAGGAAGCGCACGTCTGGAGCGACGGCACGGAGCTCTACATCGACGTTCTGCGACTCCGTGATCGCCACATGCACCGCACGTCCACCGACCGCGAAGTCGACGCTCCAACTTTCGACGAGTGCGCGCAGCGCGGCGGCTGTCTCGGGGCGCTCCACCGTGAGCCGCACGAGGAGATCGCGCTCACGCAAGAGCAGGTCCGCGCGGATCGGACCGAGCCGTGAAAAATCGATCCCGATCATCAGGCGATGCGACCCGACCGAGGACTCGTCCGCTCCCTCGCCACGTGGCGTGTCGCGATCCGCTGTCTGCAGGTGGAGGAACTGCGCGCTCACCCACTGCTCCGCGTCTGGAACCGGCAAGCTGAAGTGCCAGGGTTGATCGAAGCGGCGCCGCGCCACGTTCATCAATTGATCGGTCTCGAGGCTCGCGAGCGCGCTCTGCACTCGTTCGCGCGCTGGCCCGTCTTCGAGTTCGGACGCGGCAGCGAGCAGTCTTCCTTTGAGATCGCGATCCAGTACGCGCTGCGCGACGTCCTTGAGCAGCGAACGAACGTGATCGTCGGACGGAGCACCGAAAAGCCACCGCAACAGCGCCGTCGAGTCGGCGTTCGCCGGGGAGGCTTCCGCATGTACGACGGCGCGCTCGAAGACAGCACGCATCCGAGTGGACGAACTCTCGCTAGAACGCTCGTCGATCGCGCGTCGCAGCCAGTCGACGATTTCGGTCGAGCTCGCGCTGCTCGACCCAATCGTTGGAGCGCGAATCGCTTCGAGTAGCAGCTTCGTGATCGCGGAACGCAGCGTCGGCCCATCGATGTCGGACCCGTTCGAAAGGGAACCGACCCAGCGCGCCGCGAGCTCGCTCGCGACCGCCGTGCGCAACCACGCCGAGCCGTGATCGCCATCCGCGGCGGCCAGCAGCGCGGATTCGTAGCGCAGCCCCGAGCGCTGAACGAGCGCGAGCAAGGCCTCGCCGCCGTCGTCCGGAGTGAACACGTAGCGCGCGAGAGCCTCGACGAGCGCGGAGAGGACCGGGCTGCGCGCGCTCTCGCTCTCCGCGACGGACGTCAGCCCGTCGAGCAGCGTGCCCGCCGCCAGCTCCTTGCCGACCACCCTCCGCAACGCGCGAATGAGCGGGCTCGTCTCACCCAGTTCGTCGGGCGCGAGACGGAGCACGATCTGTCCGTCCGCGCTCTCGATGGTCGCGAGAAAACGTTGGCCCAGCTGAAGATCGACGTGCGATTCAGCGGGGACGCGCTGCCCGGCGATCCCCAGAACCACCGAGCCGCCCGCAAATGTTTCCAGCACCTCGGCGGCGACGACGCGACCGTCCTTGAAGAGGGTCGCGAGATCCGCCGTCGCGGGAGTCAGGCGGACGGATCCGGCTGCCCCGATCGCGCTCGTCAGAGGTTCCATTGCGTGCCGGGCGGGGACCTGGCAGTGGAGTATCGGCTGAGCGCTTCGGAGCATGAGCCGCACGCGCCGCGAGTGCGGGCGATCGGCCGCGACGCCACTACGAAACGACTCCGCCCCAGCGAAGGCCGGGGCGGAATGCGGTGCGGAGCGCGCTCCGCTTGCGTGCTGGGCCGTCAGTGAGTCTGCGTGAGCGACACGAAATCACGGCTCGCTGCGATTTCGAGCGACGTGCGCGCCGCGACCGCCGAGGTCATCCGTCCGTACAGCGCGCGTTGGTCGAGCGCACCACGCGCGACCATCGAACCCAGCGGGATCGGAAGCGGTCCAGCACGAAGGCCGGTCGGATCCGAAGCCGTTGCGCCGAGCCAGAACTGCGACTGTCCGGCACCGAACGTGGCCGGGACCATCACGCCGGCACCGATTCCGCCCGCCTCCACGGCGTTCCGATCGAGCACGAGACGCACGCGACCATGGAACGTCAGCCGCACGTTGTCACCGGACTCGTCGAGGAACTCGACGGTCACCGCGTTGTGGCCGGAGATCGCAACGACCGCGTCCTGAATCTGTGTCAGCGAACCCTGCAGATAGAAGGAGGCGCGACCGTCGCGCAGGAAACGGAAGAAATCGAGACTGTTCGAGCTGCCCATCATCGGCAACGTGCCGACCGTCTCATCGTCCGGCGCCGCGGGCGGCGGAGCGCTCCCGTCGAGGGTTCCTCGACCATCCGCCAGCGCGGGTGCAAGCAGGGCTGCACACAAGGCGAGCGAGATCGCGACACCGCGGGCTCGTGCGCCACATTCGAATTGCTTGAGTAGCTTCATGACCGATTGTCCTCCTGGCCCTCGGCATACGCATCCGTATCCGAGCCAGGCACCGTCGGGGTGAAAAGTTCGGGACAAGTCTTCAACAACGCTTCGGCGAACCCCGCGTGGGAATCGATCGCGGATCGCAGCTTGGGTGAACGCATGAATAGGTCCGCCACTTCTGCCGCTCGGTCGGGGTGTCGATCCAAGAGCTCGCGGAAGTAGGCGAGTGAACGCGACGGGTTGCCTTGTAGGGCATAGACCATGCCCAAATTGAACCGAGCGACGAAGAACCCGCTGTCCAGATCGGCGAGTCCGCTGATCGTGACCCAGCGCCAGCACGCGATCGCCTTCCTGTAGTTCTTCTCGGCGGAGTGCAACCGGCCCAGTTGGATCGCAGCATGGCCACGGTTCACTTCGTTGACCGCCGTATTGAATATCTGCCGGTACGCCTCCGCGGCCGTCACGCGCCGTCCTTCGTGACCGTGTAGAAACGCGAGGTAGAGCTGTGCTTCCTCGTGCGACGGATCGGACGCTACGGCTTCTTCGAGCAGGCGACGCCCCTTCTCGAGCGGGCTTTCGATGCGCTCCAGTCGACCGTTGAGCATCGAGCGCGCGCGCTGCCAATCGAGCCCGCCGGCGCGCTCTTTCCCGTTGAGGAGCACGCCGTCCACGAATCCACGACCGCGTGACTGCGTGGTTTCGACGGGGACGGCCGCTTCGAAGAGCTTTTCGCGGTAACCCGGATCGATCGCGGCGATGACGTAGGCCTTGCCCAGCTGATAAAAGACCGTCGCCAGCCTGTGCACGAGGTCGATGCTCTCCGCCTCGTCTCGCATCTGCGCGCCCGTCAGCATCGCGATGCGGGCGAAGAGCCGATCGGGATCGGCCACGTCACGGTGCAGTTTGACTTGTGTGCGCGTGTCCTCGAAGAACTTCCGGCAGCACTCGCAGGCCTCGAGGTGCACGAGTGCGCGCCCGGCGGCTCCTCCATCGAGCTCCGCGTCGACCAGGCAGGAGAGATCCAGCTGGAAGTTCGAGCACAGGCTGCTCTCTTCTTCGTTCCAGGTTTCAGGCTTCATGTCAGTCGACCTCCATCGTCTGATCCTCTGCGTCGGCGGCCTCTTCGAAGGCAGACCCCGCTGCGGTATTCAGCCGTGGTTGGCGCGCCGGCCGGCAGTCGGGTGACATGCCGTCGAACACGCGCCGCATGGATCGATGGATCTTCCGTCGGGCGCGGAAGATGACCATCTTCAGATTCTCCAGTTTGATCCCGAGCTCCTCCGCTGCCTGGCGGTAGCTGCGCTCCTCGACCTCGACCAGCCGCAGCGCAATGCGCTCGCGCTCGGAGAGCATGGCGTAGAACTTCAGATAGAGATGGAGGTACGTCAGGTAGACACGCGCGCACTGCGCCGTGCTCTCGTGCTCGATCGCGCCCGTCAACGGGCTCTGTGCGTTCACTTCCGGTTGCTCTGACAAGTCCTCGAACGGCACCTCCGTGCGTCCGCCACGGCCAAGCGCGCGCAGGTGCTTGAGAACCGTGTTCCGCACGATCATCGCGCTCCAAACACGGAAGGCGTCTTCACGCTCCGCGTTGAACCGGTGCGGGTAGCGGTAGACGTTGAAGAACACCTCCTGCAAGACGTCCCGCGGGTCCGACGTGCTCGCGTAGCGACGCAACCTGCCGGTGACCTGGACGAGGAGATGACCGGCGTTCAGCTCGTATAACAGGCCGAAGGCGCCGCGACCCGTCGACGTGCGAAAGACCTCCATCAACCGGGTGGAGAGCGCGTCGCGAATCGACTCGCCGGTGCGAGCCGAGTCAGCGAGGAGCGCGATCATTACCGTCAGCTCGGGATCGCCGGCCTCGCCTCGGAGCGCTCGCAGGCTCTCGCGCACGCGTGCGCGGTAGCTCTCGTCATCCAGGCTCAGGATAGAGCCGACGGGGTCGGAAACCTGCATTCGGCCGATCGGGGAGATGGCTCGGGGGATGGGGTTCGGACTGCGGAGCCGCGGTACGAAGCTGATTCTATGGCACCGGTTCCAGGCAGTAACAGAAACGGAACTGCGTCTTTTCTGAAACTTGTTCAGCGCGCGAGCAGCGCGTCTCAAGTCGCGCTGGGTAAAGAACTTGGCCCGGGGAGGGGAGCGCGACGCGCACGCTCGGATCCAGGCGGGGACGCCCGGAGTCGAGGCGACGAGAGCCGCGTACGCGAGCGGGTCGAACGCTTCTTCGTCGCCGAACTTCACTGAGTTCGCGCCATAGCGGCCTGTGCGGACGAGTTGTTCCCGCGACGCCGCGCGACGACCATGGCGCTCGTGCGCCCCGAAGATCTGGTCCTGGAAATCGCGCGCGAGGTGGGGTTCGACCTGGCCGGGATCGCGCCCCTGCGCCCTCCGCGAGCGGCGGATCGATTCGACGCCTGGCTCGATGCGGGCCGGCACGGATCGATGGAGTACCTCGAGCGCAACCGCGATCGAATTCGCGACCCCCGTCGCGTCATGCCGAGCGGCCGCAGCATGGTCGTCGTCGGCTTGGCTCACTCCCGCGCTGCGGTCGAGCTCCCCGGTGGCGGTCAAGTCGCCCGCTACGCAGCCGGACGGGAGTACCACACGGTGATGCAGCGCAAGCTCCGCAAGCTCGCCCGGCGGCTGCAACGGGCGGGGCTCGCCGGCAAGGATCGACGGATCGTCGACGCGGGTCCGATCCTCGAACGCTCGCACGCCGCGGAGGCGGGACTGGGATTCGAATCCAAGGCGGCCAACCTGCTCCACCCGCAGTTCGGGCCGTGGTTTTTCCTCGGAGAGCTGCTGGTCGAATTGGATCTCGAGCCGACCGACGTCCCGGCGCCTGGTTCGTGCGGAACGTGCACCGCCTGCATCGAAGCGTGCCCGACGCAGGCAATCCGTGAACCGGGGATCGTCGACGCGCGCCGGTGCATCAGCTACCTGACGATCGAGAATCGCGGCCCGATTCCACCCGCGCTCAGGCCGGCGGTCGGCGGCTGGGCATTCGGCTGCGACGTGTGCTCCGAGGTCTGCCCGTGGGGCACGAAGTCGCCCGATCTCTCGGCGAGGTTCGGCACGCATCGCGCGGTGTCCGACGCGGGGCTGGTGGAATGGCTCTCGCCCAACGAGTCGTTCTATGAATGGCTGGAAGGCTCGCCGCTCAAGCGAGCAGGTCGCGAAGGCCTCGCGCGAAACGCCGCGATCGCGCTCGGCAACGTGCCCTCCGATCGTGGGCGACACGCTCTGCTGAAAGCGCTGAGCTTCGACCCGGCAGCGCTCGTTCGGGAAGCCGCCGCGTGGTCCCTGGCGCGAGCGCACGCATCCGACGCCGGCGTGTGCGATGAACTGGACCTCGCACTGCGGCGCGAGCCGGACGAGGCTGCGCGCGCCGCGATGCGCGCCTGGCGTTCGCGCGAGTCGTAGCCACGCCGGCTCCGGTCGCGTACGTCCAAGACCTTGAACATCGCCGCGGCGTCGTCCAATATTCAGGACGTTGCATTTATGGTCCCGCAAGACGTGGTGATCCAAATCGTCGCAATCCATTGATCCTTAGTCGTTTGTGCTTCCAGCACAGCGCGCCTGCGCAGAGCTGCAGCCCACATTGACAGGAAGCTGCACTTACAGAGACCTCCCGGACGTCGAGTTTTTTCGACAAGCAGCGACGCTCGGCAGGGGCGTCGAATCCGCCGCGCAGCCCGCGATAACTCGCGCAACCGTACAAAGTTGCAATCGTCGACCGCGATCGCGGACGAGCTGGCAAGCCACTTGCTCTACCGGCCGCCAACAGCCACGGCAAGGACACCCGATCACGAATGGAACCGCGCGACTACTACACCGACCTCAAGTACTGCAGCAAGTGCAGGAAGTACGTCTCCTACCTCATGGGCATGGAGCACTCCTACTGCACTGCGTGCGGTAACCGAGTGCGCCTGTTCTCCGAGAACGACTGGGTTGCCTTCAACGACAGCCTGACCCGCCAAAAGCCCAAGGGCGGCCGACCGCGCAAGCAGCGAGGCAAAGAGTCGGCGTAGGCCGACGGACGCAAGACACGGCGTCTTCGAACTCGCCGCTGAATGATGGATTCCTGATGGGGACCCGCCTGTCGCGAAGCTCGCGACAGGCTCGGTCTATTGTGCGCTGAGCCGCCGGAAGCGCTCACCGGCCCGCAGCTGGTTCGGGAGATCCTTGAGTCGTGCGTAGTACGCCTCGAGCCGTTTCCACGCCGAGGCTTCGTCCACACCCACGGACTCGAGCGACTTCGCGGCCACTCGCGCGCCCTCGGCGTCGTGCAGGTCTTCCAGCACGTCGAGCGCGAGAATCCGTAGCTGAATGTCCGTAGGTCGCTCGGCTAACGCGCGGGCGAGCGCAGTCCGTGTGCGCGCCACGTCGCCACTCTTGCGATGCTGCTCGACGATCTGAAGCAGGAGCGGCAGCTGGTGCGGGCGGAACTCGAGCCGCGCTTCGAGCGAGCGGAGTTCCTGCGTGATCGCCTGCAGTTCGTTGAATCGCGCGTGCGCCGCGCGGCCCTCTTCCTCCTTGCCCAGCTCGAGCAACGCACGGCCGAGCAGGAACCAGCAGCGAGCCTCGTACGGATCGAGATCGCGAGCTTTGACCACGGCCGCCAACGCTTCGTCGGTTCGGCCGAGATCGAAAAGGATCTGGGCTTGCCAACCCCACGCATCGCCGTGTTTCGGATCCGCTTCGATCACTCGCGCGAGCAGCTCGAGCGCCTTCGCGCTGTCGCCCAGCCGCATGTGGCTCAGCGCTAGTCCGCGCACCGCCTCGATTTCATTGGGCGCCACGGCGAGCACTCGTTCGTAGTGCCCCTTGGCTTTCGCGTAGTCGCCCAGCGTGTAGTAGCAGTGCCCCAGCGTGCGCGTGTCGCCGATCCTCTGCGGAACCTGCCGGGTGAAACGCTCGAGCACCTCGCTCGCGTCCGAATAGCGCTGCAGTTTGAAATAGATCACGCCCATCTGGTGCAGCGCGGGCGGGTAGTCCGGTTCCGCATCGAGCACCCCGTACAACGCTCCGAGCGCCGTCGGCAGATCTTGGTCGATGAGCGCATTGCGCGCGGCTTGCATCCCGTTCGGAACGTCCTCGGGCCGGATCGGCGCCTCGCCGAACGCTTTCCAGCGGCCTTCCGGCGCGCGCGGCAACTCCCGCGGATCACGCGTCAGGACAGCGCGACGCTGCGCCTTCTGTTCGATCCGCTCCGTCGTCCGTACATCCTGCGCACGTCCGTCCGAAGTCGGTGTTGCGGCGGCTGCGAAGAGCATCAACGCGACGCTCCACGGCAGCATCACGGCACTTCCTCGTCGATCGTCAACACTCGGTCGACGGAGACGTCAGCCAGCGTTTGCTCGCGACCCGAGGGCCAGCGGACGACAATGCGCTTCAATCGGTCGACGCTGCCGAGCCCAAAATGAGCTTCGGGCGGAACGCTGGCTTGAAAACCGCCTGCGCTACGGATCTCGCTCCACCTCGATCCGCCATCCCACTGCACCGTTACGCGCGCTCCGAGTGCACAACGGTTCGGACTCTTCGACCGCAAGCGCACGCGCAGCCAGTGCGCCTGCGCACGGCACGCGCGACGTCGGCGATCGATTCGCCGCCGTACACCAGCGCCGAGCTGCCGGAGAAGAGCTGGTCGCCGCCATCGACGCCGGCGTTCTTGGC
>JANOFY010000570.1:0-8015 GCA_031413895.1 Planctomycetota bacterium | reverse complement strand
ACCTCTACGTGAGCACGAAGTCACCGCACCCGATGAAGGACGTCGGTTGCACGATCTGCCACCGCGGCGCCGGCGAAGCGCTCGACTTCGTGCGCGCCGACCACCGGCCTTCCGACGAGCAGGAGGAAGAACGCTGGAACGCCGAGCACCACTGGCACAAGCAGCACCACTGGGACTACCCGATGCTCGCCGACTCGAATATCGAGGCGAGCTGCGTGCAGTGCCACAAGACGTCGATGGAGCTGATCGCGGACGAGGCGCCGAAGGTCAGCGAGGGCTACCAACTCTTCGAGCAGTACGGTTGCTACTCCTGCCACAAGGTCGATTGGTTCCCGACGAACCGCAAGCCCGGTCCGTCGCTCAAGAACCTCCAAGCGAAGCTGAAGCCTGACTTCATCTCGGCCTGGATCGAGAAGCCCAAGGCGTTCCGGCCGACGACGTGGATGCCGCAGGTCTTCCACCTGGAGAACTTCGCACAGGGCGAAGTGATCGCGAAGTCGAACTACGGCGCCGGACCCGAGATCAAGGGACAGCAGTGGAACGACACCGCGGTCGCCGCCGTGACCGCGTTCTTGCTCGATCGCGCGCCGAAGCGCGAGCTCCCGCCGGTTCCGGTCGAAGGCGACGCCGAGCGCGGTCGCGAAGTGTTCCGCGTGTCCGGTTGCCTCGCGTGCCACAACCTGGCGCCGTACGAGATGGCGCCTTCCGGCGACGGCACGCAGCCGAAAACGCACGACCTCGCGTTCGAGCGCGACGGCACGAACGAGCAGGGCCCCAACCTGCGCGGCGTCGCCACGAAGCTCAACAAAGAGTGGCTCTACTGGTGGATCAAGGATCCCGTCGAGTACTGGCCGGATACGCGCATGCCGAACCTGCGCCTCTCCGATCAAGATGCGGCGGACGTCACGGCGTACATGCTCGACGACCCGGACGGCACGTTCCACGACGTGCCGGCCGGTTGGACGGAACACGCGAGCAAGCTCGACGCCGAGACACTGCGCGAGCAAGCACGCTGGTTCTTCAGCAAGGCCGGGCGCGGCGAGATCACGCGCCGTCTTTCCGGTGAGAACCCCGCGTATCCCTGGAACGACCTCGACAAGCTGAAGGTCGCCGTCGGTGAGCAACTCGTGATGCACCAAGGCTGCTTCTCGTGCCACGAGATCGGTGGCATGGAAGAGATGATGCCGATCGGCACCGAGCTCTCGAACTGGGGCTCGAAGACGGTCGACAAGCTCGACTTCGGCTTCGCGTATCAGATCCCGCTCGGCGGGCGGCCCGTGCTCAACCACGAGTACCGCGAGGGCTGGCTCGAACGGAAGTTGCACGCGCCGCGCTCGTTCGATCTGCAGAAGATCAAGAACCCGAAGGAGAAGCTGCGCATGCCGTACTTCGCCTTCACGGACGAGCAGGTGAAGAAGATCTCGACGTTCATGCTGGGCCTCGTCGACGACGAGGTGCAGCTCGCGAAGATGGCTCCGAAGCCCGACACCGCGGCGATGGACGCCGGCCTGCGCGCGATCCGGCAGAAGAACTGCATGGCGTGTCACGTCGTCGATCCCGGAACGGTCACGTTCAAGACCGAGGACGGTCACCAGCACACCGTCGAAGCGGAGCTGCTCGCGCTCGAGAACGACACGCTGCCGCCCGAGATGAACTCGCTCGAGGCGCTCGATCGCTACCTCAAGGCCTACGAAGAAGAGAACGAGGAAGAGGTCGAGGAGATCGGCCTGCGCCTACTCGCCCCCGCGCCCGATTTCGGAGCGCCCGGCGAAACGGTGTTCGTGAAGCGCGCTGACGTGGTCTCCGTCCGCCCGCCGCAGGGCGGCAAGTTCGTGCGGCGTGTGACGGACTACTACTTCCACGGCGTCGAACGGCACGATCCGGAAGCATCGGATCCAGAAGAGGCCGTCACTTCGGTCACCGCCGATCCCGACGGCGAAGGCAAGGTCCAGGACGTCGACGGCCGGTTCCGCAACTACACCGAGGAACCGTACGACAAGATCCGTTGGACGTTCGCGCCGCCGGTGCTCATCGATGAAGGGCACAAGCTCCAACGCGAATGGTTCTACGAGTTCTTGAACGATCCGATGCCGCTGCGCGAGCAGATGCGCGTGCGGATGCCGACGTTCCACTACCGGCCCGGTGAAGCGGGTGCGATCGCCGACTCCTTCGCCTACCGTTCGCGTCAGCAGTGGCCCTCGCGCTATGCGCGCGCGCTCAGGACCACGCTCGGCCTCGAGCTCGCCGAACCCGACGGCGATCGCCTGTGGCCGAGCGTCCTCGCCGCGAAGAAAGGGTTCGAGCCAGTCTCGATCGACGCGCTCGCGAAGGCGGCCGGCATCGAGCCACGGACACTCGCGGGGATCGAGAGCGGTTCGAAGCTCGACGCGGACGCCGGGATCGGGAAGCTCCAGGCGTACGCGGAGACGCGCAAGTTCCACATGGCGGGGCCTGTCGATCCTGCGCACGAACGCGTGGCGCGACGCTCGCCGACGTACCTGGCGTCACGCGCCCAGCACACGAACGGGAGCGGCGATCCGGTGCGCCTGGGCGAATCGGTCGGAGTGAAAGGGCCGAACTGCTACCAGTGCCACTTCCACGACGGGAAGGCACCGGACCAGAAAGAAGCTCCCATCTCGTGGGCGCCCGACCTGAGCCGCGTTCGCGAGCGTCTGCGCGAAGACTGGACGGCGGAGTGGCTCTGGAATCCGGCCGTGACGTACCCCGGCACGTCGATGCCGGCGAACTTCCTCGGCGACCCGCCGCAGTACCAGCAGGTCTATCCCAATTCCTCCAACTCCGACCAAGTCCAGGCCGTGCTGGATTGGATGTTCAACATGGATCGTCTGGCCCCTATAGCGCAGTAGCCGTGGGGTCCAGGCCGTCGTGTGAGCCCGCGTGGCTCAGTCCCGTCCGTCAACCAAGAATGACTCAATCGATCATGAAGAGATTCACCAGCGTCGCAATCGGGGTAGCCGTGGCGTCCGTCGCCGCGATTGCCACCGCCGCCGCGACCCGCAGCGCGCCCGTCGAGGGCACCGCCACGGGGCGCGTGAAATTCGATGGCAAGAAGCCGGATCTGAAGCCGCTCGCCATCACACCGGAACAGTCGAAGGGCTGCTGTGCCGACGGCAAGACCGTCGAATCGCGCGACCCGAGCATCCAGATCGGCGAGGGCGACGGCATCGCCAACGTCGTCATCACGGTCGACGTCGAGGGAGCCGCGGTGAAGATTCCCGAGGAAGCGCTCCACATCGACCAGAAGGAATGTCACTTCGAGCCGCACATCCTCGTCGCCCCGGTGGGCGCGAAGGTGGGGTTCCTGAACTCGGACCAGGTCTCGCACAACGTGCACACCTACGCGTCGAAGAACGACTCGTTCAACAAGACGATCGCGCCCGGCTCGAAAGAGGAGCAGGTCCTCGCCAAGGGCGACAAGATCGAGATCAAGTGCGACATCCACCCGTGGATGAACGCCTGGATCTACGTCACCGAGACGCCGTACTACGCGGTCACGAAGGCCGACGGGTCGTTCAGCATCGAGGGCCTGAAGCCCGGCACGTACAAGGCCGAAGCTTGGCACGAGAAGCTCGGCAAGAAGAAGCTCGAGATCGTGGTCAAGGAAGACGGCACGTGCGCGCCGGTCGAAGTCATGATGGGCGAGAAGAAGAAAAAGTAAGCCCAGCGGGCTAGCGATACTCCACGCGGGCGGTCCCGAGAACCTCGGGATCGCCCGCATCTTTTTTCACTGCGCGTTGTCGCGGAGCGTCCGCGTCACAAAGCGACCGCGCGCGAACAGATCACTGCGCGTCGTCGGGCGTGCCGAGGCCTGTGATCCCGCCGAGGTTGGGACCCAAGTCGAGCAGCGGTTCCGACGGCGACCAATCGTGGAGGACGCGCGCGACCGCCAGCAGGACCTCTTGGTCGAGATCGCGCCAGAGGGTCGCCCCGCCGTCTTCCCCCCGAGCGCACTGGGCCAAGTTGCCTTCGACGAGCGCGAGGATGCGCTGCTTCAATTCGTCGGGTGACTCCATCGCCCTGCGGACCAGGGGGATCAACCGAGCGCCGTATTCGGCCGGCAGGCCATGGCGCTCGCACATCGAGCGAAGGAGGTTCTCGGGGGTCATGGCGCTGGGGGGGCGAGGACGTGGGGAAGTCCTCCGAACAAAGCTATCCCAGGACCACAGACCGGGCGAACCGGTGCAGACCGAGAAAGGCTGTTTTTCAAGCCCGAGTGACGCGTTTCCGCGCCGTGGCGATCATCAGGCCCGAGCGCCGCGTATCCGCGCCATGCCGATCATCAGGAGCAACGCGTATCCGCGCCGTGGCGATCATCACGAGCGAGCGCCGCGTATCGGTGCCGCGCCGATCATCAGGAGCGACGCGGGCACGCGTCGCTCCGGGCATCACACCTGGACCGCGAGCAGCGATTGCTCGACGAAGTCGACGGCGTCGGTGACGTCCGTGCCGGAGAGTCCGAGGATCCGCAAGGTCGCTTCGTCGAACGTGCTCGCGGCGGCCGTGAGGTTTCCATCGCCAGCGCGGTGCACGAGCAAGTTGGCGTTGGCGACGAGCGCGACCGCGGCCTCGCGCGCGACGGCCTCGCGCGGTCCATGGTGGTACTGGATCGCGCCACACGCGACGGCGGGCAGGCCCCAATGCTGTGCGACCAGCGCTCCCACGTCGGCGTGATTGAAGCCGAACGTGTGCTCCTCGCACGCGTGCGCCGGCATGTTCTCCGCCTGCGCGCGGCGCGCGGCTTCGAGGAACGGCTCGCGCATGTTCTCGAGCATCACGACGCGGCCGAGATCGTGGAGCAGTCCGCAGCTGTACACCTCTTCCGGCGTCATCCCGAGCGGCTTCTTCGTTCGGCGCGCGAGGAAGCTCGCGACTTGTCCCGTGACGATCGAGTGGCGCCACAGCTCGTCCATGTCGAATCCCGAACCCTTCAAGTGATCGAACTGGGTGACCACCGCGGCTTGGGTCACGACGTTGCGGAGCACCTTGAGTCCGAGTACCGCGCTCGCTTGCTCGGTCGAGAGGCAGCGCTCGCGCAGCCCGTAGAACGAGCTGTTCGCAATTTTCAACACTTTCGCGGCGAGCGGCGGGTCCGTGGCGACGAGCTCGGCGATCTCGCGCGTGCCCGAGCGCGGGTCTTGGAGTAGCTCGCCTACCTTCTGAACGACAGCCGGAAGGCTCGGCAGGTTGAGTTTCTTCGCGAGCAGAGTCTTGACGCGCGAGTCGATCATTTAGGACGGCCCCATGTGCCCGACGTGATTCGGTGTCCGGCCGGAACTTTCGTCCGAACACCTGTCGATGACGCGAGTTCCTATCGAGCGAGCGACCTAGCGCGGCTTGAGCCAAAGTCGAACGTGTGAGCCCGTGCCACTCGCGCCGATGCGTGCGCGGTCGTTGGCGCCGACGCGCGCGCTGATCCGAGTCGATCTCAAGAACCGCGCACGCCGGTTCCGATCACGCTCGCACGTCCGTGTCTCCGCACCGTGGCCGTCAGCTCCCCCCGCTGCCGCGCCCTCGGCTTCCCCGCCGATTCGCACCATGCATCGAATCCTCTTCGCCCTGGCGGCGCTTTCGTGCGTCGTTCCTTTCCTGCATCCTCGCGACGTGCGCGCTGGCACAGCCGTCCGATTGGACGTTGCCGGCCTCGTCGATCGCGCCGAGCTCGTCGTCGAAGCGCGCGTGATCAGCTCGCGACCGCTCGTCGCCGCAGGCGGCCGGCGCATCGAGACCGAGTACGAACTCGACGTGAAGCGCACCTTCCTCGGCGACGCGCTGTCCGCGCGGTCGTTTCGACTGCCGGGCGGCGTGCTGCCGGCGAGCCAAGGCGGCCGCGGCCTCGTGATCGCCGGGATGCCGAGCCTCGTCGAAGGCGAGGACGTGGTGCTCTTCCTCACGGTGCCGAGCAGCAGCGGCATGCGGATGCCGGTCGGCCTTGCGCAAGGCAAGTACCGCATCGTGCGCGATTCAGCCGGACGGCGCATCGCGACGCAGTCGCTCTCGTCGCTGTCGCTCGTCGACGAGCACGGTGCGACGACGGCCGTGATTCCCGACGCGATCGAGCTCGAAACGCTCGCAGCCGAGATCCGCGCGGCCGTCGATGCCAAGCGTGCACGCGAAGCGCGGCAACAAGCTGCAGGGCAGGGGCGCTAATGCACGCGTTCAAGCGCTTCGCGGTAGCGATCCTCGCGATCGCAGTTGTCCCGCCGGCGTCGGCGCACGTACGACTCATCAACCCGGGCAACGGCAACAAGCTCTTCTGGAGCTCGCCGTCGAACATCGGGATCGTCGTCAGCTCGACGCCATCCGACAACATTACGAACGGCAGCACCACGACGGCGCTGCGCAACGCGATCGCGGCTTGGAACGCGGACACGCAGACGAACGCGACGCTGGTCGAGAACACGTCGGCGTTGCAGCGCGCGCGGACGGACTGGGCGGCGAACGACATTCACCTGATCCTGTTCGACGAGGACGACAGCTCGGGCTATTTCCCCCTTGGATCGGGCACCGTCGCCCTCACGCCCGTTTGGTTCAATTCATCGGGCTCGATCGTGGACGCGGACATCCTGTTCAACGGCGAGGGCTTCGACTTCACGACCTCCGCGCAGTTCGCAAGTTTCGACGTGCAAGACGTCGGTGCTCACGAGCTCGGCCACTTGCTCGGCCTGGACCACTCCGGGTGGGCCGGCGCCACGATGTATCCGTACGTCGACACGTCGGTGATCCTGCACCGCAGTCTCGCGCGCGACGACGTGCAGGGACTGCGCGACGCGTATCCGGCGCAGGCGTTCGCGACGATCAGCGGGACCATTCGACGGGCGAGCAACAACTCGCTCGTGCCCGGCGCGCACGTCGTCGCGCGGGACAGCAACGGCCGCAGCGCCGCGGCCGCGCTCGCGGACGACGACGGAGATTTCGTGCTGCGCGCGCTCGCGGGGGGCACCTATGAGCTGTATGCCTCGCCGCTCGACTACCCGGTCTCGGCGGGGAATCTCGGCGCCGGACGCACGATCCAGACCGACTTCGAGTCCACCGTGTTCGGCTCGTACGCCGTGACGGCGAGCCAAGCGCTCTCCGTGGGCGATCTGCTCGTGGATCCCGATGTCGCGCTGCGGCTCGGCGGCAACGCGGATCCGTATCCGCTGCGGTGTCCTGCGGGGACCACCGCCGCCCACTTGCTGCGCGGCGCTGGGCTGACTGCCGGCTCCACGCTCACCGCCAGCGATCCGTCGGTCACGCTGTCGAACCTCACGTGGCTCACGAGCCAAGTGCTGCTCGACGTGCAGATTCCCGGCGGCGCGTCAGCCGGCCACTTCGACGTCATGGTCACGAACACGCTCGGTCACACGAGCATCCTGACCGCGCCGTTCGAGATCACGACGCCGAATCCCGTCGTGACGACCGTGGCGCCGCCCGCCGGCAGCCGCAACGGTGGGACCGCGCTCACGATCACTGGCTCGAACTTCGCGAGCGGCGCGCGCATCGTCATCGGCCCGAACATCTACGTCGATGGCGAGATCGGCGGCGCGACGGTCGTCGACGCGAACACGATCACGCTCACGACGGCCGCGATGACTGTCGGGACCTACGACGTCGTCGCGATCGATGCGACGGGAGTCGAAGGCCGCAAGCTCAACGCCTTCCAAGCGGCGATGCTGCCGAGTGTCGACTCGCTGTTCCCCTTGGTCGGCAGCGCAGCCGGCGGCACGCTCCTCTCGATCGTCGGCGCCGAGTTCGATCCCGCAGCGGTCGTGCGGATCGACGGTGTGCAGCAGGCGCAGGTCACGGTGGTGAGCGCGACTTCGATCGAGGTCCTGACGAACGCCGGCGCTCCCGGCGGTCCGTACGTCGTCGAAGTCGAGAACCCGGGCGGAGACGTCGCGACGAGCGCGTTCGCGTACGTGGGCACCGCCGATCCGCTCTTCACGTCGATTGCTCACGAGGAGGATCAACACCGCGTCGCCCTCGCCCAGGCGCCCGGCTTCGCGCGCGATGGT
>JANOFY010000569.1:0-1664 GCA_031413895.1 Planctomycetota bacterium | reverse complement strand
CGGTGCCGGTCGCGATCCTCGGCTCCCAGGTGACCTACACGCCGGGCGAGGTGTTCCAGGACCAAAGCGTCGACGTCGTCGTGCGCGGCGAGCCCGAGTACACGGTGCGCGAGCTCGCGGCGCGCGTCGCTGAGCGGCGCGAGCTGGCGGGCGTCGAGGGCACCAGCTGGCGGGCGCCGGACGGCAGCGTCGTGCACGAGCCCGAGCGCGAGAAGATCGCCGACCTCGACGATCTGCCGCTGCCGGCGCGCCACCTGCTCGACAACCAAGCCTACAAGTTCCCCGGCATCCCGGGCGCGATCACGACCGTCAAGAGCTCGCGCGGCTGCCCGCTCAACTGCTCCTTTTGCGGCTACACGCTGGCGCAGGGTCTGCGCTTCCGCTTTCGCTCGCCCGAGAACGTGATCGCCGAGCTCGTCGATCTCCACCGCAACCACGGGCTCCGTCACGTCGTGTTCCGCGATCCGATCTTCACGACGCGCAAGGATCGAGTGCACGCGATCTGCGACGGCATCCTGCGCGAGAAGCTCGGCCTCGAGTGGCAGTGCGAAACGGCCGTGAAGACGCTCGACCGGCCGCTGATCGAGAAGATGGCGCAAGCCGGCTGCACGCACATCTCGCTCGGCGTCGAGTCCGGGAATGCGGAGATCCAGAAGAAGCACTGCGGCAACAAGCTCACGGACATGGACAAGGGTGTCGAGGTGTTCCGCGCCTGCCGCGACAACGGCATCGAGACGCGTGCGTTCTGCATGATCGGGTTCCCCGAGGAGACGCCGGCGATGGTCGAGGAGACGTTCGAGCTCGTCGAGCGCTTCGATCCCGACCAAGTGCAGTTCTGCGCGGTGACCGCGTACCCGGGTACGCCGCTCTACAAAATGCTCCATGGCAGCCGCGAGTTCGACTACGCGCAGATGACAGGGTTCCAGGCGCTCGAAGGCAACGAGTTCATGTCGGCCGCGATGATCGAGGCGAAGATCCGCGAGGGCTACCGCCGCTTCTATCGGCGGCCGAAGCGCCTGGTGCGCGAGATGAAGAACCCCGTGCGTCTGGCGGGACGTGTGATCCGCTACTTCACGCTGTTCGCGAAGCGCGCGTGACGCGCGGCGCGCGGCCTCGCGCGATGACTGCGGGTGACTACGTACTGTTCGAGTGGGTCGACAAGCTCGTGCACACCTAGCCGGTTCGCCTGAACGCGCGCCGCGCGCGTTGCCGGCAGTCCACGCGGCGCGCGCAGGTCCGCGAGCGATGAACTTCGTCCACTCGCCGTTGGCCCTGCACGTTCCTCCCGCTACGCTGGCGAACTTGCGCGGGGAGGAAACATGAGCCAGATCGACAACGTCCTGCACGAGAACCGTCACTTCCCGCCGCCGCGGGATTTCCAGGCGAAGAGCCGGCTCGGCAAGGACGAGATCTATCAGCGGATGTACCGCGAGTCGATCGACGAACCCGAGCGGTTCTGGGGCCGCGTCGCGGGCGAGATCCCGTGGATCGAGCCGTTCACGCGCGTCCTCGACTGGAGCAACGCGCCCTTCGCGAAGTGGTTCGTCGGCGGCAAGCTGAACGTCAGCTCGGTGTGCCTGGACCAGCACGTCGCGACGCACCGCGCCGACAAGCCGGCGATCCTGTGGGAGGGCGAACCCGGAGACACGCGCGTCCTCACCTAC
>JANOFY010000568.1:0-5736 GCA_031413895.1 Planctomycetota bacterium | reverse complement strand
GCTTCCTGATCTTGAAGTCCTGGAGCAGGAACTTGCCGAAGTCCTACTTGCCGCCGTACCAGCGCGAGCGCCAGGGTTCGATCGTTGCGATCCGGAAACCTGTGGGGTGGATCTTTTGTCCCATGACTCTTCGGCCTTAGGCCTTCCGTCCTTCCACAGGGGCTTCCTCGAGCTCGCGGACCTTGACGATCAAGTGACTGAGCCGCTTCGAGAACGGCATCGCGCGACCTTGCGGACCGGGGCGGAAACGCATGCGGTCGTTGAGGAGCGGGCCGTCGTCCGCGCGGCACTCGTGGATGTAGAGCCGGTTGATGTTGACGTTCTCGTCGAGGCTCGCGTTCGCGACGGCCGAGCGAACGACCTTCAGATAGAACGAGGCTCCGCGTTGCGGCGCGAACTGCAGGAGCTCGAGCGCTTGGTTCACGGATCGACCGCGGATCAGGTCGGCGACATAGCGCGCCTTGCGCGCGGTGATGCGCGCGAAACGATGGCGTGCGGTGAATTCGGCAACGTCGTTCATTCCTCCGCCCCCGGCTTCGCGATTTCCTTCTTGTTCGTGTGACCGCGGAACACGCGCGTCGGCGAGAACTCGCCGAGCTTGTGACCCACCATGTCCTCGGTGACGACCACTTTCACGTGCAGCTTGCCGTTGTGGACCATGAACGTGTGGCCGATGAAATCGGGGGGAATGGTGCTCGCGCGCGACCACGTCTTGATCGGGTTGCGTGTCCCCTTCTTGATCTCGTTCGCGACCTTCTTCGCCAGGTGCTCGGCGATGAACGGTCCTTTCTTCGTGCTACGGCTCATCAGTGCGATCCCTTCTTCCGGCGCCGAAGGATGAACTTGTTCGTCGGGTTGTTGCGGCGGCGCGTCTTGCCGCCCTTCGCGAGCACGCCCGACGGCGAGCACGGATGCCGGCCGCCCGCAGTGCGCCCTTCGCCGCCGCCCATCGGGTGGTCGACCGGGTTCTGCGCGGTGCCGCGAACTTCCGGACGGCGCCCGAGGTGACGCTTGCGGCCGGCCTTGCCAAGACTGACGTTCTGGTGATCGGTGTTGCCGACGCGACCGACCGTCGCGCGGCACGTGACGTTGATCTTGCGCAACTCACCCGAGCTCAAGAGCACGATCGCGTAGTCGCCTTCGCGCGCAAGAAGTTGCGCTTGCGAACCCGCCGAACGGCAGATCTGTCCGCCGCGCTTGGGTGAGAGCTCGATGTTGTGGATCTCGAGTCCGATCGGGATGTCGGCGAGCAGGAGCGTGTTGCCGAGCAACGGCTCCGCGCCATGACCGGAGAAGAGCGTCATGCCGACCGACAACCCGAGCGGCGCGATGATGTAGCGCTTCTCGCCGTCGGCGTAGTGCAGGAGCGCGATGTTCGCAGAGCGATTGGGGTCGTATTCGATCGTGGCGACGCGCGCGGGGACCACGTCCTTGTCCCGCTTGAAATCGATCATGCGGTACATGCGCTTGTTGCCGCCGCCGCGACGGCGCGACGTCTGGTGACCGTGGTTGTTGCGGCCGCCGGACTTGCGATTCGGCAGGAGCAAGCTCTTCTCCGGCACGGTCGACGTGATCTCGGCGTAGTCGAGCACGCTGCCGGCGCGGCGGCCAGGCGATGTCGGGCGGTAGGTCTTGATTCCCATGGTCGTATGCGGTCGTGTGCTCGGTGTCTCTGACTACAAGATCTCGATCGTGTCGCCTTCGCGCAGCTGGACGAGCGCCTTCTTCCACTCAGGAGTCTCGCCCGCGACGTATCCACGGCGGCGCATCTTGCCGCCGACACGCAGCGTGTTCACCGCGCGGACCTTCACCTTGAAAAGGGTCTCGACTGCTTGACGGATCTCGACTTTGTTCGCGTTGCACGGCACGCGGAAGTGGTACGCGTTGCGATCGGCCGTGTCGTCCGTCCCCTTCTCGGTGATGACGGGCCGCTTGATGATTTGGTAGAGGCGGTCGACGTTCGTCACTCGGCACCTTCACTCTCGTGGGCCTTGGCCTGTGCACCGACGCGGCGAGCGAGCGCGTCGAGCGCTGCCTTCTCGGCCACGACGAGCCCTCCCATCACGACGTCGTGCGCGCACAGCTCGTTCGCGGTGCGCACCATGACGCCGGGGAAATTCCGGCACGATTTCCAGAGCGCGTCGTTCGACTCGTTCAGCACGAACAGCGCGCGCTTCGGAGCGCCGAGATCCGCGAGCATCTTGCGCGTGACCTTCGCCGACGGAGCGGTGAGGTTCGGCATTTCGGCGACGACGAGTTCCTCGTCGGCGATCTTGCCTGCGATCGCGGTGCGCAGCGCGACGCGACGCGCCTTCGCCGGCATGTGGTAGCTGTAGTCGCGCGGCTTGGGACCGAACACCGTGCCACCACCGCGCCAGATCGGCGACTTGCGATCGCCCGCGCGCGCGCGTCCAGTGTGCTTCTGCTTCCACGGCTTCTTGCCGGAGCCGGCGACTTCCGAGCGGCCCTTGGTGCTCGCGTTCCCTTGGCGTTGATTCGCCTGGAACATGACGACCGCGTCCTTCAGCGTCCGGTAGAGCACCTTCTCGCCGAACGGCGCGGTGTCGAGCTCGACCTCTGCGAGCTGGCCCGATTTGTAGCTCTTCACTTTCACTACGAGGCCTTCGCTTTCTTGACGCCCGTGCGCGCGGTGCGCACCTGGACGAAGCCGTTGTTCGGGCCGGGCACGGCGCCCTTCAAGAACACGAGGTTCCGGCCCGCGTCGACACGCATCACTTCGAGGTTCTTCGTGGTGTGGCGCGAGTTGCCGTAGTGGCCGCCGAGGCGCTTGCCCTTGATCACCTTGCCGATGCGCTTGCTCGCCAGCGAGCCCGGGTCGCGCACGTTCATGCAGCCGTGCGTCTCCGGCCCCCGGCTGAAACCGTGGCGCTTGATCGTTCCGGCGAAACCGCGCCCCTTCATCGTGCCCGTCACGTCGACGAGGTCGCCGGCGTTGAACACGTCCGCTTTCACGGTGGCGCCCGTGGCCACGGTCGCGGGTGCGGCGAGCCGCTCCTCACGCATGAAGCGCTTCGGCGCGGTGTCGCACTTCTTGAAGTGTCCTTGCTGGGGTTTCGCGCAGCGCTTGTCGGAGATGTCCTCGAACCCGAGCTGAACCGCATCGTAGCCGTCGTTCTCGCGCGTGCGCACTTGCGTGACGACGCACGGACCGACCTCGACCACGGTCACTCCCGTGACCGTGCCGTCGTCGGCAAACAGCTGAGTCATTCCGCGTTTGCGTCCAAGTATGAGCGACATGGTTTCTAGTGCTGGCTGATCGGATCACCCGTTCGACACTTGCCCGGCGTGGACAAGCATCGAGCGGCTGTTGGGGTCGAACGATTCGGCTCGGGGGGAACCTGGGAGAGAGGACCGCGCTCCGCGCGCAGCAAGTTGTCGTGACTAGGTCGGAGAGGGCGCGCGGTTCGTGTTCGGGAGAAAGAGCTGCGGGTTGCGTGTGAAGGTCGAGCTCGAGGGCTGCGACCTTCGCATCCCACGCGGCGATCGCGTCGCCGCGCTCAAGACAGGTTCAGGCCTTGATGCGGATGTCCACGCCCGCAGGCATGTTGAGGCTGCTCAGAGCGTCGACCGTCTGACTGGTCGGCTCCGATATGTAGATGAGTCGTTTGTGCGTCCGGATCTCGAACTGCTCGCGCGACTTCTTGTCGATGAACGGCGACCGCAGCACGGTGTACCTCTCGATGCGCGTCGGCAGCGGGATCGGACCCGCGACGCGCGCGCCCGTCCGCTTGGCCGTCTCCACGATCTCGAGACCCGATTGGTCGAGAGCCTCGTGGTCGTACGCCTCCATGCGGATCTGGATCTTGTCCTTCATGCGCGAGACGCAGTGAGCGGTGCCGGTTGCGGGCCGTGTTCCAAGGTAAAAATGAGTAGGAATTTTCCGGGGCTCACCGTGGGCAGACGCGGCCCGCGCGTGATCCGGAGTAAAGGGCCGAGAAAAATAGCAGTGCGGGGGTGGCGCGTCAACGCTGCGGGTGCTGGGGAAGCGCGAACGGCTCACCGCCAGACGAGACCGCGGGCTTCGAGCTCGTCCTCCGGGACCCTCCGATAGCCGGCCGGAAGCATCGCGAAACCGGCCCGGCCCTGGGACAGGGACCGCACGGCAGTCGAGTAGCCGAACATCTTGGAGAGCGGGACCAGACCGACGATCGTGCGTAGGGGCCCGTCGGAGTGCACCTCGCTCACCTCCGCCTTGCGGCCGCCGAGGTCGGCGATGATCCCGCTCGAAAACTCAGCCGGGCACTGGATCTCGAACGACATCAGAGGCTCGAAGAGCCCCGCCCCGGCGCCATCGAGCGCCTGTTTCAGCGCCAGATTCGCCGCCTGCGTGAACGCCACCTCGGAGTCGCGCGCCGGATCCGAAGCTCCTCCGACCACGCGAATCCGCGTGTGAATCAAGGCAAACCCAAATCGCGGCCCGGACTGCGCGTCGAGCGCGAGCGTCTCGATGACGGCGGGCCGCATCGCGAGCGGCACCGGAGCGAGGGGCTCGATCGTGACGGTCGTGGCTTGCGCCGCGGCGTCGGGCTCGACGACGAGCTCGACCACGCCGTGGATCTCCTTGTTGCCGAGCACGCGCTCGACCACGCCCCGTCCCCGGCCGGGAGCCAGCACGGCCTCGCGGTACGCCACGCGCGGCGCGCCGACGTTCGGCTTCACGTGGAACTCGCTGACCAAACGGTGCCGCAGGACCTCGAGGTGCAGCTCCCCCATGCCCGCGATGAGCCATTGTCCGGTGTCGGGATCCTCGGTGACGCGAAACGTCGGGTCCTCGTGCTCGAGACGCAGAAGCGCGAGTCGCAGCTTGTCGCGCTCGGCCGCAGTACCTGGCTCGATTACGAGCACCATCACGGGCAGCGGGAACGATGGGTTCTCGAGCACGATCGGCGCCGCGCGATCACACAGTGTGTCGCCCGTCGCCGTCACCTTGCAGCCGGTGAGACCGACGATCTCGCCCGGCCCCGCGCTCTCGAGCGCCGCGCCGGAGTTCGCGTGCATGCGCAGGATGCGCGCGACGCGCTCCGTTTTCTGCGCACGAGGGTTCCACACCTGCATGCCCACCGTGAGCGTTCCCGAGTACACGCGCGCGAACGTCAAGTCGCCGTACGGAAGCACCTGCAGTTTGAATGCGAGCGCGCACAGCGGCTCGTCAGGACGCGGCGCGCGCTCGACGGATTGGTGCGTGCGCAGGTCGAGTCCGCGAATGGGCGGGAGATCGAGCGGCGACGGCAAGTAATCGACCACGGCGTCCAGCAGCGCGTGGATCCCGAGGTTCTTGAGCGCGGCGCCGCATAGAACCGGCACGAGCGTGCCGGCGATCGTGCGCCGGCGCAGAGCGAGCGCGAGCGCCGCGCGATCGGGCTCGCGCTCGGCCATCAGCGCATCGAGAAGGCCCTCGTCGTCCTCTGCGAGCGCGTCGAGGAGTTCCGCGCGCAGGACGCCGATCTCGTCGCGCGACGCTTCTGAATAGGGCTTCGATGCGGCCTGCAACGGCGGGGCACCGCCGCGGAAGTCCCACGTGAGCCCGGAGAGCAAGTCGACGATGCCGACGAGCACGCCCTCCTCGAACAGCGGGTACTGCACCGGAATCGCGGGGGCCGAGAGTCGCTTGCGCACGTCCGCCACGACGCGCAGGAAGTTCGCGCCCGCGCGATCGAGCTTGTTCACGAACACGAAGTACGGCACGTGGTGGCGGCGCATCTGACGCCACACCGC
>JANOFY010000567.1:0-4228 GCA_031413895.1 Planctomycetota bacterium | reverse complement strand
TTCACCTGCAGGCCCGAGAGCTGCGCCGACTTGAGCGCCATCACGGCCCAGGCCGTCACCGAGGTGTCCGAGTCGAAGAGCTCCTTCTTGTAGGAGTCGTCGCCGGTGCCCTTGCGGAAGTCCTCGATCTCGACGCGCGACGCGTAGCGCCAGCCCCACAGACCCTTGCCGGACGGATTGGGCTTCTGGGCCTTCTGCAGGAAGTCGATGCTGCGCTGCGCGGGCTCTTTCCAGTAGCGGTTCTGCGTGAGTCCGTACGCTTCGGCCAGCGCCAGCGCGCACAGCGCCTCGTTGTACATGAACGCGCGGTCCTTCGAGAACGAGCCGTCCTGGTTCTGTTTCTTGACCAGCCACTGCAGGCCGTTCTTCACGACTTCGCCGATCTTGTGGCGCTTCGCCATCGTCGTGTCGACGATGTCCTGCTTCGACTCGTGGCTGAAGCCGGCGCCGAGGAAGCACAGGAGGGCCATCGCGGTCAGGCCCTCGTCGTAGTGATCGGTGTACTTGAACTTGTCCTCGAAGCACGGCTTGTCGGGCATGCAGCGCTCGGCCAGCGCAGCGGCGCCCCAGGAGCCGTCGGGGTTTTGGTGACGCACGAGCCAGCGCAACCCGTCGAGCACGGCCTTGTCGGTTCCCTGGGTTGCTCCGCCGCCGCGACCCTTGCCGGTCGTGCCGAGCCTGCGGCCGCCGAAAGGTGACGGCTTGCCCGATCCGTGGTGACCGCCCGCGCCCACGCCGATCGCGGTTCCGCCCGTCGTTCCGCCGGTGGGCAGGTTGTCGAGCGCCGACGGGTCGCCGCGATCGAGGGTCAGGTCCTCGACCGTGTCGGTCGTCGGGATGTAGACGTCCTCCTCGAAGGAGACGAGCTCGGCCTCTTCGTTCTTCGGGATCGCGCGGCGGTCGATCGGCTCGGGCGGCTGGATGATCTCCTCGTCGATGACCTCCTGCGGTCCCGAGATGGCGATCGCGGTCACGACGTCCGGCTTTTCCTGCTCGGCCTTGTGCATGTAGGAGACCGCCGCGATCGCGACCAGGATCACGTGGATCGCGACGGCCATGACGACCCAGGGCGAGTTGCGCATCACGTTCTTGGCGAACGCGACGGGATCGAAGCCCTTCGACTCCACCGGTTCTTTCATGATCGTGTGTCTCTCATCAGGCGACGCGGGAGGGGTGCGGTGTAACGGAATGGCCGGCGGACGCGCGGAACCGTGGCTGGCACCTATCCGAGAGGGCCGGGGATGTTACCCGATTTTGACGGGCTGGCAACCGCACGCGGGGCGCGCCCGGCGGCGAAGATGCGCCCGAGCATAGGACACGTTGTGCGGGTTGGGAGTACCGTTCGACGAGGTCGATCGGGCGCGGAGGTGCGCATTCGTGCGGCCGGCAGTGGCGAGAGAGTGCGTGGCCGCCTCCTTTCATATTCATAAGGGAGCGAGTTCACGTCGACTCGCGCCCTGCGCCGAGTGCGCCTCGCCGGACGCGTCCGGCGAGGCGAGCGAGGCGCCCTCGATATTCAGCGCGCGACGATGAGCGACTTGTGCTTCTCCGCTGCCTTCGTGGGGAGCGCCGGCGGCGCCGGCGTACGCTGCGGGGTGCCGAACGCGTTCTCGTAGCGGTAGTAGACCTCGAGCGTCAGGACGTTGAGCGCGGTCGAGTAGATCGGTCCGCCCGTGTAGCTCCATCGATCGCCGACGAGCCAGCCACCCTGGCCGCACGCGCGCTTCTCGTGCTCCTGCAGCTCGAGCAGCGAGTCGACCATGGCCTTGTTCCATGTTCCCCAATACCGGCCCGACTTCGTGGGGCTGTCGGGACCGTCGAGTTGGTTGAGCGCGAGCGAACCGTAGTACCAGTAGTAGTAGTCCACCGGCGAAGGCTTGGACTTGTTGGTGTGCAGGGCCGGCAGATCCCTGACGATCCGCTGCGCGGCGTGCTCGAGGAACGGATCGCTGGGATCGTGCTGAGTGAAGATGCGAATGCACATGCCCAGCGCCGACATCGACGTGGGGTGATAGATGAACCCGGCGTCGTTCGGACCGGTCAGCGGCGCTCCCGCGCCTTTCGCGTCCAGGTAGCCGACCAGTCCTCGTGCATCGGGACCCTCGGGCGTGACCCACTTGCAGAACTCCATCGCGCCGTCCAACGCCTCCTTCGAGACGTTGAGGCCCGCGACCTGCGCGGACTTGAGCGCCATCACGACCCAGCTGGTCACGGACGTGTCGGCGTCGTACAGCTCCTTGAGATAGGCGTCGTCCTGGCTGGTGCTGCGTCGGAAGTCCTCGATCTCGGCGCGCGACGTGTAGCGCCAACCCCACAGACCCTTGCCGGAGGGGTTTGGTTTCTGCGCACGTTGGAGGAAGTCGATGCTGCGCTGCGCGGGTTCCTTCCAATAGCGGTTCTGCGAGAGGCCGTACGCTTCGGCCAGCGCCAGCGCGCACAGCGCTTCGTTGTACATGAACGCGCGATCCTTCGAGAACGATCCGTCCGCGTTCTGCTTCTTCACCAGCCACTGCAGACCGTTCTTCACGACCGCGCCGATCTTGTGTCGCTTGGCCATCGTCGTGTCGACGATGTCTTGCTTCGATTCGTGGCTGAAACCGGCGCCGAGGAAGCACAGCAGGGCCATCGCGGTCAGGCCCTCGTCGTAGTGATCGGAGTACTGGAATTTCGCGTCGAAGCACGGCCTCTCGGACATGCAGCGCTCGGCGAGCGAAGCCGCGCTCCAGGAGCCGTCCGGACTCTGGTGGCGCAGCAGCCAGCGCATTCCGTCGAGCACGGCCTTGTCGGTGCCCTGCGTCGGGCCGTCGGCGCGCCCCTGGCCGGGCTTACCTAGCTTCCGGTCGCCGAAGGGAGACGGCTTGCCGGAACCGGGGTGGCCACCCGACCCCACGCCGATCGCGGTTCCGCCCGTCGTTCCGCCGGTCGGCAGTTCGTCGAGAGCCGTCGGGTCGCCGCGGTCCAGGTGCAGGTCCGCGACGGTCTCGGTCGTCGGGATGTACACGTCCTCCTCGAAGGGAACGAGCTCGGCCTCCTCGTTCTTCGGGATCGCGCGGCGGTCGATCGGTTCGGGCGGCGGAACGAGTTCTTCGGGCACATCTGCGCGCGGCCGCGCGATGGCGATCTGGTTCACCGGCAGATCCTTCGGCGGCGAGGCTTCGCGCATGAACGAGATCGCCGCGATCGAGATCACGATCGCGTGCAGTGCGATCGCCATCACGATCCACGGCGAGTTCTGGAACGCGCGCTTCAGGAATACGACGGGGCTCTTGGCGTGCATCGATCGGGTCTCCCTCACAGCAGTCCGTGGAGAGGCGGCTTCGACGCTGAAGCCAGGAGGGGGTCTCCTTGGATCTGCGCGCGCGAGCTACCGAGTCGCGCGTGGCGAGTAACCGCGAACGTGTGTTTCGCGCGGATCGCTCGTGGAAGTCGCGGCTACCGCCGTCAGTGAAAGTCGCGGCTGCCGCCGCTCTGGGGCTCGACGTCGACTTCGGGGACCCACAGCTTCTTCGCGAGCAGCTGCACGCTGCTGCCTTTCACCTGCAATCGGCCGGACACGCCCAGGAATGCGCGCGTCTTTCCTAATACGACGTGCGCTTCGAACACCACCGGCTTCACGATCACGTTCACGAATCCCGTCTCGTCCTCGAGCGTCATGAATGTCACACCGGCGGCGGTTCCCGGTCGTTGACGACAGATCACGAGGCCCGCGTAGTCGATGCGCGCGCCGTCGCGCATCTTCGACACGCGGCGTGCATCGGGCAGGCCGAGTGCGTCGAGCTCTGCGCGCAACGGAGCGAGCGGATGGCTGCGCGCGCTGTAGTTCGTCGCGGCGTAGTCCCAGCGAATCGTGTCGAACTCCGAGAGCGGAGCGAAGTGCGCCGCGGGCTCGGCGTGTTCCTCACCCGCGAACATGCCACGTGCTTCCGCCCGCGACGCGCCGACCGCGCGCCACAGCGCGGAGCGTCGCTGCGCTTCGAAGCCTGCGAACGCGCCGGCTTCGGCGAGACTTTTCAATGCGCTCTCGGAGATCTTCGTGCGCAGGTGGAAGTCCTCGATCGACGTGAACGGAGCTTCGTCGACCGCGATCTCGATCGCGCGGCCCGCGCCGTAGCCGAGGCTCTTCACGAAACGCAGTCCCATCCGCACGGCCCATGCATCGCCGTCCTGCTCGAGCGTGCTGTCCCAGCGACTCCTTTGCACGTCGGCCGGCCGCACTTCGACACCGTGT
>JANOFY010000566.1:0-6314 GCA_031413895.1 Planctomycetota bacterium | reverse complement strand
CACGCGATCCAAGCATCCGCACGGGCACCGGCACCGGCCGCGCGGACGGGAGCGCTACAATTCGATCGTGGAGTCCCGCGAGAGTGCGATCCCGCTGAAGCGCAGCGCGAAACGCAGCGTCGAGCGCTGCGCCGGATCGGGATCCGAGGTCGTCAAGCGGTTTCACAGCCCCGGCCGGCTCGATCGCCTGCGCGACCGCGCGCGCGCGTCGTCGGAGTACAAGACGCTGTGCGAGCTGACCGAGCGCGGCCTGGCCGTGCCGCGTCCGATCGCCGTGCGCCACACCACGCACGGCTGGGAGCTCGCGACCGAGTGGATCGAAGGGGCCGTCCCGTGGTCGGAGGTGCTCGCGGAACGCGCACCCTGGCCAACGAGCGCGGAAAAGCTCGTGAAGAGTCTTGGCGCATTGCTCGCGCGAGCTCACGCGATCGGACTCGACCACCCGGATCTGCACTCGGGCAATGTCCTTGTCGCCGCCGACGCCCGCGCGTGGCTCGTCGACGTCCACGGAGCGCGCCTGAGGCCCGGCCCATCGGCGCGAATTGCCGTGCGCGACCTCGTTCAACTCGCGGCCGACACGCGCGAGCGACTGTCACCGGGTCTGCGCGCGCGCGCGCTCGCCGCCTGGCGGGCAGAGTTGCCCGACACGTTCGCGCGCACGCTTCCGCATCAAGAAGAACTCGCCGAAACGGTCGAACGCGAGGCGCGCGCGCGCCGTCGCGCGACCATCGAACGGGCACGCAGACGCTGGACGCGCAACTCGAGCTCTTGTCGCGCACATTCGGTCGCGGGGTTCTCCGGCTTCGTGAGCGCCGAGCTCGGTGATTGCGATCCGCTGCCGTACCGCACGGGTGCCGGACAGGTCGTTCTCGAGGGCTTGACGCCGCGCAAGACGCGCGCGCATTGGTACGCGTCGGCGAGACTCTGCGACCACGGAGTGCGCGCCGCCCGGCCGCTCGTTTTCTCCTGCACGCCGACGGCCTGGGCTGCTTTCGGACTCCCGCACGGCGCTCGCTCGCTGTCGCGATCCTTGCGCGACGCGGATTTGCACGCACGGCATGCCATCGCAGGCTCGCTCGGTGACCTCGCCGGTTCGTTGTTCGATCGCGGGCTGTCGTTGCCGGAACTGAGCGCGGAGTCCTTGTTCGTCGACGAGCACCACGCCGTTTGGCTCGGCTCGATTCCTTCGATCCGCGAGCTCCACGTCGACGCGCCGCCGCTGTCGATCGGAGGTCCCGGCTGGCCGGCCGTACTGCGCACCGTCGCGCAGAGCAAGTCCGAGCGCATGGAGTTCACAACGGCCTTCGTGAACGCGCAGCGTTCGGGTCGGCCGACGCGCGCGCGCGTCGCCATGGATTTGCGCGCCGCGCTCGAGGTGTCTTCGCATGGCTGAAAAGCTGCGCCGGCGCGTCCGGGCGCGCTTCTTCGCCGCTCTCAGCGCGAGTGCCGGTCGCCTTCCGCCGGATCTCCTTTACCTTCCGCTCGTCGCGCTCTCGCCGCTCGCGCGCTTCACGCGCTACGAGCGCATGACGCACGCCAACCTCGAGCACGCGCTCGGCGCTGACACGACGCCGCTCGAGCGCCGCCGGATCGCGCGCGGTGTCCGCCGTCACGCGGCGCGACTCCTCGCCGAGTGGATCGCGCTGTCGGGCACCGGCGGACGCGGTGCGTGGATCGATCGCGCCGTCGCGCTCGACCCCTCCTACGAGATCCTCGAACGCGAGCTCGCGCGCGGTCGCGGAGCGCTGATCGTCACGGCGCACATCGGCAACTGGGAGCTCCTCTGTGCGCGCTTGTCGCGTCTCGGCCTCAAAGGCGCCGTCGTCGGTTTCGATCGCGCCGCGGATCCGAGCGGCCGCTGGCTGAGTGATGCGCGCGGAGCGCACGGCGTCGCGACGCTGTCGCAGAGTTCGCCGGCCCGCGCCGTGCTACGAGTGCTTGCGCGCGGAGAAGTCGTCGGGCTCCTCGCCGATCTCGAGGCGCGCCGCATCTCGGGCGAGTTCCTACCGTTCATGGGTCAGCAAGCGCTGACGATGACGGCGCCCGCCAGCCTCGCGCGAGCGGCCGGCGTGCCGCTGATCCCAGCCGTGTGCGTTCGCGAAGACGGCCAGTACCGTCTCAAGGTCGAGGAACCGCTCCAGCTCGATCCAACGCTCGGGCGTCGCGAGGCGACGATCGACCTCTCCGTGCGGCTGAATCGCGTGTTCGAGCGCTGGATCCGCGCGTGGCCCGAACAATGGGCCTGGCATCAGCCGCGCTGGCGCACGCAGCCGTCTTTACAAAGACATGATGAAGACTTGGCGCCGCGCTGATCAGCACGGTCTACTACGAGCGGCCATGAAACGATCCCGCATCCTCGTCGTGGATGACGAACCGGACTTGGTCGAGCTCGTGCGGCACCACCTGGTCCGCGAGCATTACGAGGTGGTGACCGCCGGCGACGGCGAAACCGGCCTCGCCGAAGCGCGGCGCAAGCTCCCCGACCTCGTGGTCCTGGACCTGATGCTTCCGGGCATCGATGGTCTCGAAGTCTGCCGTCGTCTGCGCTCGGACAGTCGCACGAGCCACATCCCGATCGTGATGCTGACCGCGAAGGGCGAGGAGTCCGATGCCGTGATCGGGCTCGCGCAAGGCGCCGACGATTACGTGCGCAAGCCCTTCGGCATCCGCGAGCTCGTCGCGCGCATCGCCACGCGCTTGCGCGCGTCCGAGCAGCGCCTGCCGCCCGAATCGCAGAAGGTCACGCGCTTCGGCGAGCTTGTCATCGACTCGGTCAAGCACGAGGTGCGCCTGTCCGACCAGCCGGTCGAGTTGACCGCGACGGAGTTCAAGCTCCTACGCCACTTGGTCGCCAATCGCGGTCGCGCATTCACGCGCAACGAGCTCCTCAACGCCGTCCTCGGCCAGGACGTCTTCGTGATCGATCGCAACGTCGACGTGCACGTCGCGACGCTGCGCAAGAAGCTCGGAGCGTACGGCGCGCACATCCTCACGCTGCGCGGCGTCGGCTACAAGTTCCGCGAGACCCCTGACGCGGGGGACTGATTCGTGCGCTGGGACACGCTGTCCGGCCGAATCTTCGCGGCACTCGCGATCCTCTTGGCGGCCCTGCTCGCGACGGCGTCGATCCTCGGAGAGATCCAGATCCGCAGCTTCCACATGAGCGAGGTGGAAGCGCGGCTCTCCGCCGCGGCCGCGCTCATGCAGGCTCCCGCGGCGGACGCGCTCCAGGGCCGCATCGAACCGGCGCGCGTCCAATCACAGATCCGCGATCTCAGTCGAGCGACGCGTCTGCGCCTCACCGTGATCGCGCTCGATGGCGCGGTGATCGCCGACAGCGAGGTACCGTTACCGCTCCCGAACCATGCCGATCGCCCCGAGATCCTGGCCGCGCTCGCGACCGGCCGCGGTCAGAGCGAGCGCAGGAGCAGCTCGACGGGGCGCGACACGCACTATCTCGCGCTGCGCATCGATGCGAACGAAAAGCCGCTCGGTTTCACGCGCGCGGCTGCGGAACTCTCGGACATGGAGGCCTCGATCGGAACGCTCCGCAAAGACGTCCTCCTCGGCGGCCTCGCGGCTCTCGGCGCGGGCGTGCTCGCTTCGTTCGCGCTGTCGCGCTGGCTTGCGCGACCGCTCGAGCGCATCAAGGAACGCGCCGAGCACGTCGCGCGGAACGGCAGCGACATGGCGAGCGCGATCTCGGGCCCGATCGAGGTGCGCGAGCTGTCCCAATCGATGCAGTCGATGGCGCGTCAGCTGCGCGCTCGCATCGAGACGACGCAGCGCGCGCAGAGCGAGATGCAGGCCATCCTGTCCGGCATGACCGAGGGCGTCATCGCCGTCGACACGCGCGAGCACGTGCTCTTGATGAACGATGCCGCGGCGTCGCTGCTCGGGCTCGACGAGCCGCTCGAAACCGGCGCAGCGCTGTGGGAACGGTTGCGCTTTCCTGAGCTCGAGGATGCGCTGCGATCGTCGCTGTCGTCTCACGGCGCGTGGCACGGCGACGCGCCGTCGCCGCGCGGTGACGGGCGCACGCTCGCGCTCTCGGTCGCGCCGGTCGGACACGCGGCGGCGAGCGGCGCTGGCGGTTTCCTCGGCGTGGTCGCGCTGATCTCGGACGTCACCGCGATCCGTCGCTTGGAGCAAGTGCGGATCGATTTCGTCGCCAACGTCAGCCACGAGCTGCGCACGCCGCTGGCCGCCGTGATGGGCGCGCTCGAAACGCTCGGAGCACCCGAGCAGGATCCGCAGACGGTGGCGCGCTTCCTCGACATCGGCAACCGCAATGCCGCGCGCCTGCAAGCGATCGTGTCGGACTTGCTCGATCTCTCGTCGATCGAAGCCGAGGGCGACCAGATGCCGCTCGAGCCCACGCGCGTGTTCGCGCCGCTGCGCTCGGCCGCCGCGGCGCTCGCGGGAGCCGCCGAGACGAAGGGCGTCCGACTCGAGGTTCCGCCGTCACCCGCGCGCCCCGTGCTCGTCAACGCGAACAGCCAGCGCCTCGAACAAGCGTTCACGAACCTCCTGGAAAACGCGATCAAGTACACGCGGGCCGGTGGCCGTGTGAGCGCGCGCGTCATCGAGCAGGGCGACGAGGTGCAGATCGAGGTCGCGGACACCGGCATCGGGATTCCCACCGCGTCGCTGCCGCGCGTGTTCGAGCGCTTCTACCGCGTCGACCGCTCGCGATCGCGCGAGATGGGCGGCACGGGCCTCGGCCTCGCGATCGTCAAGCACGTCGTGCGCGCGCACGGCGGCCAAGTCGATGTCGCGAGCGTCGAAGGCGTGGGATCGACGTTTACGATCACGCTGCCGCGCCTCGCGAATCACCCGACTTGATGGGCCGACGGAGGCGGCAGATTCGTTACGCTCACGGTCGCGCCTCCGACTTCCCTAGCCGTCCCCGAACCCGCCGATGTCCAAACAAACTCGCGAAGACCTGACCGAGCTCACCAAGAAGATCCTTCACATCGGGGGACTCGTCGAGAAAGCCATCGACAAGTCGCTCGTCGCGCTCCTCGACCGCGACGCGCGGCTCGCGCGCGAGGTGATCGAGGGCGACAGCGTCGTCGACAACCTCGAGAACGAAGTCGAGGAGATGTGCCTCGACATCCTGGCGCTGCGCCAACCCGTCGCGCGCGACCTGCGCTTCATCACGGGCATCATGAAGATCAACTCCGATCTCGAGCGCATGGCCGACCTCGCGGTCAACATCGCCGAGCGCGCGGAGGTGCTCGCCGACGTTCCGCCGTTGCCGTTCAGACCCGACGTGTCGCGTCTGGCCGCGCTGGCGAAACGCATGGTGCGCGATGGGCTGGACGCACTGATCCGACTCGACGCCGCGCTCGCGCTGCGCACGTGGAAGGCCGACGCGGAGGCCGACCGGCTCTACCGCGAGCTCGTCGGCGAGGCGATCCAGTTCATGCGCGAGCACACCGATCGGATCGGCGACGTGATGCACCTCGTCGCCGCGCTGCGCAACCTCGAGCGCCTCGCCGATCACGCGACGAACATCGCCGAGGACGTGATCTTCGTGGTCAACGGACGGATCGTGCGCCACCACATGATCGAGTTCAGTCAGACCGAAGGCGGCGACGCGTCGATCCCGCCGGCGCCGATCACGCCGGTGAAGCGGTAGGTCGGGCGTCGGCCGCTCATGAGTTGGCGTCGAACGACTTGAGGAGTCGAGCAGGCGCCCGCCGCCGCCACGCTTCGCGAAGCAACGCCGCGAGCATCTCTTGATCGACGGTCGCCAGCCGAACGCGCACGCCGGCGAGTTTCTTCCCCCACCACAATTCTTCGCACGCGTCCGGTGCGGTACCGACCGCCATGTCGATCTCGTCGGACGAGAGCATCACGTGGACATGATCCTTGTCGGGCAACGTCGCGAAGATCTTCTTCGCCACACGAAACGACGGGCAGCCGTGGTGGTCCTCCTCCGTGGTCTCGGGCAGCGCGAGCGCCAGTCGACGAGCTGTGGAGAGTCGCACCATGCGTCCTGTTCGTCGTCAGCGTCGCATCACCGTCCCGGCCGGAATCTCGGTCGCGCTGCGCCGAGCTTTTCGCGCAGCTTCGCTCCCAGCTCCTGCAACGCCGCTTCGTCGGCGTCCGGCGCCGGCCCTGATTCCTCGAGCACACGTGCCGCTTCCGCGAGCCGCCGGCGCGCTTCCGCGAGGTCTTGCTCGTCGAGTGCGACGTCGGCGGCGATCGCCAGCGATTGCGCGAGCGTCCTCCGACTGTCCTCTGAATCGTCGATGGCGACCGCGCGCTCGGCGGCATGGATCGAGACGTCGAGATAGCGCTTCGTC
>JANOFY010000565.1:0-2321 GCA_031413895.1 Planctomycetota bacterium | reverse complement strand
GCCCGAAGAGATCAAGCGCATCTGGATGCTGCGCAAGGTGCTCAACGAGATGGATCCCGTCGAGTCGATGGAGATGCTGCTCCAGAAGATGAAGAAGACGCGCGTCAACGCGGAGTTCTTGATGTCGATCGGGTGACGGCGCCGCGCATCGGCCCGAGTCACTTGGCTTCGCCGACCACGTCGAACGTCGTCGTCTTGCCGGCGACGACTTCGCAGCTCCACTCGATCTCCCGCGCCGGCTTCTGATCGTCGCTGGACGAGACCAAGTGATCGGGCCTGACCTCCGCGCCACGCAGCAGCACCTGCCAGCGCCCCGGCGTCAGTCCCTCGAACCGATAGACCCCGCCCACGCCAGCACGACCGGTGCGCGCGCGACCATCGCCGCGGTTGATGCCGACGATCGCGCCCTCTCCGCTCGCGCCGCCCTGGAGCAGCACGCGACCTTCGATCGCGCCGCCGCGCGTCAGCTCGAGCTCGATCGGCCGTCCGATCGTCGAAACGGTCAACGGACCGCGCTCGCTGGCCGCGAACCCGTCGGCGTCGGCGCGCACGTAGAACTCGCGATCCAGCTCGCAGCCGATCACGAATGCGCCGTTCGCATCGCTGATCGCCGTCGCGCGCGCCGATTGCTCGGTGATGCAATCGAACCCGTTCACGACGAGCAGACAGCGCGCGGTCGGATACAGCCCGACCGTGGCTCCCGCGAGCGGTCGACCGTCGGCGACGACGGTCCCGCGGACAACCGGCAGGGGCGCGAGCTCGACGTCGAGCTTCGCCGGCGCTGTGCCCGGTGCAAACGGCCCGAACGAGCGCGGGCGGTATCCCGTGGCCGCGACATTCACGCTGCACGTGTACGCCGGCAGGGTGAGCTGATAGCGCCCCGCTGCGATCACACGCAGGTGGGCCTCGGGATGGTGGCTGGGATCCTCGCGCTCCACCGCGAGCTCACAACCCTCGAGCGGCTTGCCGCTCGGATCGTGCACGCGCACGTCGAGCGTGATCGGTTCGGCGAGCTGCACGACGAGCTCGCCTGCGCCGGGCGTGACGTTCTCGAGCGCGCCTTCGGCCCATCGGTGATCCGGATCCCAGGCGACCACGCTGTAGGTGCAGTCGCGCCAGATGACGAAATCGAAGCGACCCTTCTCGTCCGCCTCGTCCGTCATCGTGCTGGACTCGTGCTCGAGCGAGTAGTTCATCAGGAGCTGCGCCTTTGGCACGGGCGCGCCCTGCGGATCGACGACGCGCCCGGCCAGCCGGTCGTTCTCTCGCAGCGAAGCGAGCACGATCTCGAAGCCGCCGATCTCCTCGCTCGCCGCGTCGAACGGCTCCGTCCAGCCGTATCGCGTGTGCTCGGCGTTGGCCCACAGCCGCCATCGGCCTGGCGCCACGCTGCGCATAGTGAAGAAGCCCTCTCGCTCGCTCGCGACCGTCGTACCGCGGTCGAAGCTCGGCGTTCCCTGCCGGTGGATGAACTCGAAGTCGTCGTCCCGCAGCATCTCGACCGAGAGTCCAACCCGCGCATCCGCGATCCCTCGACCGTTCTCGTCGACGACCCGACCGCGGAGCACGAGCGAGCCGACGAGCACCACGTCGCCGAGGTGCGTCGTCTCGCCGCGCTGCACGGTCGCGCCGAGCGATGCCGACGCACACCCGGCACGGGTCGCCACGAAGTTCATGTGGATGGACTTCGGCGGGTCGCCGCGGAGCATCCGCAGTCTCGCGCGACCGTCGACGCCGCTCAGGACGGCGTCCTCCTCGCGATCGACTTGCCAGAAGCGCACGCCTTGCCACGGAACGCCGTTCGCCGCGAGGAAACGCACCGCGACGAACTGTTCGACGATCGCGTTCGACGCCGCGGAAGGCACCGCAGGCGGTCGCGCCGCGCTCGGCGTGGGGTCGATGCGCTGTCTCGGCTCCGCGCCTTTGGCCTCGGCAGCAACGAGCTCGACCTCGTCCGAGGTGCGGTCGACCGGCGCGTTCGGTGGCGTCGACACGGCCTGCGTCGACGCCATCGTCGGCGAGCTCTCGTCCTCGACGCTCCACCAGGCCCACCCTCCCAGCGCGACCACCGCGAGCGCGGCTGCAATCTTCGTCATCGTTCCCACGGCAATGGCTCCTTCTGTCGTGATGGTGACCGCCGTGCCCGGTGACGCTTGGGATGCGGTCGGTGCGTGCGCAATCGGCAGGTCCGGAATCGCGAGCGGCGCGAGCAGCGCGCACCAACTGCTGCGCGAACCGCCGAACCGTGTGTCGAGCTTTACGCGCAGCTCGTCGAGTGCGCGCTTGAGTCGCCAGCGCACGGTCCCTTCAGGAATCCGTTG
>JANOFY010000564.1:0-7615 GCA_031413895.1 Planctomycetota bacterium | reverse complement strand
CGAATCAGACGCGCGTCTCGCTGCTCGGGCGTGTCGTACAGATCGGAGGTCGCCTGCGAAAGGTCTGGATTCTGAAGCAAGACCTCGCGCCGGGGGAAGACGTTCGTCGTGAAGGCCGAGCCGGTGAGCCGGGACTCGCTGTGTTCAAAGCGGATCTCGTGCACGCGACCCAGGTTCCAGGTCGACTCGCCGGGACGCGGGAGAGCGATTCGTCCTTCCTGCAAGGACGGACCAAGGAGCGAAAGTGCGAGGATCCAAGCGATCATGGCGTGCTCTCCCGATGATAGGTCGTGATCAGCGTGGCTAGGCCCTCCACGGCGATCCCTTCGCGGCTGTCCGTGCGACGGTCGTTCTCGATCGTCGTCGAGGATCGCGCTGCGTTCGACTCGCGCACGACGGAGATTTTGAAGCTCAGGACGCTCGATGCGGACGTGCCCTGCGTGACAACTGGGGCCTCCGGTGCATCGGACGCGAAGTCGATGTACGCGACGAGCGCGACGAGTACCGCAGCGCCGACCGCGAGCGCCGCGATCGTGCGTCGTGTAAGTCGTCCACTCGGGGAGCGGGGCAGGGACCGCAGTGTGCGCGTCAATCGCACGTACTGGTCCACCGCTCGTGGATCGCGCGCGAGATGCCGTTCGACGGCTTCGTCGTCGAGCGGATCGCGGCAATCGTCGAGGAGCGCATCGACCCGAGCCCAGAACTCTCGGTCGTTCACGCCCGATCCTCCGTCGGATCGACCCGCAGCGCGATCTTGCGACGCGCGCGGGAGAGGAGCGACTTGATCGTCCCTTCGGGCATGGAGAGCGCGGTCCCGATCTCGCGGATCGATCGACCGTCGCGATGGAACTGCAGCAAGGCGTCGCGCTCGACCGGTTCGAGGCGTGCGAGCAAGTGCTCGATGGAGTCGCGCTCGGCCAGCTCGTCGGTCGCTCGCTCGGCTGGCTCCGAATCCGTCAAGTCCAGTCGCTCCGGCGCACGCTGCATCGACACGCGCTGGTCGATGTACGCGCGCAGCGCGGTGCGACGCAGCCAGGGACCTAGCTCGCGCTCTTCGTCGAACGTGTGCCGCGAACGCAGGGCGCGGGCGAGCACTTCCTGTACGAGGTCCTCGACGTCGGCTCCCCCTCCGACTCGTCCGCCGAGTCGCCGCAGGAACGAGCGCAGCTCGGGGATCGCACCGATGAGCCGCTGGTCGAGGGGCTCGCCGGGTGTGGAGCTGGAATCCATCGCGAGGCTCGAGTCCATGGGGATGTGATACCGGGTACGGCCGCGGTGGGTTGCAGCAAAACAAGAAGCGGCACTCGGCACGCGAGCACGCCTAATCGCGATTGACGCTCACACCGCCGGGTGGCCTAATCGCACGTCATGGAGCCGCGGAGGGTCGTGGGCCGTATCCGTCGAGGCGACCGATTGGCTCGACTCGAAGCGTTGAATCGCTTCATCCGCGGCCTCCGCGCGGTCAAGACGCACCGCGCGACGTATTTAAAGGATGGATCCTGGCCCGTTCGCAAGCTTGTTGGCCGACCTCGGTCGCGGTGAGGTTCGCTACTTGGTCGTGGGCGGAGTCGCTTGCGCTCTGAACGGCTACGTCCGCACGACGGACGACGTGGATATCCTCGTCGATCGCGACCCGGACAACATACGACGGTTGCTCGACGTGCTCGCGCACTTCGGTGAAGGACACGCGCGCGACTTGAACGTCGACGACTTCACCGACGAGGAAGGCGCGATCTGCATCAGCGAGGACTTTCCGCTCGACGTGTTCACTCGCATGGGAGGACTGCGCTATGCGGACCTGCTGCCTCATCGAAAGCTGGAACCCGGTGCGATTCCGATTCCGTACCTCGACGCCGCGGGCTTGATCCGGCTCAAGGCCGGCAGCCCGCGCCCTCAGGACAGGATCGACGTCGACAGACTGCAGCAGTTGCTCGACGAGCGTTGCTAGGCGCTCACCGCCTCGGACCATGCAGACTCCGCTCGATCTCTGCGAGGCTCGTTCGTCGAGCGAGTTCGATGCCGAGCGCTCGGCCCGCGTGCTTCACGCCCGCACGCGGACTCCCCACGTATGAAGCTACTTCGTTTCGGTCCTCCCGGTAGCGAGCGTCCCGGCATCCAGCTCGGTGACGGAACGCGCGTCGACTGCTCCGGGTTCGGCGGTGATTGGGACGAGGCGTTCTTCGAGAACGACGGCGACCGGCGTCTGCGCATGTGGCTCAACAAGGAGGGCCTGAAGGCGCCGCGTCTCGAGCGCGGTGTGCGCCTCGGTCCCGCGCTTGCGCGACCGAGCAAGATCGTCGGCATCGGGCTCAACTACCTCGATCACATCCAAGAGACGAAGGCGAAGACACCGACGGAGCCCGTGTTCTTCCTGAAGGCGACGACCGCGCTGTGCGGTCCCGACGACGACGTGATGATCCCGCGCGGCGGCGCGAAGCTCGATTACGAGATCGAGCTCGGCATCGTGATCGGCAAGCGCGCGCGCTACGTGAGCTTCGACAAGGCACTCGAACACGTCTTCGGCTTCGTTCTGCACAACGACTACTCCGAGCGCGCGTTCCAGCTCGAGCGCGGCGGGCAATGGGTGAAGGGCAAGAGCTGCGACACGTTCGCGCCGCTCGGTCCATGGGTGGCGAGCCTCGATGAAGTCCCAGATTTCCAAGGGCTTTCGCTAGCGCTCAAGGTGAATGGCGAGATGCGCCAGCACGGCAACACGGAGAACATGGTGTTCGACGTGCCGACGCTCGTGAGCTACACGAGCCAATTCATGACGCTTCTACCCGGCGACGTGATCAGCACCGGCACCCCGGCCGGTGTCGGACTGGGATTCGATCCGCCGCGCTTCCTCGCGGAAGGCGACATGGTCGAGTGCGCGATCGAGAAGCTCGGCATCGCGCGCCAGCGGGTCGGTCGCGAGCGCTGAGCGACGCAGATCACCACTTCAAGAGCAGCAGCTCCGAGCAGAAACCCGGCCCCATCGCGAGCATCATCCCGAGCTCGCCGGACGCCGGTCGCCGGCGTTCGATGGTCTTCTCGAAGATCAAAAGCGCCGACGCGCTCGAGAGATTGCCTGTCTCCGCGAGCGACTCACGGCTGAGCGCGAGCGCATCCTCGGGAAGTTGCAGGCCGTCGCGGATGGCATCGAGAACCTTGGGGCCGCCGGGATGGCACACCCAGGAGACGATGTCCGCGCACGCGATGTCGTGTTCGGCCAAGAATCTCGTGACGTCGTCGCACAGGAACTCGCGCGCCATCGTGGGCACGCGCGCGCTCAGGATGATCTTCAGTCCGTTCTCGGAGATCGACCAACCCATCACGTCTTCCGTGTCGGGGTAGAACACCGAGCGGGTGTCGAGGACGCGCGGTCCGCTGCCTTCGGTGCGATTCGCACCGACGACGACCGCGGCCGCGGCTCCGTCTCCGAAGAGGCCCGTCGAGATCAAGTTGGCGATCGACGGATCGTTGCGCTGGAGGGTGAGTGAGCACAGCTCCACGGTGAGCACGACCGCGACCGCGTTGGGATCGCCGCGCACGTAGTCGACCGCTCGGGAGAGCGCCGCTGCGCCCGCGACGCAGCCCAACCCGAACAGCGGCGTGCGCTTGATGTCGGATCGCAGTCCCATCCGATTCACGAGCCGCGCGTCGATCGACGGAACTGCAAGACCCGTGACCGTGGAGAAGAAGATGGCGTCGACGTCGCGCGGCTCGAGCCCGGCGCGCTCGAGCGCCGCGCGCACCGCGCGCTCGCCCAGATCGAGTGAGCACGCGATCCACGCGTCGTTGAATTCACCGAACGTCGTCATCCGCGCATAGGCTTCGATCGGGAGCGCCAAGTGGCGGCGCTTCACCGCGACGCTCTCGTGGAGCGCATCCATACGTCGCAACGCGTCGGGGTAGTCGCTCCAGATACGATGCAGGAAGCTCGTGACCGTGGCCTGGTCGTATACGTGGGGCGCCAGTGCGCTCGCGACGGCAGCAATTCTCATCGGTCGATCCTGCGCAGGATGTAGGGGACGCTCACGTGGGATTCCTCGTAACGGTTACGGAAACGATCCGGACACCGCAACTCGGTGTGAAGCGGGCCGCACGCGCAGTCGACTGTCCGTGCCACGGAGAGTGCGGTGCGGCCCGTGGCCTTGAGCGGGCTCGTCCACGATACCAACGCGAGACCCAAGTCGATCGGCGGTTAGTACGAATGGAACGTGTCAACCCCAGGGAAGCAGGGAGAATTCGGCTTGGTGCCGCGCAACAGGCGGCACCAAGCTCAATGGCGTGTGGATCTGGCGCGATCGTCTCTGGCTCGAATCGCGCGAGTTGTGGTGAGCTCTGCGGGCGCGGCCGCTCGCGAAACGGTCGGCGGGGATGTTCGAGAAACGCTGCGACGTTCTGATCGTCGGCGCCGGCCCGGCCGGCGCGAGTCTGGCCTGGCGCCTCGGGCGCGCCGGTTTCCATGTGCGCTTGCTGGAAGCGCGCCGTTTTCCGCGCTTCAAGCCGTGCGGCGAGTTCGTGAACCCCGAGTGCGTCAGCATCCTGCGCGAGCTCGGAGTGGAGAGCGAGCTGCGCGCGCTGGGCGCACGTCGCCTGTCGGGTTTCAACCTCTTCGGTTTCGGGCGTGAAGCCTCGGGTCGATTCGTGTCACTCGGCCGAGTCATGCCGCCGGCGCACTCTGGTCTGGCGCTGCGGCGCGAGGTCTTGGATGCGGTCGTGCTTCGCGCAGCCCGGCGACAACCCGGCGTCGAGCACCATGAAGGCGTTCGTGCGACCGAGCTACTGTACGACTCGGACGGGCGGGTTCGAGGAGTTCGAGCACGCGGCGCTGACGGGGAGCGGTTCGAGATCGCGGCGCGATTCACCGTCGGAGGGGACGGCGTTCGATCCGTCGTCGCCGGCGCGCTGGGCGTGCGCCGCTCGACTCCTTGGCTCCGGAAGCTGGCGCTCGTCACGCACTACACGAACGTGCGCGAGAGCGATCGGGCGGACATCCATTTCTTCCCCGGTGGCTATTTCGCAGCTCACGCCGTGGACCGCGAGCAGTTCAGCGTCAACCTGGTCGTCGACGTCTCGGCTGTGCGCGCGTCTCCGCTCGGTCCGACCGCGTTTTTCGAACGCGCCGTCGAAGATTGCCCGCGCCTCTGCGCGCGGCTCGCGGGTGCGCAGCGGGTCGAACCCGTGCGCGGCGTCGGGCCGCTCGCGTACACCACGTCGCGCCAAGTGTTCGACGGAGCCGCGCTCGTTGGAGATGCGGCCGGTTACGTCGACCCGTTGACCGGCGAGGGCGTGTACGCGGCATTCCGCGGCGCGGAGCTCCTGGCGGAAAGCCTCGAGCGTGCGCTGCATGCCGGTCGAGCCGACGCCACGTCGATCCGAGCGTATGCGCTCGGCCTGCGGCGAGAGCTCGCGCCACGCGCGTTCTTCGCGCGGCTACTCCAGCGCGGCCTTCGGCACGAATGGATCGCAGCGGGCGTCCTCGCGTCGATGCAAGCACGACCCAAGATCGCGGATCTCTTGGTGTCGGTCTCCGGCGATTACGTCCCGCTCTCGGCGCTGGCACGTCCTGCGGTGTGGCGGGCCGCGCTGCGACGCGATGCGGAGGCCGCCCGCCCCGCGGGAGGACGCGCCGGTGAGTGAACTCGCCGACGGCGAGCTGCCCTGGCTCGAGTCGAACACGCACGCGGACGAGCGCGAGCGCCGACGCCCAGAGGCGCCGTGACGTTGGCGCGCTCGGTTTCCTAGACTGCGCGGCGATGAACCGCGCACTCTCCCTCGCTCTCGCGCTCGTCGCGCTCTTCTCCGCGTGTGCCACGACTGCTCCGGCCGATCGCGGTGATCCGCGTCTCGACTGGTGGCGCGAGGCGCGTTTCGGACTCTTCATCCACTGGGGGCTCTACGCGATTCCCGCCGGCCAGTGGAAGGACGAGACGAATCACGGCGAACGGATCATGACCACCGCGCAGATTCCCGTGGAGGAGTACGAGACGTTCCGCACGCGCTTCGACCCGGTGAAGTTCGACGCCGACCTGTGGGTGCGGACGGCGAAGGCAGCGGGGATGAAGTACATCGTGATCACGAGCAAGCATCACGACGGCTTTTCGCTCTTCGATTCGAAGGAGACCGACTACGACGTGATGTCGACTCCGTATGGACGCGACGTCTTGAAGGAGCTTGCGGACGCGTGCCGCAAGCACGGCCTCGCGATGTGCTGGTACCACTCGATCATGGATTGGCACCATCCCGACTACTTGCCGCGGCGCGACTCCGAAACGCGCAGCGCGGCGGACGCGAGCTTTCCGCGGTACGTCGAGCACTTGCAGCGCCAAGTGACCGAGCTCCTCACGAACTACGGGCCGATCGGCGTGATGTGGTTCGACGGCGAGCGGGAATCGACGTGGACGAACGAGTACGGCCAAGAGCTGTACGACTTGTGCCGGCGGCTCCAGCCCGACGTGATCGTCAACAATCGCGTCAGCACCGGACGCGGCGAGATGGCGGGCATGACCGTCGCGGGCGATTGTCCCGGGGACTTCGACACGCCCGAGCAGGAGATCCCCGCGCAGGGCCTGCCCGGCGTCGACAGGGAGACTTGCATGACGATGAACGATCACTGGGGCTACAACGCGCTCGACACGAACTGGAAATCCAGCACCGAGCTCGTTCGCAACTTGGTCGACAGCGCGTCGAAAGGCGGCAACTTCCTGCTCAACGTCGGGCCGACGGCGGAAGGCGAGTTCCCGCCCGCGTGCGTCGAGCGTTTGCGCGACATGGGCGCGTGGCTGGCTACGAACGGTGAAGCGATCTACGGAACGAGTGCGAGCCCGTTCGCAGCGCTTCCGTGGGGACGCTGCACACTGCGCCGCAACGGAGAGCGAACGACGCTCTATCTCCATGTATTCGATTGGCCGGCGGAAGGACGGCTCGAAATCGGCGGCCTCGGCAACCGGATCGAGCGCGCGTATCTGCTCGTGCAGCGCGACCGCGAGCTGCCGATCCTCGCGGAAGCGGGCTCGATCGTCGTGCAGATGCCGCGCACGGCGCCCGACACCGTCGCCACCGTGCTCGCGCTCGAGATCGAAGGTGCTCCGATCGTGTTCGAGGCGCCGCGGATCGTGTCGCAGTCACCGACGTTCGTGGAACGCCTGCCGGTCACGCTCGCGACGCGCTCGAAGGAGCTCGAGATCCGTTACACGCTCGACGGCAGCGAACCGAGCGTACGCTCGAAGCCCTACCGCGCGCCGATCGAGCTCTCCACGACGACGACCGTGCGCGCCCGCGCGTTCTTCGACGGCCGGCCCGTGAGCGCGACCACGGCCGAGACGTTCGAGCGCGTGAAGCCGCGCGCCGGAGCGACGACCGCGGGGCTCGCGCCCGGTCTCGTGTGCGAGCACTTCGAAGGCGAGTGGAGCGTGCTGCCGAGTTTTCAGCGTCTCGTTCCCGTCGCGACGAGCGTCGAGCGAGACTTCGATCTCGGGCCCATGCCGCGCGCAGAGCGCGCCGGCCGTCGCTACCGCGGGTTCGTCACGGTCCCCGACGAAGACCTGTACTTGTTCGCGCTGAAGAGCGACGACGGCGCGAGCCTGTGGATCGACGGCGAACTCGTCGTCGACAACGACGGGCTGCA
>JANOFY010000563.1:0-17460 GCA_031413895.1 Planctomycetota bacterium | reverse complement strand
CGCGCGCAAGGGTCTCGATCGCCTGCGGCTGATCGCCCATCGGCTGGAACGGGCAGACGAGTTCGAAGCGCCTGCCGGTGCTCGCTTGAGTCATCGCTTCCTTCATGCAGGGAGGGATCGTAACCCGCGGCACAAGGGCTCCAGAGCGCGCACTCGCATTGCCACCCCTGCGCGCGCCCTGTATCTTCGCCCGACGCTGGCAGCGCCCGGTCGCGGCCACTTCTTCCATGGACTACCGCGTCGGAACGTGCTCGTCGTGCCGGCAGAGCTATCGCATCCCCGCCAGCTTTCGCCACAACCAGGCGCGCTGTAAGAGCTGCGGGGGCGTCGTCAGCCTTGCCCCGCTCCACCTTGCGCCGGCCAGCGCTCCGAGGAGTGCCGATGCGCGACGCGCGCCCGCCTCCGAACCCGTTCTCGCGGCTCCCGCGGCGCAGCCCTCGCGAGCGGAGGCCGCGACGCCCGCTCCGCCGATCGCGGCCGTCAGCGTTCCCGAACCGACGCCGCGACCAGCGCTTCGCGAGCCGATCGCCAAGGCGCCGGACGCTGTCGCGCACAGGACCGAGAGCAAGACTCCGCGTCCGCGCTCGCAACGCTTGAAGCTCGTCGCGTGGGCGGCGGCGGTGGCTCTGGTCGCCGCCTGCTGGTGGGCGTTCTCGAGCGAGAAGTCCTCGACCGCGGCCGACAGCCTGCGCGCGGATTCCGCGGCGCCGGCCGACGACGCTCCGCGCACCGGCGAGTGACCCGCGCCCGTCAGGGTGCGCGCGGTTTTTCCGGCGGCCGAGCGGGAGTCGACAGCGGCCGCCCTTGCACGCCGGCCGCGCCGCCGCCGCGCGCGTCGCTGATCGCGATCGGTTCAGTGCCCGGATCCGAAAGCCACACGGCTTGCACGCAGCCGAACGTCCCGGTGTCGATCTCGACCGAGTGACCGCGCCGGTTCTGGAGCGCAGCGAGCACAGGCGCCTCCCAACCCGCTTCGAAGCGCGTGTTCGGCGGACTCCATTGCTGGTGGAGGCGCGGCGCGCGGATCGCGGCGTCGATCGATTCCTCGAGCACGAGCGTGCGCAGGAGAACCTGCGCGATCGCGCTGATGATCCGCGGTCCGCCAGGGCTGCCGATCACGAGCGTCGTCGCGTGGCCACCCGCGCGCATCACGACCGGCGTCATCGAGGACAGCGGGCGTTTCCCCGGCACCATCGCGTTCGCCGCGGAGCCGACGAGTTGGAACTGATTGGGGCTCGAGGGCGAGAGCGCGAAGTCGTCGAGCTCATTGTTCAAGAAGAAGCCCGCGCGACGCACGAGGATCCCGCTCCCGAAGGTGCTGTTCAGCGTGGTCGTCAAGCTCAGCGCGTTGCCGCGCGCATCGAGCACGGAGATGTGCGTGGTCTGCGTTCCCTCGCGCGACGGTGACCACGCGGACACCGTCGGATCGGCCGACTCGCTGATCGAAATGCGGCGCTCGGCGATCCATTCGGGCGACAGGAGCTCCGCCACGGGCACGTCGACGAAATCCGGATCGCCCAGGTGCGCGGCGCGGTCGGCAAAAGCGCGCCGCAGCGCTTCGATCCACCAGTGCACCATGCGCTCGGAGAGACCTGGATCGTCGGTCGACGTGCGCGCGCCTTTCTGTCGCTCGATGTCGTGCGCGGCGAGCGCCTTCGTGCGCTCCGCATCGAGCGGCAGACCCTCGAGCATGCCGAGCACCTGGAGCAAGAGCACGCCGCCCGACGACGGCGGCGGCATGGTCACGACCTCGAAACCGCGGAACCAGCCGCGCAGCGGCGCGCGCGGAACGACGCGATACGACTTCAGATCGTTCGCATCGATCCAGTGCGACGACGACGCCTCGAGCTCCGCGATCAACGCATCGGCGACGTGCCCGCTGTAGAACGCGTTCGGCCCACCGTTCGCGAACAGGCTGAGCGTCTGCGCCAACTCGGGCTGACGCAACGTTTCACCCTCCACGAGCGCCACGCCGGCGGGAAAAAAGAGAGCGCGCGCGGCGGTGTTGAAGCGCTCCCGCACGTTCGGTTGCGCGAGATCGTGAGCCAGCCACGCATCGATTTCGAAGCCGCCCTGCGCGAGCTCGATCGCCGGGCGCGCGAGCTCGGCGAAGCTGAAGCGGTTCGAGCCGCACGTCTTGTGCAGCTCGTAGAGTCCGGCGGGAGTGCCCGGCACGCACACCGACAACGGCCCGTCGCGCGACCGAGCGGCGATCGGCGCACCGTCGGGGCCCAGAAACTTGTCGAGGGTCGCGGCACGCGGCGCCGTCTCGCGAAAATCGAGCGCGCGCGCCTCGCCGGTGTGCGGCACGAAGACCGCGAAGCCGCCGCCGCCGAGGTTACCGGCTTGCGGGTGCACGACCGCGAGCACGAGAGCGGCGGTCACCGCGGCGTCGGCCGCGTTGCCACCCGCGTCGAGCACGGCCAGCGCCGCCTGAGTCGCACGCGGGTGCTCCGTGGATACAGCGCCGCGCTTGGGCACGGGCCAACTCGGATCGCGCTGGAGCGGCGCCGGGGTTCCGCACGCGAACGCCAGCGCGGCGAGGATCATCACCGCGCGCCGACACGCGCGCACAGGCAACGCAGCGCGTCGAAACGCGCGCGCGGGCACCGCGACGTGCAGGGAAACGCGCGCCGTCGTCATCGTGCCCGCGAGCCGAGGGCCGTTGCCGGTTCTACGGACAGGACGGCTACCTGTCCTCCGGATCGGTGATCTCCTCGACCTTGACGCCGCGCTCCTTCAGGTACGCCACCGAAGCGACGATCGACGGCTCCTCGCCTTCGATCTCGACCGCGACCAGCGCCATCGTGTCCGTGATGCTGGCGGCGCGGATGTTCGGCACGACGCCGAACTTGTCGCCCAGCGTGTGGCTGATGATGGGCTCGGAGATCAGCTCCTGGGGAAACGTGCAAAAGTACTTGTGAAGAGCCATTCGACCTCGGAGTTTCGACGACCGGTGCGCGTCATCCGCGCGTGCGAGCGATTCGATCCCCCGCCACCGCGAGACAGCATCCCACCAAAAACACCGCCGGCCCCGCAAGGATCCCTCGCCACGCGCTGCGCATCGACGGGTCGATGTCGACCGTGCCGGCTGCTTCGTACAGCGCCGGGTGGCGCATCCAATCCAGGCCGGCGCACTCGGCGAGCAGCGTCGTCGGCGATAGATCGAGCAGCACCGCGCTCACGTGCGCGGGCAGCGGCCCTTCCAGGATCCCGCCGCCCGCGGGCAGCACCGCCAAGAACCCGCACACGAGAAGGAGCACGCCGACTCCGCACCACAGCGCGCGCGGGGCCAGGCGTCCGAGCCCGAGCCCGGCCGCGAAGAGTCCGCTGAACGCGAGCGCCGACCAGGCCGGGGTCGAAAGATCGCGGATCGATGCGCCGTCGGCGAACGCGACGAGCCCCATCCACACGGCCGGCACCACCGGAGCGAGCGGCCACAGCGAGAGACCCGCGGCGCCGCACGCGAATCCGGCCGGCAGCGACCACAGCGAGAGCCACGCGAGCAGCGCGACGGGATCGGGACCGGAGCGCGAGCCGGGCAGAGCGCCGAGCGCGCCGACCGCGGCGACGGCGAAGGCGATCGACAGCGAGCGCGCGCTGACGCGCGGTTTCGCCTCGCTCGACCGGTGCTCGTGCTCGCTCAACGCGCGCGAAGTCTAGCGCAGCTTGCCGCGCGCGCGCGCGATCGACGCAGCACGCTCCGCGCTTGGAGGCGGCACCCGGACTTGAACCGGGGATAACGGATTTGCAATCCGTCGCCTTACCACTTGGCTATGCCGCCCGAATCGAGAGGCGAAGAGGATACTCCTGCGGGCCCACCGGTCAAGGCGACGCGATCGCTGCGATCGAGCGGCGTGCTCGGTCGCTACACTCCATATGACGCATCCGGCGCTGGGGAAGTGGCGAAATCGGCAGACGCATCGGACTTAAAATCCGAAGGCCGCAAGGTCGTGCGGGTTCGAGTCCCGCCTTCCCCACCACACGCAACGCGCGCTCAGTACTCGTAGAAGAACTGCATGCCGAAGATCCGCACGCGCAAGACGTGCGACACGTGCTCGTACCCGAAGTGGGCGTGCAGCTTGCGTGCGCTCGTGTTCTTCGAAGCGAAGTAGCTCATCGCGTGGGTGTAGCCCAGGCGCGGAAGCTCGCGCATGCAGGCCCACTCGAGGTGCTGCGTCGCGACGTGCTTGTCGCGCCACTGCGGCGACACCCAGGCCTCGAAGATGTACACGCTGCCGGGACCGGGGCGAAACGTGTAGCCGAGCGCGGGATCCTTGTATCCCTCGGCGGCGAACCAGCACATCGACACGAGCTTGCCGTCGTGCACTCCGACGGTCGCGAACGGATTGTCGTGCGCGAGACGCTCCCGGTAGAGCGCGACCTTGCCGGAGAGCTCATCGCGCCAAAGATCGAGGTCGCCCACGCCGGCGCGGCGGAATTCGATCCCGTCGGCCGGAGGCGCGGGGACGACGGGCAGCGGCTTCGACAGCTCGCGGCGCACGAGCACCCACGTCTCGATGAACAGGATGCGGCGCAGCCGGGCTGCCCACGTGGTGCGGAGTACAGGCGCAATCATGGACTGAGCCAGGAGACTCGCGCGAGCAGTCTCACAGTCGGTAAGGAACGGCAGGACAAGAAGCCGCGCGCAACGTCATCGCCGGGGGCGCGAGTGACTCTCAATTTAATCAGCCCTCGGAATCTCCGCGATCGGGGGCTCCACTGATCGGCATGGCTTTTCTGCCCCCGTTCGCTCCGATGGAGGACTCGCCGACCCGCGCCGCGGGTGCATTCGACGGCGGCGCCACGCTCCCCGAACGGTTCCGAAAACTCTGCGGGCCTACGCATGGACCTTGCGCTCCAGGAACAGGTGCCGGCCGAGGATCCGCAGGTGCCACAGGCGAGCGATCGTGCGATAGCCGAAGTGCTTGTGCAGGTTTGCGGACGCCTGGTTCGAAGCGACGTAGTAGCTCAACGCGTGCGTGAAGCCGCGGCGCGGGAGCTCGTACGTGCAGCACCATTCGAGGTTCTGCGTCGCAATGCGCTTGTCGCGCCACGCGGGCGACACCCAGGCTTCGAACAAGTACACGCCACCGGGCTCGGAGTGGAAGGTGTAGCCGAGCTCGGGATCGTGGTACGTCCCCGCCGAGAACCAGCACGTGGAGACCAGCTTGCCGCGGAAAAGCCCGATCGTGACGAACGGATTGTCGTGCTTCAGGCGCTCGCGGTAGGACTCGAGCTTGTGCGCGCGTTCTTCACGCCACACCTCGATGTCCGCGGGCGTCGCCTGACGGAACTCCATGCCTTCCCCGGGCGGCTCCGACGGTCGCGGCAGCGGTTCCCCGAGGTCGCGCCGCACGAGCCACCACGTCTCGATGAGGAAGATTCGGCGCAAACGAGCGCCCCAGCTGGAAGCCGCGTCGGACTCCGCTGCGGCGGGCGCACGGGGTCGGGCGGCGGATTGTTGGACGTCGGTCAGCACGGTGAACCCTGAATTCTACAACGAGCCCGCGCGGACTCAGTCCCGGCCCCTACCGCCGATCTGCATCAGGCGATTCGCGGCGAAGAGCCGTGCATAGCCGGCGACTCGACCGCTTTCGTAGTCCGCGACGCCGCGCAGCTTCCACACGCGCGCCGTCGTGGAAAACCGCCCGCGGTAGCGCTGATCGAAGTACGTGCGGGGAATCGCGGACGTGCCTGGGACGACGCCCGCGGGGGTGCGGTTCGTACCGAACGTCGCGCGGAAACCGGCCTCGCGGAGCGCGACGTCGATCGCGAGCGCGCTCGAGCCTCCGCCGGGCCAGGCCATGAAGGGAACGGCGTGACCGAGGATGCCCTCGAGCGACGTGCGGCTCCGCGTGAGATCGAGCGCGAGCCGCGCGCGCTGCTCGCTCTCGCTCTCGAAGCGTCCGCCGATCGGAGCGCTCGCCGCGATGCGCTCGAGCTCGGTTTTCCAAGTCTCGCGCGCGAAGAAAACTGGACCGCAGTTCGCAGCGACGTGCGCGGTCAAGCGCTGCTCGACGTCGCCGTCCGGCGCGAACGCGCGCGCCTCGCCCATCCACCCGGAGCGCCAGACGGGCGTGCCCCAGGCGAGCCGCCCGTCGTGCTCGCCTGTGTGAGCGCGCGCGCGCAGCTCCGCGAAGCGCGACGCCACGAGCCAACGGCACGGCGCCGCGGGCCGATGGAAGTCCACGACCTCGGGTGCGATCGGAACGCGCGCGTGCGCGGCGGAGTGCGCTTGGATCTCGAAGGCGCCGCTCGCTTCCATGGCGCGCAGCTCGCCCGCGGAGAGGTAACCCGATTCGTCGGGCCGGCGCGCCGTCTCGCTCGTCTCGCGCACGCTGCTCGAGCCGTCGACGTAATCGCTGGCGACGAACACCGTCGCGGAGAACCCGTGGCGGCGCAGCACAGGCCCCGCGATCGTGAAGTTGTCGAGATAGCCGTCGTCGAACGTGAGGAGCACGGGCCGCTTTGGCAACCGCGCGCCACGCTCGAGGTGGTCGCTGAGCTGCGCGCAAGTGATCGAGCGGTAACCACCCTGCGCGAGCGCAGCGAGCTGCCGGTCGAACACGGATTCCTCGAGCGACAAGTCGCCCAGCTCGGCGAGGTCGTGACGCCTCACGCTGTGAAAGACGAGCACCGGCACGTTCGCAAGACACACTCGCTTGTGCATGCGCGTCAGCCCGCGACCACTTGGTCGTAGAGTTCCTCGCGGCGACGATTCTGCTGCGCGGCGTCGAAGTTCGCGAGTACGTGCTCGCGGCCACGCGCACCGAGGCGCGGCCACTCGTCGCGGTGCCGCGCCAAGTGTACGAGCCGTTCACCGAGCGCTTCCGCGTCGCCTTCGTCAACGAGGTAGCCGCCGCCCTCGTCCTTCACCACGTCGACGATGCCGCCGTGCTTCGTCGCCACGACGGGCAGTCCCATCGCCTGCGCTTCCATCAACACGGTCGGCGTGCCTTCCTTGTCGCCGTCCGCGGCCGTGAGGCTGGCGAGAACGAAGACATCTTGACGCGCGAGGAAGTGGGGCAGTTCCGCTGCGGACACGAAGCCGGGGAAGTGAACGCGCTCACCCACGCGCAGATCAGCCGCTTGCCGCACGTACTGAGACGCGAGCGGCCCGCTCCCCGCGAGCGTGAGCTCCGCATCGACGCCGGCGCGCACCACGCGCGCGAAGGCATCGATGAGCACGTGCACGCCCTTCTTCTCGGTGAAACGGCACGCGGTCGCGAAGTGGACGCGGCCGTTCGCCGTGCGCGGGGCCGGACGGAAGCGCCGCGTATCGATCCCCCACGGCAGCACCACGATGCGCTTCTCGTCCGCACCGAGCGCGACGAGATCGTCCGCCATGTCGCGCGACGGAACGACGAGTCGCGCGCTCTCCTCGACCACCGCGGCCATGTAGCGTGCGCCCAAGCCGAAGAAGCGCGACGGCGCCTTGCGCGCGTCGTAGCCGTAGAACGACACGATCAACGGGACGGCGACGTGCTTCCATACGGGACGGAAGAAGCGTGCATCCGTGCCGTAGTGCGCGTGAACGAGCGCGACGTTCTCCGCCGCCAGCGCCTGTACGGTTCGCGCGGCTTCGCCCGCGCTGAGTCGACGCGCGCGATAGTTGACATCGGCCCACGCGCGTCCGATCGACGCGCTGCCGTCCGTCGTCAGCAAGAGTCGCCGCGCGCCGAGTGGAAAGCGCTCGGGCGACTCCGTGCGCCGCGCGACGACGAGCGAATTCCAACGCTCGTCGCCGACGATCTGACCGTAGAGGAACGTCTCGGACGGCCAGAGATACGTGCGCAGCATGTGCGCGACGACCCGGGACGAGCTCACGATTCTCCGCCGCGCGCCGCGAAGCGCTGCTGCCATCGCTTGAGCCCCGGCACCAACCGGCGCTTGGTGAGCTCGAGCAGCTTGCCCGACGCGCTGTCGCCGTACAGCACGACTTGGAGGTGCTCGCGTGCCGCGTCCGAGTAGCGCGCGAGGGCGTGCGGCCGCGTGAGCGAGCCGCGCGACGCGTCCATCACCTCGAAACCGAGCGCCCGCGCGCGCTCGATCATTCCCTGGAGCAAGTACGTGCCGCCGCCGACCGAGTCCATGATTGGACGCTGCGCGAGGTTGTACGACAGAAAGCGCGCGCCGTCCCGGAAGCCGAGGTGGTACGCGCACAGTCGTCCGTCGACGAAGAGACTGCCGAGCGCCAGAGCGCGCTCGCGCGCGAGCCGCGGACACAGTTCGGCGAAGAACGCGAAGCCCGACTCGGGCTGCAACGTTCCGGACTTCGTCCGACCCTTCCAGCTCTCGCGCTCGACCTCCGCGCACGATTCGAGTCGTGCACGCACGTCCGCTTCGTCGACGAGCTCGAAGCGCACCTCGACCGTTCCGAGTTCCTGCAGCCGCTTGGCGCTGCGTTTCAATTGGCTGCGCAGGTTCTTCGAGAGCACGCGCTCGCCGTCGGCCAAGTCGGTGAGCGCGACGTACGGCGCGCGCGAGCACACGCGCTTGTCGCACGCGATCCCGAGCTCACTCGCCGCGCGCTCGACCTCTGCCGCGGTAGCGCACTCGGCCGGCAGCTCGCGCAGTTCGAGTGCCGTCCAACCGCTCAGCGACTGCGTGCACCACGTGAGCAGCGAGCGCACGAAGCCCGCGCGGCACGCGGCATCCACGGCCGGGATCTCGATCGCGTCGAACCACGGAGCGCCCGCGATCTCGAGCTTCTTGAGTCGGATCCGGCCGATCCGTCCCTCGCCGAGCGTCAGCGGCAGCCCGGCGACCCAGCGGCCGGCGCGGGACTCGACCGCGAGGAAGATGCGCCGATCGGCGGGCGCAGTGCGCGCCCAGCTGTCGAGCCAATCGCCGCGCAGAAAGAACGCGCCGCCACCCGAGTCGGCCAGGAGCTCGTCCCACCGCGCTCGGTTCTTCTCGAAAACGTCGCGCCCTTCGAAGACCTCCATGTGCCTATTCACCAACTCTACGACGCTGGCCGGGCCGAGGCGATCGCGCGCCCTTCAATTGGGACCGCGCGGATGCTCCCATGGCGCCATGCAACGTCTCGCCCTGTTTCTCGCCGCGCTGCGTCTCGCCCCCGTGGGTCTCGGCCTAGCCTTTTTTTCCGCGTGCTCCGACGACGCGCCGCCGAGCGTCGTTCACTCGGGCACGTCGGACGTACTGGCGCGCGAGGTCGCCGCCGCGCACTTCGCGGAAGGTCAGCTCGAGCAAGCGCGCAACGTACTCGCGCCGCTCGTCGGGCGCGCTACCCCCGCGCCCGAGGACCTGCTGCGCGCGGCGATCGTCGAGCTCGGATTGCACGCCAGCGACCGCGCGCGCGAGCTGCTCGAGCGCGCCGCGCCGGCGCTGCAGAACTCCCCGGCGCTCCACTACAACCTCGGCCAGTCGACGTACTTCGACGGCGACCTCGCGCTCGCGGCGCAGCACTTTGCCCGCGCGAAGGCGCTGGCTCCGGACGACTTCCCCACGCGCCTGATGCTGGCGAAGTGCCTCGTCGACACGGACGAAGCGGAGGCCGAGAAGGAACTACGCGCGCTCGTCGCGATCGGCCCGCAGAAGAGCGGCAGCTTCCATCTCACGGCGCTCTATGTCTTGGGGCGGCTGCTCCTCATCCATGGCGGCGACGACGAACAGGCGCGCACGCAGCGCGACGCGGAATCGCACGCGTTCCTCGAAGATTGGAGTCGTCTGAAAGCGCAGGGCCTCACCGATCCCGGGCCGGCCGACGTCGAGCGCGGCAACTTCGGTCGCCTCGACTTCCCCGCGCGCGAAAAACGGCCCGGGGCGCGCACGCCGTCGGCGCCAGCGTTTACGGCGCCGGCCAGCGTCGTGCCCGAGCTCGCGAACGCACGCGGCCTCGCCGCGCTCACGCGCAGCGAGGACTGGACGGTCGCGGACAAGGACGGGAAGGTCGTCGGCTCGGACGTCGGCGTGCCGGGCGTGATCGCGTGGGGCGCGGACGGGTTGTTCGCCGTCGAACGCGGCCAGGACGGAAAGTTCGCGGCGCGCAAGCTCTCCGACGGCGCCGTCGAGAAGCTGCGCGCGTTCGACCTCGAGCGCGACGGCGATCTCGACTACTGGATCGTCGCGGGCGGCAAGGTCGAGCTGCGCATTGCGGACGGCGACGGACTCACGGCCGCGGCGAGCGCGCTGCCCGAGCTTCCCACCGGAATCGAGGATCTCGAGCCCGTCGACTTCGATCACGACGGCGACCTCGATCTGCTGCTCGTCGGCCAGTTCGGAGTGCGCCTCTGGCGCGACGACGGCGCGGCGGTGAACGGCGCATTCCACGATGCGACGGCCGAGAGTGGGCTCGATGCCAAGGCGGCGACGACGTGGTGCGCGATCGAGGACTTCGACACCGATCAAGATGTCGACCTCCTCATCGGCGGGCCGGAGCGGACGGTGCTGTACGACAACCTGCGCAGCGGCCACTTCGCCGCGAAGGAGGGCGTGCTTCCGCCTGGGTTGCGTCTCTCGCACCGCCCGCTGCTCGGGGATTTCGACGGCGACGGTCGGCCGGATCTGGCGATCAGCGAGGGTGGGCGCATGCTCTTGTGCGCCGCGCCCGGCGGCGTGCTCAAGCCGGTCGCCTTGAAAAGCGCCGCGGAACAGTGGCCGAAGTCGGTGATTCCCGCGTGCGTCGACGTGGATCTCGATGGACGACTCGACGTCGCGTGGACCACGACGGACGCGACCCTCCGCGGACTCGCGGCGGCGTGCACCAGCGATGAAACGCCGTTCACGATCGCCGGCGCGGGCCAGGCAGGCCTGCCGCTCGCGCTCGCCGACATCAACGGTGACGGCGCGGTCGATCTCCTGCGCGTCACCGACAAGGGACTCGAGATCTTCCGCGGCGAGAAGAGCACCTGGCGCGGCATCCACGTCGCGCTGCGCGGGACGAAGGACAACCGGCGCGGCGTCGGCGCGATCGTCGAGACGCGCGCCGGCGACGACTACCAACGCACTTTCTGGACCGGCGAGCCGCTGCTCGTCGGCCTCGGCACCGAGAAGAGCGCCGCGTGGATCCGCGTCACGTGGCCGAACGGCGTGATCCAACACGAGCTCGGCATCGCGGCGGGATCCGATCGCTTGATCGAGCAGCGCGAAGGCCTGATGGGCTCGTGTCCCTTTCTCTACACGTGGAACGGGACGCGCTACGAGTTCGTCACCGATGTCCTCGGCATCACGCCGCTCGGTCTTCCGATGGCGCCCGGCCTGTTCGTGCCGCCGGATCACGACGAGTACGTGCTGATCCGCGGTTCGCAGCTCGCGCCGCGTGACGGGATCTATGCGATGCAACTCACCGAGGAGCTGCGCGAGGTGACGTACCTCGACCGCGTGCGCCTCGACGTCGTCGACCATCCCCAGGCTGTCGAGATCTACCCCGACGAGCGCTTCACGTTCCCGCCGTTTCCCACGCCGCACACGCACACGGTCCTCGCGCCGGTCGCACCGAAGCTCGTGCGCGGCAGCGACGGTGTCGATTGGACGAGCGAGCTCGCTGCGATCGACGGACGTTTCGCCGCGCCGTTCCGTCCTTATAGAGGGAGCGATCCGCTCGGTCCGTCGTGGGGCGGACAGTTCCTCGGCCTCGCGCCCGAGCATGCGCTCGAGCTCACGTTCGAAGGCCCGTCGATCGCGAGCGCGAAGAAGCTGCGCCTGGTGATGACCGGCTGGTTCTACTGGACCGACGCGAGCGTCAACATGGCGTCGAGCCGCACACCGTCGATCCACTTCGTGCCGCCGATTCTGGCGGTGCCCGATGGCAACGGAGGCTGGAAAGACACCGGTCCGCCGATCGGTTTCCCCGCCGGAAAACTGAAGAGCATGGTGCTCGACGTGACGGAGCTCCTCGTGCGCGACGATCCGCGCATTCGGCTCACGAGCACGCTGCGTCTCTACTGGGATTCGATTCGACTCGCGACCGACGACGACGACGCGCCGCTCACCGTGACGTCGCTCGAACCGGCGTCGACGAAACTGTGGGAGCGCGGGTTCAGCGAGCCCCGGCCGCTCTTCGGCGAGCACGCACTCGATTGGTTCGAGTGGGAGCACCTCGCGCCGTTCGCGCGCTGGAATCAGACTCCGGGCCTGTACACGCGCCTCGGCGACGTGCTGCCTCTCATCGGTGACATCGACGATCGCTTCGTCGTGATGGGCGCTGGCGATGCGCTCGAGATCACGTTCGACGCGAGGACGCTCCCGCCGCTGGCGCCGGGATACGCGCGCGACTACCTGCTCTTCCTCGACGGTTGGGGCAAGGATCGCGATCCGAACACGCAGTGCGGACAGAGCGTCGAGCCGCTTCCCTTCCACGGCATGACCGCGTACCCGCCGCCCGCCGGGGAAAGTTTTCCGACCAGCGAGGCGCACCGTGCGTGGCGGCGCGATTGGCAGTCACGTCCGTCGAAAACTTGGATCGAGACGGGACCGACACGCGCGCAGTAGCTCGCCTGGCCGCTCGTTCGCGAGCGTGATAGGCTCCGATTGGAAGTGCGCCGCGCCCGCAGATAGCGCGCGCCTCCGACCGCGTTCATGCATTCACCGAGCAACGGGAGGGGTCGTTTTCACGCCGCGCTCGCGGCCGCGGTGCTCGGCGGAGCCATCGGACTCACCGCGGGCGCGATCGAAGGCGCCGCCGCGCTGTATTTCTCGCCGCTCGAGTTTCGCTCGCCGCTCGTCGAGCTCCTCCAGGTGGAGGCCGCGTACGGCTGCGCCGGCGCTGCGCTCGCCGCGGCCCTCGCGTTCTGCTTCCGCTCGATGACGACGCGACTCGCCGGCGCGTGGACGCTCGGCGCGCTGGCCTCGTGCGTGCTGCTCGCGTGGACCAAGAATCTATTGCCCGGCGCGGACGAGATCAGCTCACCGCGGTCGCTCGCGAGCCTCGCGTTCGCGATGGTCCTGGCGATCGCGATCGCATTCGCGTTCGCGCGTTTCGCGAAGCGCCCGCGTCCGCTCGCCGTGTTCGCCGCGGTCAGCTTCGCGGCAGCGCACGTGCTCGCGCTGCTCGTCGGTGGCAGCGCGCCAGCCGCCGCACGCCCGCCGGTGGGCGCATCGCGCGAGAAGGCGCCCAACGTCGTCGTGATCCTGATCGACACGCTGCGCGCCGATCACCTGTCGTGCTACGGCTACGCGCGGCCGACGTCGCCGACGATCGACGCGATCGCGAAGGAAGGCGCGCGCTTCGACGCCGCGTACGCCGCTGCGCCCTGGACGCGCCCCTCGGTCGCGTCCCTGATGACCTCTCTGTATCCGTCGAGCCACGACGTGTACTCGCAATGGCGCAAGCTCCCGTCCGAGCTCCCGACGCTCGCCGAGCTGCTTCAGAAGCGCGGCTATCGCACGGCCGCGTTCTCCGCGAACCTGCAGGTCTCGCCGACGTTCGGCTTCGGCCGCGGGTTCGACTCGTTCTGGAACTCGGGCTTGCCGTCTCTTCTCGGTCAGACCGCGATGGGCGGCTGGCGAAAGTTCCTGCGCGACAACTTGTTTCGACCGCTGCTCGCGCGCGCGGCTCCGCAGAAGCAAGGCGAGAGCTGGGCGCTGCGCGGAACGGACGCGGGCGCGGTGAACGAAGCGATCTTCGACTGGGTCGACGGGGTCAAGCCGGAAGAGCCGGTGTTCCTCTACGTCCAGTACCTCGATCCGCACCATCCGTATTCACCGCCCGAGGACTTGCTCAACGACGCGCCGCTCGACGCGCTCACGCTGAACAACGTCCCGAGCGTGCCGGTCAAGCGCGTTCCCTATCCCCTCGCGAAGTACGACGAGCCCACGCCCGACGCGCTCGCGGGCGTCACCGCGCTCTACGACGCGGAGATCCGCTACTGCGATCGCGAGCTCGGCCGCCTACTCGGCCGGTTGCGTGAAAAGGGTCTGCTCGACTCGAGCTACGTGATCATCACGTCCGACCACGGCGAGGAGCTCTTCGATCACGGCCAATGGCTGCACGGTCACTCGCTCTTCGACGAGCTCGTGCGCGTGCCCTTGATCGTCACGGGACCCGGGATCCCGCCGCAGGTCGTCGCGACGCCGGTGAGCCTCGTCGACGTACTGCCGACCATCGCGGGCTTCGCGAACGCGACCGTCGACTTCCCGATCCAAGGCCAGAATCTCGCGCCGCTCTTGCGCGCCACGGCGAGTGACGCGGTGGAGCACGCGCCGGGCGAACGCTCGATCTATTTCGAGCGGCCCGAAGAGCCGGGCTTGTCGGGCCTGCGCCTCGGGACGCAGAAGATCATCCGACTCGACGCGCCAGAGAACGAGATCTGGATGCAGTTCGATCTCGCCAGAGATCCGCGCGAGCAGCACGACCTCTCGAAAAGCGATTCGAGCTCCTTGCGCGCCCGATTGATCCAAGCCCAGTTGGACGCCGCGCAGCTCTTCCGGAATCACGCGGCGGAGATCGCGCTACCCGGCAGCGTCAAGACGACGCTGCAAGCGCTCGGCTACATCGGCGACGACGAAGAGCACGCCGAAGGCGACGACGACCGCAAGTAACACGTGATCAGGGGTCGTCGCCCGTGTACCCGAGCTGCTTGAGCGCCCGGAGCGCGTTCTCGTCGAGCGGCTGCGTCGCGTTCGTCGCCTGCGATCCCTTCAGGTACTCGTCCAATCGACCGCGCAACTTCGCGGTTCGCTCGCCGGCCTCCGCGGTCCGATCGACCTCGCGCTCCACGCCGTCCTCGAGCAACATCTCGCTGCCGTCGAGCCTCCGCACGTACTTCCAGCCGTCCTCCCACCAGCCGTGCATGCGCTGATCGCGCAGGCTGACCTGGAACGTCTCCATGTAGAGTCCACGCTCCGGCGCTGAGCCGCCGCGAATGAGCGGCACGAGATCGATGCCCTGCACTCCGGGCGGAGTCGCACGTCCCGTCAGCGCGCAGATCGTCGGATAGAGATCGACTTGGCTCGCCGGCGCGCTGACGCGCGTTCCGCGCGGGAAATCGGCCAACGCGGACGGCGGCCGGATCGCTCCGACGATGTGCTGCGTGGCGCGGAACAAGCTCTTGTGGTGGCCCTGACGGATACCGCCTTCGCCGAAGCACTCGCCGTGATCGGCGGCGAGGAGGATCCATGTGCGCGCGAGCCCAGGATCGTGTGCTTCGAGCCCGCGCCGCAGAGCACCGAGAAGCTCGTCGAGCTCTTCGATCTCGCCGCGCTGCAACACGAGGCCTTCCTCGGTCTCGGGATCGACGGCGTGAGGACCTTCGGCCGCGCGAGCGAGTGCGCGCGAGCGCTGCGGCTCGGCCGGGCGATACGGATAGTGCGCGTCGTAGAAGTGCACCCACACGAAGGCCGGACGATCGACGCGCGCGAGCCACGCCAGGGTTCGCTCGACGGTTTGGCGGCCGGGCGCGTTCATCGCGTCGATGACGAACTCGTCGGGCTCGAGGTGCCACATCAGCGAGCTCCCGGCGCCGAGACGCGCGAACACGCGCTTCCACGGACCGGGCTCGCCGGTGTCGAACGTATCGAAGCCGCGATCGAAACCGAATTGCGCGCGCAGCACGTAGTTCGACACGAACGCGGCGGTCGCGTAGCCGGCGGCGCCGAAGAGCTCCTGCAAACGCGGGAGCTCGATCACCGGCGCGACGTCGCCGTTCGAGCGCAGCCCGTGACGATCCGGGTAGAGCCCGGTGAGCATCGAGAGGTGCGCCGGAGCGGTGGTCGACGCGACCGCTTGGAAGCGATCGAAGAGCACGCCCTCGCGCAGCATCCGATCGAGCTCGGGCGTGTCGAGTCCCCCGCCGCCGAACGCAGGCAACGTGTCGGCGCGCACCGTGTCCCACGTGATGAGGCACACGTTCGGACTGCCTTCGGGCGGCGCAGGACGCTGCGACCGCCGCGAGACGACGCTCGGAGGGTCGAGCCGGTCGCCGGCGAGCGACGCCGCGATCGGGAGTCCGACCGCGACGAGGATCGCGAGCGGAACGATGCGCGCGCCGGCCTTGGCCGGAATCCGCCGCAGGAGCCACGCCGCGACGAGCCCGACGACGAGCGCGATCGGCATCGCGTACCAGCGCAGGAGGAGCGGCTCCGACCAGCGCGTGTGCAGGACTCCCGCGACCGACAGCGCGGCGAGGAGCCACCATGCGCGGGGACTGGGGCGGAGGAGGGCGCCGACGAGCGCGCCCGCCAGCGCGAAGGCGAGCACCGCGGCGAGCGGCACGAGAACTACGTCGTACAGGCGCTCGGCCGGGTGCGTGCGTATGACCGCGATGAGTGTCGCTTCGAAGACGCCCAGCGCGATTCCGCCGGCGAGTCCGGTCCAGGCGGAGTGCAGGCGCGGGCGTCGGGACTCGAACAAATGGCGAGGGATCGGCATGGAGGAGCACGAATCTATCGAAGGAAGATGCGAGCGTCACCGCTACGCAGTCTCTCGTCTTGCGCGAGAGCGGACCCGATGCGACGCTTCCATGCGCATGCTGTTCCACGCATCGAGCGGAAGAGAGTTCCTGTGGCGCACGGTGAGCGGCGTCGCCATCGTCGGTCTCACGCTCGCTTGCGGAATGAAGATGGCGCGCTCTCCCGGAAAAGACCGCGGGCCAGAGGAGGATCGCAGCGCCGTGAAGGAGCTCGAGACGTTCTCGGAATCCTTCGACACGGCGGCACTTTCGCCGCGCTGGAAGTACGAGCTGGCCGAGGCGTCCCGCCTGCAGATCGTCCCCTCGCCCGCCCGTCGCGGCGGCGGCGGCGCGCTGAAGCTGACACTGCATCCGAAGGACCGGGTGGCGAAGCGCAATCGGGCCGAGATCAAGCTCTTCAACCGTGAAGCGCTCGGCAGCGAGGGTTGGTACGCGTGGAGCGTGCTGATCCCGGAGGACTACGCCGACGTCGCGCGCGCCGAACTGTTCCAGATCCTCGGGCAATGGCACGACCAGCCGCCGGAAGGCAAGGCGTGGAAGGACTACGACTCCCACACGCCGATGCTCGCCGTGAAGTACACCGCGGAGGGCGGGAAACCGCGACTCGAGATCATGTACGGGCTCGACGGCAAGAACAAAGGCGGCGTCGGGAGCGCGGACATCGAAAAAGGGAAATGGGTCGACCTCGTGTTCCACGTCAAGTGGTCGATGCAAGCCGACGGCTTCGTCGAGGCGTGGAAGGACGGTCAGCCGATCACGCGCGGCGCGGGCGGCGCCGTCCGTGTCACCGGCCCGAACATGTACAACTCCATGCCGCCGTACTTGAAGCTCGGCCTCTACCGCAAGGACGGCATCGAGACCGTCAACAGCGTCTACTTCGACGAGGTCCGAATCGGCCGCGCGCGCGCCGACGTCGAAGTGCGCTAGCCCGCATTTCTCACCCGCTTCTACTCCCGCGCAGCCAACTCGTGCCCCGCGGCGTCGTTGAGTTCGATCCGATCCTCGGTGACCTAACAGGTCACCTCCGGTCGTCTCGAAGCCAACTCCTTGCCGGACACGAGTTGGCTGCGAGGGAGTGGAAGCGGGT
>JANOFY010000562.1:0-4329 GCA_031413895.1 Planctomycetota bacterium | reverse complement strand
CACGGGAACGCGCGAATCCAGGGCGCTTCGTCGAACGGACGACTCGAGCCCTGATCGGGCGCGCCGGGAGCGTCCTCGAGGAGCCAGACCGGGCTGCCGCCGAGCTCTCCCGTGTGCAGCATCGTCTCGCGCCACGCGTCGGGAACACCGCTGAGGCGTCCGAGCGGAAGCCGCGCGCCCGAGCGCAAGGAACTGGACAGTGTTCCGGTCCCCGTCGCCAAGAAGAGCAGGGCCGCAGGAGCGGGCACGCGCCGCGCCTGTGCGTCCTTCAGCGCGGCGTGGCAAGCGGCGTCGAGCAGCGATGAACTCATGCGTCAGGCGAGAAGCTCGGAGAGTCGCGCACGGATGCGGTCCGGGCGTGCGGCGAGGCGCAGTCGCTTGACGCGGCTCGTCTCACCGCCGACGAGCGTAACCGCCGACGGACGCAGATCGAAGAGTTCCGCGACGAGATCGACGACCGCTCGATTGGCGCGGCCTTCCTGCGCCGGCGCAAAGACCGCGAGCTTGAGCAGTCCATTCCAAGATCCGACCGCCGCATTCTTGCTCGCCCCGGGCTGCGTGCGGACGGTCAAGATGCACGCCCGTTCGTCGCCTGCGATCTCCTGAACGGGCTCCGGCGTGGTCACGGAAGCGCGACACGTCCGTGTCACCCGGCGCCACGGTAGTTCGACGCGTGCGAGGTCACAAGCAGCGCGACGTGGAGTCGCGCGCGCCGCGAGCTACGATTGCGGCATGCACGGGAGCGCCGGAAGTTCGGGCAGCGCGCGCGGTCTCTTCGCGGTGATCGACGGCATCGACGGCTGCGGGAAGAGCACGCAGGCGGCGCGCCTGGCGGCGGCGCTCGAGCGCGCGACGGGCCGACCGACATGGCATCTGCGCGAACCCGGCAGCACGGCGCTTGGAGAACGCCTGCGCGAGATCGTGCTCACGCGCGAGCTCTCGCTGTCGCCGGCCGTCGAGACGTTGCTCTTCACGGCGGCCCGTCGGCAGATGCTCGACGAGCGCGTGCGGCCTGCGCGCGAGCGCCGGGAAAACGTCGTGTGCGAGCGTTTCCACGCTTCGACGTACGCGTACCAAGCGGTTGCCGGAGGGCTGGGCGAGGAGCGCGTCCTCGCGCTGCTCGAGGACTTCGCGGGCGAGCCCAGGCCCGACATGGTGCTCGTGCTCGAGGTCGCGCCCGAGCTCGCCGCGTCGCGCCGAGCCGGCGAGCGCGCCAGCCGCGCCAACGTCGCCGACGTCGATCGGATCGAGGCGCACGGGATCGAATTCCAACGGCGGGTCGCCGAAGGCTTCCGCCGGTTCGCCGCGCGGTACAAGGAGACGGTCGTGATCGATGCGAGCGGAAGCGCGGACGAAGTCTTCGGCCGCATCTGGAGCGAGGTGTCGCGTGCGCTTTGAGCCGCCGGTTGGACACGGAAGCGCCGTCGATGGGCTGTGGCGCGCGGGCCGCGCCGGCCGCCTCGCGCACGCGGTGTGCTTCGTCGGCCGCGCTGGGATCGGCAAGTTCCTCGCCGCGGAGTGGCTCTCGTTCGGCCTCTTGTGCGCGCGCGGGGTCGGCGCGCCGTGCGGAAGCTGCGGACCGTGCAAGCGCTTGAAGAGCGGATCGCACCCCGACGTGTTCGTGCTCGATGCGGAGAGCGACGACGAAGAGACGATCCAAGTGAGTCAAATCGCGCCGCGTCCCGAGGAAGTGCGCGCGAACGTCGTCGAGTTCCTGGCGCTGCGCGCGATGGAAGGCGGTTATCGCATCGTGCTCGTGCGCGAGGCGGATCGGATGACCACGGGTGCGCAGAATACGCTGCTCAAGACGCTCGAGGAGCCCGGCGCGGGCGTGCTGATCGTGCTCGAGACTGCGCGTCCCGAGATGCTCTTGCCGACGGTTCACAGCCGTTGTATGCGCCTCGATCTCCGCGCTCCTTCGATCGCCGAGGCGTGCGCCGTGCTCGCAGCGAACGGCCTCTCCGAAACGGACGCAGCGGAGTTCGCGCGCTGGTGCGACGGCGCGCCTGGCGCGGCGCTGAGGCTCGCGTCTCGCGGTGGACGCGCGCTGCGGGAGCTCATCGCGCGCCGTCTCGCAGGCGGGATCGAGACGTCGGAAGCGGCCAGCGAGTTCGCGGAGATCGAAGGCCGTTTCCCCGGACGGACGGCCGCGATGATCGCTCGCGCGCGCGCGCGAGCGTTTCTCGACCTCGTGCTCGCCGTGGTCGCAGACGGCGTGCGCGCCGCGGCGGGCGCCGACGTTGCGACGCTCGCGCACGCGGATCTCGTCCCGCACATGTCGGGGCTCTCCATGCGCGCGTTGCGATCGCGGCTGGAACAATGCCTGAGGGCGCGGCAGGATGTCGATCTCAACCTGGCACCCGAGGCGATCATCGAGCGCGCGCTGCGAGCGCTCGGACGCGCCGAAGTGCAGGTCACCCCGTGAGCGATCCCCTGCGCAAGCTGGCCCTCAAGGACGGGCGTTACGCTCCCGAGGCGTTCCAGTTCCTGTTCGAATCGCTCGATCCGGCGATCCAACTCGCCGGCCGCGAGAACGCGCAAGGCGGTGACCGTCACGTCAGCGGGCAGGAGCTTTTGGCCGGGATGCGTCACTACGCGAGCGAGCTCTTCGGCCCCCTCGCCGCGGCGGTGTGGCGCGCGTGGGGTGTGCGCGAGTCGCTCGACTGGGGCCGCATCGTGTTCCTTCTCGTCGACGAGGGCATGCTGAACCGTCAAGAGAACGACAGCCTCGACGACTTCCGACACGGGTTCGATTTCGACCAGGCTTTCGTGGCGTCCTACGAGCCGCGCCTCCCCCCCGAGCTCTTCGCGGGCGCGCCTGCGGACGAACCGGGCGGCTAGCGCATGATCGACCGCCTCACTCCCGCGGCGCGCAACGCCGCGCTCGTCGTGCTGTTCCTGCTCCTGGGCTGGTTCCTGTGGAGCGTGCGCGCCGTTCTCAATCCGCTGATCCTGGGCTACCTGCTCGCGTTCGTCGTGCACCCGCTCGTGCTGGCGCTCGAGCGCCGCGGTTGGAAGCGTCGCTCCGCCGTCAACTTGATCTTCAGCGGATTCGCGCTCGCGATCACCCTCGTTGGACTCGGCGTCTTCTTCCAAGCGCGGAGCTTCGCGCGCGAGATCGTGGCCGAGGACGGGCTCGGCGCCACCGTGCGCATGCGCATCGACCAGGCGCTGGAGGAGAATCGTGAGCAGATCAATTGGGCGCTCAAGCTCTTTCCAACGGACGTCAAAGAGCAGAAACACGAGACGTCGCCCCCAGGTACCGAAACGGGGTCCGAGACTGCGGCCGTCCCGCCGCGCGAGTTCCACTCGGAAGATCTCACGCGCATGCTCAGCGATTGGTGGGGGAACTGGCTGACCGAGGAGCGCGCCGCGCAGGCCGGAGAAGTGGGACTCGGCGCCGCGCGCGGCGCGTTCATTTTTCTGCAGCGCGTGTTCGGGTCGTTCATGGCTTTCCTTGGATTGATGGTCCTGCTCCCGATCTACACGTACTTCCTGCTCTTCGAGCTCGAGCGCATCCACGGGTTCGTGCAGCGCTACCTGCCGCAGCGCGAGCGCGCGCGACTCGTAAAGATCGGAACGCAGATCGGCGAGGTGCTCGCCAATTTCTTCCGCGGTCGACTGCTGGTGTGCGTCGCGAAGGGGCTGTTCCTCACGATCGGACTGTGGATCGCGGGCGTCGACTACGCGTTGCTCCTCGGCATGGGCACCGGATTCCTGTCGCTGATCCCGTTCGTCGGCTCGCTGATCGGCTTCGTGTTCGCGCTGCTCGTCGGAATGCTCGAGCACAGCCTGGGCGGCGCGCTGTTGCGCGTCGGGATCGTCTTCCTCGCCGCGGAAGGGTTCGAGAATTACTTCCTGATCCCGAAGATCCTGGGCGACAGCTTGGGACTGCACCCGGTGATCGTGATCTTCGCGATCATGGCCGGCGGCGCGTCGCTGGGGATGTTCGGGCTCTTGATCGCGCTGCCACTCGCGGCGTCGCTCGTCATCCTCGGCCGCGAGCTGCTCTTGCCTGTGCTCGCAGATCTCGCCGACCGCGAGGAGCGCGACCGACTGATCCGCTGACGCGCCGCGGGCCAACGCGCTGACGCGTCGCTCCTCGTCCGACGGACGCGTCCCAACCGTCGACGCTCCGATCCGCCGAGCGGCCGGACCGACCGCTCTGGTGTCCTGACCCAGAAGTTCGTTGACATGATCCGGCGCCCTGCACGTCCCCGGCTGCGTGGCCGCTCCTCCGAGTATCGCCGCGGATACGCGTCGTCGCAGCGCCTTGCCAGGAACGCGCAGGACACCAGCTCCTGCCAACGAACTTCTGGGTCAGGACAC
>JANOFY010000561.1:0-5320 GCA_031413895.1 Planctomycetota bacterium | reverse complement strand
GATGTTCGAGGGCTCACCGAGCTCGGTCGAGCCGGCCGGCTTCGACGCGTGGCTGGCGTATTCCAACCGTCAGATCCTGGCGCTCGCGGCTGCGGTCGGTGACGAGTCGCCCGAGCTCTTCTCTGCCGACTTGGCGTGGTCGCGTGAAGCATTCGCGGCGCGCCATGCTTCTCCAGAAGGACTCGCGTCGTCGCTCAAGTGCTTGGAAGCGGTGCTCGAGGAGTCGCTGCCCGGCCCGGCCTGGGCCGTCCTGCCCGAGTACTTCCGCCGCGCTCGCGAGGAGCTCGAGCGGGGTGGCGCGCCGGAAACCGCCGAAGTCGAGCAGGCGCGCGCCTTGTCTGATCTCGCGCAGCGCTACTTCGATGCGCTGGTCGCGGGCGATGAGCAGCGCGCAATGGGCCTGGCTCGCGCGGCACTCGATGCGGGTCAGCTCACCGTCCAAGCGTTGATCGACTCGGTTCTCGCGCCCGTGCAGCGCGAGCTAGGTCGGCTGTGGCACATCGGCGCGCTGAACGTGAGCGACGAACACTTCGCCACGCAAGTCACGCGCAGGGTACTCGCGCTGGCGCTCGCGAATGCTCCTCCGGTTCGACCGAGACAGCGCACCGTGGTCGTCGCCGCGATCACAGGCGACGCTCACGACATCGCGCTCTCGTTCGTGGCCGCTCACTTCGAGCTCGATGGCTGGCGCACGTTGTTCCTGGGAGCCGACACGCCGGCCGACGACTTGGTGAGCTTCGTCGTCCGACACCAAGCCGATCTCGTCGCGCTCGGCGCCACGCTCGACGAGCAGCGCGTCACGACCGCCGACACGATCCGCGCGCTGCGCGAAGCGCGACCGGCGCTGCGTATCGTCGTCGGGGGCGCGGCGTACGCCGGCCGGTCCGATCTGTGGCGCCGCTCCGGCGCCGATGCGCGCGCGGCCAATGCCGCGCAAGCCGTCCAGAGGGGTCTCGAGCTCCTCGGCGCCTGAACGCGCGCGTCAAGGAGTCGCGGTCGCGAGCAGATGCTCGCGCGCGGACACAACGACGCCACCGGGCGGCTCCAAGGTGACCGCGAAGAGCGCGGCCTTTCGAATTTCGAGCTTGGCGTCGATGGGCACGATCACTTCGCCCCCCGCGCCGACATCGAATACGCCGCCGTCGACCGGCTTGGCCTCCCAATCCGGTCGCGTCGAATCGAAGATCCACAGCTGGTACTGGTTGCGCGCGGGATCATTGGGCGGCAGTGATCGAAAGCTCATGTAGCCTTCCTGAGTCGCGCGCGACCAGACGACCTCTCCACGCACGCCGCCGGCGAGCGGATCGTCACTCCGCTTCCACCCCGCGCGCACGAGATCGTTCGCGTTCGCCAGGAGCTGCTCGCGACGCGTGGCCGGATCCAACGGACGCGAGCGCACCCGGTCGAACACGAACATCGCCAGAACGAGCGCCGCGGCCAGCCAGCCGGCCGCGGCCCAGAACGAAGTGCGCGCGCCGCTAGGCGCAGCCGCACGCGACTGCGACTGCGACTGCACCGACGCGAGCCAAGCGTGCGCGTCGTCCGAAATCCGGCCCATCAGTTCGGCCGGCGGCGACTCGAGCTCGCCGAGCGATGCGACGTTCATTTCGGCGATCGCGAGTTCGAGCGCCTCGATGTCGCGCGCGCGGGCGCGCGCGAAAAGCTCCTTGCGCTCCTCGCGCGCGAGGCCGAACGTGACCTCGTCCGCCGCAAGCGCGAACGTGCGCTCGTCCCAGCCTGCGAAGCGCACGCTCACGACGAAGGCTCCTTGCGCGGATCGCGCAGGATCTGCGCGGTGCGGTCGAGCCCGCGGCGGATGTGGCTCTTGACGGTTCCGAGCGGAATCCCCGTCGCCGTAGAGATCTCCTGGTGCGTGAGCCCGTCGACCACAGCCATCAGGATCAGCCGGCGCTGCTCCGGCTTGATCTGCGCGAGCGCGCGCACGGCGCGCTGGCTCTCGTCGTGCGTGTCGACGCGGACCAAGTCCGGCTCGGGCTCCGCGACCAGGCTCGAATCATCCGGGAGCTCGACGGTTGAGCTGCGCGCCGCGCGCCGCTGACGGTCGATGATGCGCCGCCGCGCGATCGTCGCGATGAACGTGGACTCGGACGCGACGGCGGGATCGAAGCGGTTCGCGCTGCGCCAGACGTCGACGAAGATCTCCTGGACGAGCTCCTCGATCAGGCCCACGTCGCGCGTCATGCGCTTGGCCAGCGACCAGACGAGCGGCGCAAAGCGCTGCATGCAGGCTTCCACCGCCGCGGCTTCCCCGCGCGCGATGCGCGGCAAGAGGAGCTCGGGTGAAACTTGGGGTTCTTGCATCGGGGTCGCGCGTGCGGAACGCGACCACACTCTATCCGCCGCGGGCCTTCGGTCGCCAAGCCGCTGTCGCGTCGACCCGTGTGCCTTCGACTCCGGGATGCACGCCGGCATCGCGATCAGCTTGCCCGGCGCGCGATAAGGAACAGCGCCGCGAGGAAGAGCACGATCTCCGCGCAGTAGAAGAAGCGCGCGTTGCCGAGTGGTTCGAAACCCAGGCGCAATACAGCGATCGTCCTGAAGACCGCGATCCCACCGTACAAGAACGCCGACATCCACAGCGCGGACCGCTGGTGCTCCTGCGAGAACAGCGCGAGGGTGTAGAACAGCGCGAGGCCCGCCTGCAGACCGCCGTAGACCGCCAGATACTCCGACTCTCCGCCGGGCGACGTGTGCGTCAGCCCGACGTACTCCCCGGTCTGACGCGGCGCGATCGTGCACCACGCGGCGAACACGGCGTACATGAGAGCGTTGAAAGCCAAGTACAGCTGGATGGGCATGGTGTGCAGGACAGCGTGGACCGGAGCGCCGCTCTCCTGCAAGCGGTTCGCACGCCCGCTGCTCGCGGATGCAGCTCTCTCCGTCCGTCTCAGCGGGCGGAGACGACTCTGAACTCGGGTATCGAGCCATGCGTGATTCCCGGCGCGACCGCACGTTCGCGGAACAGCGTTTCGGCCTCGCGCTTCAAGCTGCCGAGCGACGACCTCAATCCCGCTCGACGCGCATCGTCGCCATCCGGCACTCCGCGCAGGTCGAAGCCGAAGAGCCGCACGACGAGCTCTCCTTGCCACGTGCCGTCGCTCGCGGTGACGGGAACGAAGAGGTCGCGTCCGGCCATCCAGTAGAAGTCGTGACTCGGCGATGCGATGTCGCACACGATCCGGCCGTCCTCTCGCACGCGATTCAGGATGCGCAGATCACAGCGATAGGTGCTGAAAGGGAAGGGCAGGTCGCTCTTGAACTTCACGCGCAGAGCAGCGAACGGACTCCCCCGTGGATCGAGCCCGCGCACGTAGGATCCAGGAACGGCGTCGATGCGCTCGTAGCTCGTCCCGGGACGTCCCGGGTAGCGCGTGAAGTCGTTCTCGACCGCCTTGATCGTCGCGAGGTCGGCGCGCACGAACGCAGCCGCTTGTTGCACGAGGTGCGATCCACCGATCGTGTTCCAGGGCGCCGCTCGCTGGCGCGCGAGGGTCAGCGGCCGCGCGAGGAAAATTCCGTCGCGCTGCGAGTCACGGTCCGGGTCCCAGTCTTTGTGGAACAGGACCTCGTCGAACAGCAATTCCGCTACGAACGGGGCGAGCTCGCTCCACAGCTCCGGTTGCGCGCGCTGCACACGCAGGGCGAGCGCGTCGATGCCCTTCCGATCCAGTCCGCGCGCCTGCGCCACGAGATCGCCGAAACAGCGCGGAGCCTGCGGATCGAGCGCGCTCGGTGGGACCGAGAACGCGACGCGACGCGCAAGCTCGGTCTCGAGCTCCCAAGCAAGTCCGGACTCGTCTTCCGCCGGCGGCAGTCCCGACGGCAGGATCCAGGCCGGGTCGAAGACTTCGCGCGACAGCTCGTCCCAGCTCGCTTGCCGCGGCTCGATCGCCGCCGCTTGCAGCACGAATGCGAGTATTACGAACATGTCAACCTCCGCGCGCGAAGTCGGCGATGGCGCGTGCGACGACGGACGGTTGCTCTTCGTGCGGGTAGTGCCCGGCATCCGGCACGAGCTCGAGTCGCGCGAGCGGAATGGTGCTGGCGAACAGCGCCGCAAAACGCTCGGGCCGGTAGGCGATGTCCTTTTCCCCCCACAGGAGTAGTGCGGGCTGCCGCAGACCGGCGAGCTCCGCGGAGCGCGCGCCGTTCTCGTCGCGCGCGAGGTCGATCATCGCGTGCCAGTTGTCGCGGTTCGAGCACACGAGGAACGTTTCTTCGACGGCACCGTCGGGCACGGGAGTCTGGAAGTGCGGTTGGAGCGCCGTGCGCACACGGTCGCGCGAGTTCAGGATCCAGCCTACCTTCGCCAGGCTCATCTCGCGCATCTGGACTTCTTCGGGCAGCCACTCGTCGTCGTTGCGCGCGAAGCCGGAGCTGCTCATCAGCACGATGCGCGCGATGCGCTCCGGATCGTTCAACGCCGCGCGCCACACGAACTCCCCGCCGTAGCTGTTGCCCACCAGGGTGACGTCGGAGAGCTCGAGCGCCTCGAGGAACGCGTTGACCCACGCTGCGCAGCGCTCGAACGAGTACGCGTCGAGCTCCGTGCGCGTGATGCCGTGACCGATCATCTCGAGCGCGTACACCTCGCAGCTCTGCGCGAGGCCGTCGGGTCCGAACACCACCGGCGTCCAGCTCACGAGCGAACCGGGCGTGGGGTGCACCAGCACGACCACGGGCCGGCCGGCCGCGCGTTCGCCCGCGGCGAGATAGCGGAACTCCGCCTCGATCGTCTCGCCGTCGAGCGTGATCGTGCGGTCGAGAGTGCGGACCCGACCGCGCAGGGGTTCGTACTCCGCGAGCGCGAATAGCTTCGCCTCGACCTCCGACTTGGGCATCGAACGGCACGCGGGCAGCAGCCCGATCCCAGCGCAGAGGGCGGCGGCGCTCAGTGAACGCGCGGTGAAATGGCGGGAATTCATACAGCGAGCCATTCGCGCGCTGAGTTCGTCCGGATGCAACCGCATCCGCAGTGGGTGCTCGTGCGAAACTAGAGGCATGAATTTTCCTGGTCCTGTCCGCCGCGCGTCGTTCGCCCTCTCGTTGCTCGCGTGCTGCGCGTGCCTCGTCGCGTGTACCTCCACCCTTCCCAATCGCGATCCGACGGGCGAGGCGTTGCCGCAACTCGAAGGCAAGGCGCTCGACGATCAGCCGCTGCGCTTGCCCGACGATCTGCTCGGGGCGCCGGCGATTTTGCTCGTGGGCTTCGAGCAAGACGCACAGTTCGATGCGGATCGCTGGCTGTTCGGTCTCCTGCAATCGAAGACACCCGTGCGAGTGCTCGAGGTTCCGACCA
>JANOFY010000560.1:0-3892 GCA_031413895.1 Planctomycetota bacterium | reverse complement strand
GCGCGCGTCTCGCCGGGCGGGCGGTGGGGACCGGACTGCGGCTTGGAGCTCGAACGGGCCATCGCGGAACCATACCAGACAAATGTCTGGATGTCGAGCGGGGCCCTACGGACGAGGAACGCTGGCGTCGTCCGTGCGCGCGGCCTGGTCCACGGCCTCCTGCAGTCGCCGGACCTCGTCGAGGATCGTCATGAAGCGCAGGCCAAACGGGGTCAGCACGTACTCGACTTCGACCGGGGGCTTCTCGCCGAGGACCGTGCGGCGCGCGATGTCGAAGCGCGTCATCTTGCGCAAGCGCTCGTTCATCACCTTGGCCGACAAGCCCGGGCAGGCGCGCAGTAGCGCACTGGGCCGCTTGCATCCCTGCGCGAGCAGGTCGAGCAATCGCACCGACCACTTGCAACCGACGATGCTCTCGACCATCGCCGCGACGGGGACCTGACTCTCGCTCTTCGACGTGTGCGGCGGGTGTTTCTCGATCATCGCGCGACTAGCTTACGAAAAGGTGCCTTCTTGGACGCGCACGCTGCGCGGCATACGGTTCGGTGCCTATTCTCGAACTTCCCCAATCGAAGGAGCACTCCGTGAAGAACAAGGCCGTTTTCTACCATGCCGGTTGTCCCGTGTGCGTCAGCGCCGAGCAGTCCGTCCTGGGCGCCCTGGACAAGAACCGATTCGACGTCGAAGTCGTGCACCTGGGCCAGAACAAGGGGCGCGTGAATGAGGCGGAGAAACTCGGCGTCCGGTCCGTGCCCGCGCTTTCGCTCGCAGGTCAGGTGTTCCACATCAACTTCGGTGCGAAGCTGTCCGACCTGAAGTGAGCTTGTCGCGTTCACGCCGCCGCGTCCGAGTAGTGCGGCGCGCGCCGTGCAGCTAGGCTTTGCGAGCGTGCGCAGCGATCGTTTCACCCAATTGGGTTGCGCCGTGTTGTGCTGCACGGCGCAACATCCCTCGACCGCCAACGAGTTCGACGTGCGCTCCGAGAACCGGCGCTTCGTGGCGCAGGTGCGTCGCGCCGAAATCGGCCGGCCGGATCCCGCTCGGCCGCGACATGAGCTCACGGTCTTCAACGAACGCGGCGACGGAACGCTCGCCAAGCAGTGGTCGGGCCCCTACGTGCAGCGTGCGTCCAGCTCGCTCTGCTTCTTGACCGACGACGGCTCGACGTTCATCCGCGTCGCGAACTCGACGAAACCGGACGGCCCGGTCGTCGAGGTGACGATCAAAGGTTTGCCGCGCATCGCGCTCCGCGCGGACGAGCTCGCGATCCGCGCGCCGGATCCCGGCGACGCCGCGAATGCAACGCGCGATTCGACTTGGCTCGCCGTCGACACGCGGTCACTGCGCGTCCGACCGGAGGGCGAGCTCAACTCGAACGCGTGTCTCGACCTCTTGGGCCGCGACGGTTTCGTCCGCACGATCGACCTCGTGACCGGCGAGCTGCGCGTCGTCACCGTGGGCAACGAAACGGTGGTGGGGCCCCCGCCGCCGGAGGACGTCGAGCTCTCGTCCACGCGCGCGTGCGTCGACCGCTGGTCGGCACCGACAATGGTGCTCGCCGACGAGCCGTTTACCTTGCAAGTGCACGGCAGCTTTCCGACACCCGGCTGGGTGTTGGTCGGTTTCGCGATGGAGACGCCGAGTGCGAACACGCTCGTCCTCGTGCCGTGCATCGTCCCGCCGCCGACGAACACGCTCGGGGCGCAGGTCGTGGTCGGGTTCGACTCGTCGGCGCGGATCGAAGGGCTTGCACCGGGCGAGTACTCGCTCGCGGTTGCGAACTGCGAGCGTGCCGAAGAAGCGGACGCACGTGTGTTGAAGGTGCTTCCAGCGGATCTCTTGGTCTCGCTGAAGATCTCGAACGACGCCAAAGTCGCCGAGCGCTCCGTCGCGCTCTTCTGGGACGCACGTGCGACCGTCACGGAAGCGGGAGCTCCGCCGCGCACGTTCCTCGCCTCGGCGGACGCGATCGTTCCACTCGCGCGCGCGCTGCGCGCGATCGAATCGAAGCGCGACGCCGTGCGACCGGATGCGAGCGAGAAACACGGACGGACGTACGAGCTCACCTGGACCGACCGCACGATCGCGGACGAGCGTTCGACGATCCGTCGCCTCGTCCGCGACGCGGGGTCGCTCGAGCCCGAGGTGCGCGAGATCGTTCAGAGCATCGAGGCCGTACAGCCTCCGCCGAACATCCAGCGCTACGCGATAAACGTCCACAAGAGCACCATCGCGGTGCACACCGAGTCGTCCGGACTGCTGAGCGCGCTCGGTCACGACCACAAGCTCATGGTGCAGCGGCTTTCAGGCGAGATCTTCGCGCATCCTGAGGATCTTGCGCACTCGACACTGTTCCTCGAAGTCGACGCCGCGTCGCTCGCGATGGTCGACAACGACAGCGAAGACGATCGCGCCGTCATCGAGCGCGAGATGAACGGCAAGGTGCTCGAGTCGGCGCGCTATCCGAGGATCACGTTCCGCAGCAACTCAGTCGAGGCGCGCCGCACGGGCGAGAACCTGTTCGAGCTCAGGGTGCGCGGCGATCTTTCACTGCACGGCACGTCGCGCGAGGTCGAGGTCCCGGCGCGGATCGAGTTCGCGAGTGACGCGGGAAGAACGGGCGGCGTGCTGCGCGCGCGCGGAGTCATCAGCCTGCGTCAGTCGGACTTCCGGATCCGTCCGACGTCGGCCGCTGCCGGCACGATCAAGGTCGACGACAGCGTGAAGCTCGAGTTCGACGTCACCGCGCGCGTGGAGTGACGCGCTCTCCCAAGTCCACGTGAGGATCACCCAGAGAAGTTGGTGACGCTCGCGCGTTCAGAGCTGCGCACTGCGGCGCACGATCGAACCGTCGCCGTGCGAGCGTGGAACTCGATGAGCGGGCCGCGCGGACAAGAGGTCCGACGCTTCGGGCGGCAGCGACGCGTCGACGTCGAACACGTGGATCTCGACCGGCTCGGCGCTCGCGACCTCGAACTGGAGTTCGATGAGATCGTTGCCGAGTGCCGCGAAGACGGGGTTCGCGTCGTCTTTCGGAAAGTCGCGCAGCGCGTGTCCGTTCCAACTCGCCGCGACGAGGCTCGCGGTGGGTGGGAGCTCGAGTCCGATGAGACGCGCGCCGCGCGTCGACTTGACGTGCGCACGAACATGTCGGCTCGAACCTTCGCGCGCGGTCGACTCGAGCACGACGAGCTCCGGCGGCGATGCATTCCACGCCGCCGCGGCATACTCGCCCTCCGGCGTGTCGCTCGCGAGCCAACGCGCGGGCGGCGTTCGATCGGTCGGTGCGAGTCGCGCCAGCGTTCGCGAGGAGCGCGAGAACGCGCGCGCGCTCCACGTGGCGCGCGCGGCGTCCGCATCTTGGAAGTGGACGAGGTTCAGCGATTCCGGCTGTTGTGCCGAGTACGCGGGGACGGCGAGCGCGGCGCAGAACGAGCCGAGGCACAGTGCGACCCCGCCGCGCACCGCGATCGAGACCGAGCGTGCGCTCGCCCACGCGCTGAGAGCGGCGGCTGCGGCGAGCGCGACTCCGTACGCCGTCGCGATCAGGGCCGCCACGTGGAGCTCGAACGAGAGCTCGAGTCCGATCGCGAGCGGAAACCACATGGCGCACAGCGGCGCGAGTGGGGCCAGGACGAGCATCTCTCGTTTTCTCTCGCGCGCGTCCGGCGCGAGGAAACTCCAGACGATCGCGCACAGCGCGGCGACGGCGGCCGGGACGACGAAGACGTAGCACGCGCTCGGCGCCGTCGCGGCCAGCAGAACGCCCGTCGCTGCGAAGAGGGCCCACGCGCCGAAGAACTGTCCTTCGAAGCCGGCGCGCTTCGCGGGTGGGAGACGAGACACCAGAAGTGACGCGGCGACCGCAGCGCTCGCGATCGAGAGGCCCAGC
>JANOFY010000559.1:0-12484 GCA_031413895.1 Planctomycetota bacterium | reverse complement strand
GAAGGTCCTCGAGGTGCTCCTGCGGACTTTGCCCGCAGACCACCTCGACGTGCAGGACGCGCGCGCCAATCTGTCGCTCGTCTTGCGCAAGCTCGGGGACCTCGCTCGCGTCCGGGCACTCGACGAACAAGTGCTGGAGGTCCGCGCGCGTGCGCTGCCCGCCGACCACGTCTTGGTGCTGAGGGCGCGCACGAACCTGGCCGGGATCATGGGACGGCAGGGCGATACCGAGGGGGCGCGATCCTTGTTCGAAGAGGTGCTCGAGGCGCTGTCGCGCACGCTTCCCGACGACCACCCCGAGCTGCAAACCGCGCGGCTCAATCTCGCCGTTGCGCTCGATCGTGCGGGCGATCCGTCCGGCGCGCGCGAGTTGTTGGAAGGGGTGCTCGATGCGCGTGAGCGCACGCTGCCCGACACCGACCCGCGGCTCTGGAGTGCGCGGCAGAACATGGCGGAGGTACTGAAGCAGATGGGCGAGCACGCGCGCGCTCGCGAGCTCCAGGAGCAGGTCTTGGAGGCCTGCACGCGCACGCTGTCCGACGATCACGCGGATCTCCAGCAAGCGCGCCAAAACTTGGCGAACACACTGCTCGAGGAGGGCTCGTTCGCGGAAGGACTGGCCCTGCAACGCCAGGCTCTCGAATGTCTGACGCGCCAACTTCCCGACGACCATGTCGACCTCGTCCGTGCACGCGCGCTCGCCGTCGCCGGCCTCGTGCGGAGCGGTGACGCCCCCGGGTTCACGGCGATGGCGCTCGACTTCATGCGCGGAGCGACGGCCGCGTTCGAAACGCTGGTTCGCGAAAGCGCGCCGCGCGAAGCCGAATCGCGCGCGGCGCATTTCTCGGGCGCGGTTTCGGACGCGCTGAGCTTTGCCGGGAGCTATCGACCGCGGGACGCGGGCCCGGAGCTCGAGCGCCCGGCGTTCACGCTATGTGAGTCCGCCCGGTCGGTTGGACTGGCGTCCGCCGCGCTGCTCCGGCGCGTGCCGTCGGACGCCGAGACCGCGCACATGCGCGATCGAGCGCGCGCGGCGAGTGGTGATCTCGCGCGCTCGACGCGCGCGGGGTCGAGCCGAGAGTCCCTCGCGCGTGCGCGCGCCCAGCGCGACGGCGCGCAGCGAGAGCTACTCGCACACTTGGAGGCGGCGGCGCCCGGGGCGCAGACGTTTGCGACACCCACCGCCCAGGCACTCGCCGCGACCCTGCGGTCTGACGAGGCGTGCGTTGGGTACGCACGCTACATGCGCACCGAGATCGCGGCCGATTCGGGCCAGGGGGTCCGTGCCGGTGATCACTTGCTCGCGCACATCGTTCGCGCGGATGGCTCGCTCACACGCATCGAGCTCGGCCGAATCGAGCCGATCGAGGCTGCCGTCGCGGCGTGGCGGCGCGACGTGGGGACGGCGCAGTCGCCAGCGAACTCGCGGGGAACACCGGCCGAAACTGGCGCGCCGGTCAGCGACGCGGCGTCGGGCGAACGTGTGCGGCGCGCGATCTTCGATCCACTCGTGGCGTCGCTCGACGGGGTAGCGCGCATCGTGGTCGCGCACGACGACGTGCTGCACCTGATTCCGCTCGATGCACTGCCGGAGGGAGCGAGCGTCCTGGGATCCCGCATCGCGATCGAGGTTCGCTCGAGCCTGAGCGAGCGCCTGTGGCCGGCGGTTGCAAACGACCGCGAGGACGTGGCGCTGCTCGTCGGTGGTGTGGACTTCGAGTCCGATCGCGATCCGGCCGAGCTGTCGCAAGACGCAGGCACGCCCGCGGACGTCGACAGCGCGGTGCACGTGGCACCGCACGTGGCCAGCGTGCTGCGCGGCGGCGCGTGGGATCACGGATTCACGCCGCTCCTGGGTACGCAGGCCGAGGTCGACGGAGTTTCGCGCTTGCGCGACTCGCGCGGCGACACGCTCGTGCTCTCCGGCGCGCGAGCACGCCTCGCGGAAATCGAGCGCTGCGCACCGCAAGCGCGCTGGCTGCACGTCGCCACCCACGGATGGTTCGCAGCGGACTCCGTGAAGTCGACGTCCGATCTCACGCCGCTCGATGCGCAGACGGGCCTCGGCGTTCGCACGAGCCTCGCGGAGGAGGTGAACGGCACGACGCCCATGCTCCTGTGCGGATTGGCGCTCGCGGGGGCCAACCTTCCGCCGGATGCGCTGGGACATGCGCGGGGCTTGGTGTCCGCGGAGGAGATTGCGAGCTGGGATCTCGCAGGTTGCGAGCTCGCGGTACTCTCCGCCTGCGACACCAACGTGGGGTTGCGTCGCGCCGGTCAAGGTGTCGCGAGCTTGCAGAAAGCATTACACATGGCCGGTGCACGCTCGGTGATCACTTCCTTGTGGAAGGTGCCGGACGAAGCGACGAAGGAGCTGATGCTCGACTTCTACCGACGTCTATGGGTGGAGAAGAAGCCCAAGCACCAAGCGCTGTGGGAAGCGAAGACGAAGTTGCGCGAAGCAAAGGACGAGGGTGGTGCCCCGCAGTACACGACGCGCGATTGGGCTGCGTGGGTACTGACCGGCGATCCGGATTAGTTGTGCGAAGTGCGCCGAAGTGACTCGCGCTCGAACATCCGGTTGAGGGCCATGAAGAAGAAGCCCGTGGAGAGGCCCAACATGAGGATCCCGGTCAGTGCTTCGATGCCGGCCATGTTCCGCCACTCCACCGGTAGGAGCAGGTCGCCGTAGCCCACCGTGGTGTAGGTCACGGCGGAGAAGTAGTAGGCGGTGGGCAAGTCCGGCATGCACTCCTTCCAAAGGTAGAACACAGCCCAGAACAGGATCTGCAGCATGTGCAGCAGGATGATGGCTCCCGCCAGGCGCACCAGCAGCCACAGCCGCCGAAGGAAGCGCTGCGATGCGAATTCACCCGCCCTGCCGAGCGCGCCGGCCAACGCGATCAGCCCCGCGGAGTGCAAGCCCACGCAGGCGGCGAGCAGCACCCACGCGTACACCAATTTCATCACCAGGCTCGTTTCGATGGGTTGCGGCATGGGGGGGGGCTTGGGGCGGTGTGCGAGTGTCGCACCTCGTCGGCTCGTGCTCCAAGGCGACGCTTCCGAGACGAGGCCGACACCGTCGGGGCGGGTCGCCTGTCCTGGAGGTGTCGAATTCCGCCGCCGTCGCCGTTCGGTCGGTCGATAAGATACGTCGCGTGCATTGGCGTCGTCTCGTCGTGTTCCTGCTGCTCCTGCCCGCGTTCGCGCTTGGGCCGGGGTGGGAGCTACACGTCTGCCCGCGCATGATGCTCCGCCTGTTCGAAAGTTCGAGTTGCTGCACGATGGAAGCGGCGCAGACGAGCTGCTGCGAGGACGGCGAGAGCTCCACGCACGATCCGGTCGCTGGGACGGTGAACTCGTGCGCGGCCTGCTGCATCGACATCGAGACGTCCGACGAACGCTCCGCGCCGCTCGTGGCTGCGGCATCCGAAGAGTTGCAGCGCGCGCACGCGGCCGCGCTCGCAGTCTTCGTGCAACCTGCTGAGCTGTTCGCGCTTCCTCCGGCGGCCGCGCGTCTGGCGGTCGCGCTGAATCGCCCCCCGCCTGCGTCCCCCGGACGCTGCACTCCGCTGCCTCTGCGCATTTGAGCTGGACCGTCGCCGTCGTTGCGTGAACGCATTGCGTTCACGCCGTCGTCCGTCCTGAACTCAGACAGCGCAGAGCCCATGATTCCTCCCACTGGGAGTGCTCACCGCACTCCGCATCCGTTCACACTCGTATTTCTCGGCGCACTCGGCGCATGCGCCGCACCCGCGGCCGAGCCGCTCGATCTCGACGGCTTGTCGAGCGAGATCGCGACGCGCGGCGCAACGGCCGCGCAAGTGGCCGAGGCGTTGCAGCTCGCCGACCTGCGCGCGTTGCCTTTCGAGCGGCCCGTGGTCGAAGACGCGCCGTCGTACGATCGCGGCGCATTCTGGTACGGGAGCGCGATCGCGTTCAACGGCGAGTTGCGCGCCGCTCGGCGCCGTTGGGCAGAGGCCAGCGCGTTCGCGCGATCGAGCGGCGCGCCGGAGTCGGCCGAGCTCGAGGTCGAAGCGAGCGGCTTCGACGCCGATGACCGCGACACGTGGATCGCGCTGACGTTCGACGCGCTCGGGCTCCTCGACGCCGGACGTTCGGCCGCGGCGCGCGAGCTCTCCCAGGCCGAAGCGCGCACCGCGTGGGTCGAGCTCGAGAGCGCCGCCTGGACCACGCGCATCGACGTCGATCGGGCACGCACGGAGCTCGGTGCAACGCTCGCCAGGATCGCGCTGCTCTCCGAGTTGCTCGCTTCGTCGCGGGCCAGCGTGATGCGCGCGGATCTGCTCTTCGAACGCGGGCGTCTCTCCGTGGGGGAGTCCGCGCGACTTCACGGCATGGTCGGCGAGGTCGCGCACGAGCTGCACAAGCAGCAAGTCGATCTCGCGCGCGCCCGGCGTGGATTGGCCGATGTCGCGGGACTTCCGCCGAGCGCGCCATCCCTCGACGGACCGACACGCGAGACGCTGGAGGAGCTCTTCCGGTCCGCCGCCTGGCCACGCGTACCGGAAGCGCGCGAGCTCTTCGACCGCAGCCCGCTCTTGCGGCGTGCGCGGCTCGAGTTCGCGGTCGCCGAAGCGATGCTCCGCGACGAGGTCGCGCAGACGCGGCCGGGTCTGCGTCTCGGCCCGGCGGTGCAGATCATGTCGGACGACACGTTGCCCGGCGGCGTGCTCATGGTCGATCTCCCGCATGCGAGCGCGCTCTCGGGCCGCGTGGAGGCCGCGCGTCAGGCGCGCGAGCGCGCCCGCGAAGAGGTCGAGGAGAAGCTGCGCGCCAGTCTGGCGCGCATCGAGCAGTCACGCACTGAGTACGACACGGCGCAGAGCGCGCTCGTCGAGCACGCGTTGCCGCGCGAAGCGCAAACGAGCGCGGCTTGGCGCGCAGCGCGCGCGCGGTTCGACGTCGATCCGACGGCGGCGGAAGAGGTCGGCATGGCGCTGCGCGATCATGCGCTGGCGCTCGTCGATCTCTTCGAGATGCGTCAGCAAGTCGTGCTGGCCTGGCTCGAACTCCAGGAAGTGATCGGACCCGAGCCACGGCCGCTGCCCGGTGACGAAGCGCTCGCCACGTCGGAGGCGCTTCGATGAGCAAGACCAATCCGAACGTCGATCTGGAGTCGCTCGCGCGACCCACGGCCGCCCCTGAAGTGCGGCCGCCGCGCCGTCGTTGGCTCGTCGTCGCGCTGCCGCTGCTGCTCCTCGGCGGTTTCCTGGTTGTGCTGGCCACGAGCCTCGGCGACTGGCTCGGCGGATCGATCGCAGTCGAGATCGTGCGGCCGACACCGCTCGCCGGAGGCAGCCAAGCGGCCGCAGCGGCGGGAGAGGTCGTGGTGCAAGCCGCCGGTTGGGTCGAGCCCGAGCCGTTCGCGATCCGCGTCAGCGCGCTGACGCCCGGTGTCGTGCGCGAGGTGCTCGTGCGCGAGTCGGACGCCGTCGCGGCCGGCGACGCGATCGCGCAGCTCGTCGACGACGACGCGGCGCTCGGTTGCCGGCAAGCGGAAGCCATGCTCGCGGAAGCGCGCGCCGAGCTCGCGCGCACGGACGCCGAGTTCAATGCCGCGCAACAGAGTTTCGAGGCGGCGCTCGCGGTGCGCGAGCGGGCGGCGACGGCGGAAGCGGATCTCGCCGGCAAACGAGCGGAGGCGCAGCACCGCGATCAGGCCGTGATCGAAGCGCGCGCGCTTGTCCGCGGCCGAGTCGGAAATCGAAGTGCAGCGTTTCCTGGCCGAGGCGGGCGCGGCCGGTCCGCGCGCCGTCGAACTCGCGCACGCGGCGCTGGCCGGGATCAAGGCCGAAGTGGAGATCCTGGCGGCCGACGCCGAGCTGGCGCGTGCGCAGGCGCGCAGCGCCGAAGCCATGCTCGAGCGCGCGCGGCGCGATCTCGAGCTGCGCATCGAGGATCGCCTGCGCGTCGCGACGGCCGAGGCCAGCGTCGCGCTCGCCCACGCAAAGCTCGATCAAGTGCAGGTGACCTGCGACGAAGCGAGGCTGCGCCTCGCGCGCACGACGGTGCGTGCTCCCGCGGCGGGAGTCGTGCTCCAGCGACTCGTCGCGCCCGGCGCGGAGCTCTCGGCCGAGAACGCCGCCGTCGCGACGCTCTACGATCCGCACTCGGTGCGCGTGCGCGTCGATGTCCCGCAAGGGGAGATCGCGAAACTACACGTCGGGCAGAAGGTGCGCGTCGATGCGGACTCGCGCCCCGGCCAGCCTTATGCGGGCCAAGTGCTCCGCGTCGTGCGCCAGGCGGACATCAACAAGGTCACGCTGCAAGCGCACGTGCGCATCGTGGACGGCGACGAGCTCTTGCGGCCCGAGATGCTCGTCCAAGCGCGTTTCTTGGAAGGCACCGTGCCAGGCGTCGCGCCGCCCGACGCGACGCTCGACGCGATGCCCGGGGGCGGCGTCCTCGTCCCGGCGCGGCTCGTGATCGACGCGAGCAAGGTGTGGGTGCTCGACGCGCTCGGGAAGCGTGCCGAGCTACGCGGCGTGACGCTCGGCGGCGTGATCGGCGACGCGGTCATCGTGCGCGCGGGTCTGAACTTGTCGGACAAGCTGATCGCCACGCGGCTCGACGAGCTCGCGCCGGGCGTGTCGGTCCAGGCGACCGCCGCGCGAAGGGAGCGCTGAGCGATGGCGTTCATCGAACTCGAAGGCGTCACGAAGTCCTACACCAAGGGCGATGTCGAGGTCGTTCCGCTGCACGACGTCACGCTCTCGATCCAGCAGGGCGAGTTCTTCGTGCTCCTCGGACCGTCGGGGAGCGGGAAGACGACGCTGCTCAACCTGATCGCTGGGATCGATCGCGCGCAGAAGGGATCGATCCGCGTCAACGGCGCCGAGCTCGCTGCGCTCTCGTCGGGCAAGCTCTCCGATTGGCGCGCCGAGACGATCGGCTACGTGTTCCAAAGTCCCAACTTGGTGCCGGTGCTCACGGCCTACGAAAACGTCGAGCTGCCGCTCGGACTGTTTCCGCTGTCTCGCGCCGAGCGTCACCGGCGCGTGCTGCTCGCGCTGGAAGCGGTGGGTCTTTCCGACCGGGCCGAACACTTGCCGCGCCAGCTTTCTGGCGGTCAAGAGCAGCGCGTCGCCATCGCGCGCGCGATCGTGGCCGATCCTCCGCTCCTCTTGTGCGACGAGCCGACCGGCAACCTCGATCACGAGAGCGCCGAGGGTGTGCTCGCGTTGCTCGATCGATTGCACACCGAGCGTGGCAAGACGCTGGTCATGGTCACGCACGATCCGCGCGCGGCCGCGCACGGAACGCGGCGCATGATCCTGGACAAAGGCCGCTTCCTGGCCGAGGAGTCGACGCGATGAGGTCCGCGCTCTTGACCTGGCGCAACTTGCGCCGCCGGCCGCTGCGCACGCTCTTGACGGTGCTCGGCGTGGCGTCGGCGATGCTCCTGTTCGTGCTCGTCGAAAGCCTCTCGGCGGGACTCGACGCGGCGCTCTCTGGCTCGCAGGCCGCGAAGACGTTGATCGTCTACCGGCAGAACCGTTATTGCCCGCAGACGTCGTTTCTTCCTGAACGCTACGTGCGTTTGATCCAAGACGTGCCCGGCGTGGAGAGCGTTCTGCCGGTGAAGGTGTTCCTCTCCAACTGTCGCGCGAGCCTCGACATCGTCGTGTTCCAAGGTGCGCCGGTGGCGGAGCTCTTGCGCACGCGCGACCTGGAGGTCGTCGAGGGCGACGTCGCACGCTTCGAACGCGATCACGACGCCGCGCTCGTCGGACGCGAGTTCGCCACGCGCCGCGACCTCGGGCCCGGCGATCGTTTTCGATTCGGCGGGATCGACGTCAACGTCGCCGGCATCTTTCGCTCCTCGGAGCCGGTCGAGGAAGGCGTCGTGCTCACGCACCTGGAGTTCCTCCAGCGCGCCGGTCCCGTCGACAAGCTGGGAACCGTGACGCAGTTCGACGTCAAGATCGACGATCCTTCCCGGGCCCAAGAGATCGCGCGCGAGATCGACGCGCGACTCGCCACGGCCGAGGAGCCGACGGACACGCGGCCGAAGCTGGCGTTCCTCGAAACGGCGACACGCGACTTGCGCGAGATCCTGCGCTTCGGTCGCTGGCTCGCATTGGCGTGCGTCGTCGTCGTGCTCGCGCTGGTCGCGAACACGGTGATGATGTCGGTGCAGGAGCGCGTGAAGGAATTCGGCGTGTTCCGCACGCTGGGATACAGGCCCGCGCGCATCGTCGCGCTCGTCCTCTACGAAGCGCTGCTCATCGGCGCCGCGGGAGCGACGCTCGGCCTGGCGACCGCGTTCGTGGTGATCCGGTCGGCCCACTTGTCGATCGGTTCGGAAGGCGTGCCGGTCGCGTTCCTGCTTTCGAGCGGCGTCGTCGTGAACGGGGCGCTCGCCGCGCTGGGCTCGGCGCTGCTCGCTGCGGTATTGCCGGCGCTGAACGCAGGCCGACGAGAAATCGTCGTGGCCTTGAGGAGCGCGTGATGCTTCGCCGCCGCCGGCTGCCGTTCGACTACGCCGTGCGCAATCTCGCGCGGCGGCCGGTCCGCACCATTCTCACCGCCGGCTCGAGCGCGCTCGTCGCCGCGCTGTTCGTCGGCACGGCGGCTTTCGTGCAGGGTCTCTCGACGAGCTTCACGGGCGCGGGCCAGGACGACGTCGCCATCCTGCTCTCGCGCGTCAGCGACAGCGACGTGCTGCGCTCGACCGTTTCGCCCGCGCTGCCCGAGCTCGTCGCGGCCGAGGTTGCCGGCGTTGCTCGCTCAGGCGGCGTGGCCGCGGTTTCGTCCGAGATCCACACGGGAACGAACTTGCGTTTGGGCGAGAAGCCGGCCGAAGGCGCTCCCGATCCTTCGTACCAGGCGTTCGTCCGCGGCGTGACCGAGCGCGCGTTCTTGGTGCACGATGCGATCACATTGATCGAAGGCCGTCTGCCGGGACCGAGCGAGGTGCTCGTCGGCCGCATCGTGCCGTCGCAGCTGGGCCTCGATCCCGAGCTCTTCCGCATCGGTCGCAAGCTGCGCTTCGAAGGCGGGACGTTCACGATCGTCGGCACGTTCGCCGCGCCCGGCACGACGATCGAATCGGAACTCTTCGCGCCGCTCGCGGACCTGCGCAGCTTGTCGCGGCGCGAGGACTCCTCCGCGGTCTTCGTTCGATTGGAGTCGCCCGACGACTTCGGCGCGCTGGAGCTCTTCGCGCGCCGCCGATTGGACCTCGAGCTCAACGCCATTCCCTCCGCGCTCTATTACAAGGAACTCGGTGCGTACTTCGGGCCGATACGGACTCTGGCCTGGATGCTTGCGCTAATGATGGGCGGAGCGGCGCTGTTCGGCGGCGCGAATACATTGAACGCCGCGGTGCAGGACCGCGTGCGCGAGCTCGCGACGCTGCGCGCCATTGGCTACCGCCAGCGCGCGCTGGCCTGGTCGCTGCTGCAGGAATCGATCGTGCTCGCAGCCGCGGGCGGCTTGCTCGGCCTCGCGCTCGCGCGCTTCGCGCTATCCGGTGCGGCGGTGCGCATCGCGATGGGAGCGTTCACGCTCACGATCGGACCGGAAGCCATTCTGGCCGGCTTCGGCGCGGCGCTCGCGCTCGGGATCGTCGCGACGATCCCGGCGATCGTGCGGGTCGCGCGCCTGCCGGTCGCCGTCGCGCTCAAGGAACCATGAACTCGAAGCCAGCGCTCCAACACTGCCCATGAAACGGAACACCATGAGAACCAATGACCTGATGTGCGTCCTGATCCTCGCGCTCGCTTTCGTGGCCGGTTGCGGAAAGAACGAGACGAGCGTCGCCGTGCCGGCTTCGAACGTGCCGGAGAGCTTTTTCGTTGCGACTGCGCCGCCTGCGGCGAAGCCGGTGAGCGAAGTCGTCGCTTCCGCGAAGAACGGCGAGCAAGTCGTCGTCACCGGCCGCGTGGGCGGCGACCGCAAAGTGTTCGTCGATGGCTACGCCGCGTTCACGATCGTCGACGCACAGATCGCGCCGTGCGGGAAGGACAAGATGGACGATTGCCCGACGCCGTGGGACTACTGCTGCGATCCGCCGGATGTGATGGCCGCCAACACGCTCTCGGTGGAGCTCATGGCCGACGGCAAGTTGCTCAAGGCGAACCCGCGCGGCTTCCACGGCCTCGATCACTTGAAGACGGTCGTGGTGCAAGGCCGGGTCGCGAAGGACGAGGCCGGCAACGTGCGCGTGCTCGCGAGCGGGATTCACGTGATGCCGTAGGCTTCTCAGGAGCGGCGGCAACGCAGAGTTTGGTTCGCGGTGAAACGCATGGGACCATGCGCGGCATGAACGCGCCCGCCGCTTTCGATCTCGTCGTCCTGGGAGCCGGACCGGCCGGCGTGCAAGCCGCGATCGCGGGCGCACTGTTCGGCAAGTCCGTCGCGCTGATCGAGCGCGGCACGCACATCGGCGGCGCGCTCGTCAACACGGGCACGCTGCCGAGCAAGACGCTGCGCGAGACCGCGCTGACGCTCGCCGGCGTGCGCGCGCGCGGTCTGCAAGTGGACGTCGCTCTGCGCAGAGCCGCCAGCGTCGCCGACTTGCTGCGGCACGAGCGCACCGTGGCGGAGGCCGAGCGCGCGCGCCTCGGCAACATGCTCGACGAGCTGGGCGTGCGGCGTTACACGGGCACAGGTCGCTTCGCCGACGCACACACGGTCGAAGTGACGAGCGACGGAGTCCCGCACACTCGCGTGCGCGGCGAAAAGATCGTGATCGCGACGGGATCCGCGCCCGCGCGCCCCGCCGAGTTTCCCTTCGCGCACGAGCGCGTGTACGACTCCGACGAGATCCTCACGCTGGGCGCCTTGCCCAAACGCTTGGCGGTCATCGGCGCCGGTGTGATCGGCAGCGAGTACGCCTGCACGTTCGCCGCGCTGGGCGCCGAAGTTCACATCGTCGACGGGCGCGACGTGCTGCTGCCGTTCCTGGACGCCGAACTCTCGCGCGCGCTGACCGAGGCCATGACCGCCAACGGGATCCGCTTCCACTGGAACGAGCGCGTGCGTGCCTGCACTGCGCCTCCGAGCGGTGATCTCACACTCGAGCTGTCCTCCGGAGCGCGCCTGGCGGTCGACTCGGTTTTCGTGGCCGCCGGCCGGACGAGCAATGTCGAAGCGCTCGCGCTCGAGAACGCGGGACTCGTGGCGGGCGAGCGCGGCCTTCTCACAGTCGACGACGTGTTTCGCACGTCGGTCCCGCACATTCACGCGGTGGGGGACGTCATCGGGTTTCCCGCGCTGGCCTCGACCGGCATGGAACAGGCGCGGCTGGCCGTGTGCGTCGCGTTCGACATGCCCTACAAGCGCGAGATCTCGGCGCTGCTCCCGACCGGCATCTACACCATCCCCGAAGCGAGCTGTGCCGGCGCTACCGAGGAACAGCTGAGCGAGCGCGGCGAGGACTACATCGCCGGGTGCGCGCGCTACGCGCAAAACTCGCGCGGCACGATCATCGGCGACAGGCAAGGCTTCCTGAAGCTGCTCTTCCGTCGCTCCGACATGAAGTTGCTCGGCGTCCATGTCCTCGGCGAGCTCGCGACCGAGATCGTGCACATCGGTCTGATGACCATGATCTGCGGCGGCGGCGCGGCGGAGCTCAACCACGCGTGCTTCAACGTGCCCACGCTGTCGGAGCTCTACAAGTCGGCCACGTACCGTGCACAACTCGCACGTGACAAGCCGCAGGGCATGCCGGCCTTCGCATAGAACGTGCGGCGCGCATCTCCCGCTGCCCCGGCGGCCGCCGCTCGAACGGCGGGATAGACTCAGGAGTCGGTGTGAAACGATCATGCACGGAGCGTCGGTTCTCTTCTGGGCAGCCGCGGCCGCGGCCGGCCTACCGCAGCTCTCCACCGAGCGGCTCTCCTCGACGTCGCGGAACATCCGCACGGCCGAGTTTCACCGCGCTGTAGATCGCGGAGTCACGCTGCCCGCCGGCGTGCCGCGCTGGCGCTTCCGCGACAGCTTCGATCAGGATCCGATCGCGCCGCTGTGGATCTACGAGATGGAGGACCACGCGCGCGTGCAGATCGTCTCGGACCCGGTGCGCAGGGGCCCGGGTGCGGCGCAGTTCACGCTTTTGCCGAAAGACAGTCACGCCGGAGGCAATCGCGCCGAGCTCAAGCTGTACTGGGACGAGGGGCTCGGTACGGTCACTTGGTGCTCGTGGAGCTTCCTCATTCCCGCGGACTACATCGACACGCCCGATGCGCCAGGACACCAGATCATCGGCCAGTGGCACGATCGACCGCCGGCCGGCGTTGCCTGGGCGGACTACGCGCCTCACACGCCGCTGATCGCAGTCAAGTACGTCGCGAGCGACGGACTGTGCGGGATCCGGATCACCTACGGTTTGGATGGCATCAACAAGCAGGTCGTCGCGACCGAACTGATCGACAAGGGGCGTTGGATCGATCTCCTGTTCCGCGTCCGCTGGTCGCTGGGCGGAGACGGCTACATCGAAGTCTGGAAAGACGGC
>JANOFY010000558.1:0-15336 GCA_031413895.1 Planctomycetota bacterium | reverse complement strand
CTTCCGAAACCGTTGCGTACCACGCCGAACTCTCGAGCTTCGCAGCTGTCGTTCGCTTGGATGGTGTGGATTGAGCGCTGACGGCGGAGCAGAACGAGACGAACGACACGATCGCGAACGGAAGGTCGCGCAGCGCGGTGTGCCGGGCGCGCACCGGCTGCTGCTGCTCGAGAACACAGGCAGGACTTGGAAACTCTGTTCGCCGTGCCATGTCGATCGACCTCTCCGCGTTGCTCTGCTCGGTGATGGAAGTCATCAATCCTACCCGTGATCAGCGGCGGCCCAGGGGTCGAGCGCTGCACAAATCCGTGAAACGAGCGCAGGCCCAGCTCGCGTGCGCAGCCTCGCACCCCGATCAGCCTCGCGAGCGCCTTGCAGGTGAACGCCGCGAGCGCTCGACACGCAACTCAGTGCGGTACCCGCGTGGCAGACGGCGCGCGCCGACGCGCAGCTTCGCCTCGGTGATGTCGTTCCCGGGCATGCTGACCCAATGCGTCACTGGAAGGAGCGGGTTGTTCGTACGCAGTCGCACGCGCCAGTGAAACACTCCGGCCGCTTGGTGAAACGCGCTACCCGACGGGACCTGAGCAGATCCGGGCCTGACGAACTCGGCGATCTCGTTGAAGAGCAGCGGCAAGCCCGTGATCGTTTGGTCCGTGCCGGATTGGATCCAGCTGCCATCGAGCGCGGCGTGCAGCGGCGCGACCTCCCATTCCAAGTGCGCCATGGGCGTGAGAGTGCTGGCCCACGTGAAGCCCGCGAGGCTGTGCTCGAAGCGCAGGTGGATCCTGAACCTGTGCTTGTTGAACGAGGTGCCGAACAGGTGGATCGGCGCGGAATCGTCGTATTGGAATTGCTGCGCTGCGAGCGTCCAGCTGCCCAGGCCCTCGTTCACCATGTAGAGGAACGCACGGCCTTCGTTCGATTGCCCGTTGTCGAAGAAGGGCGCACCGACGAGCACATCGGCGAAGCCGTCGCCGTTGACGTCGCCGGCGGTCGCGGCGGCCTCGCCAAAATTGGCGGACGCTTGATCGCTCAGGTGGGTCCAGGAGGCACTCGTCGCGACGCCGGTCGGCGATCCCAGGTACATGACCGCTTCGCCCTCGTTGGTCTCACCATCGTCGTAGAACGGCGCTCCGACGAGCACGTCGCTATACCCGTCGCCGTTGACATCTCCCGCGGTGCCGAGCTCGTGCGCCATCACCGCGCCTGCCTGATTGCCCTCGACGGTCCATGCGGCGTTGGTCCCGAGCCCGCTCGCCGAACCAAGATAGAGGTATGCACGGCCTTCGTTCAGCTCACCGTTGTCGTAGTTGTACGCTCCGACGATCACGTCGCTGAAGCCGTCGCCATTGACGTCACCGGCGGTAGCTACTGGGAATCCGAACCACGCGTCCGCCTGATTGCTCTCGGCCGTCCAGGCTGCGCTCGTCGCCAACCCGAGTGCTGAACCTAGATAGAGGTACGCGCGACCTTCATCCGACTCTCCATTGTCGTAGCGGGACGCGCCGACGATCACATCGCTGAAACCATCGCCGTTGACATCGCCGGCAGTCTGGGCCGAGTGACCGAACCACGCGTTCGCCTGGTTGCTCTCGGCTGTCCACGCCGGGCCAGTCAGCACGGGATCCACGGTCAGCGGGTAGACGGCGGTAGCGTCATCGATCTCGATCCCGATTCCCGTCGAACTCGGCGCGATCCGCGCGTCGAGCTCGCGTCCGCGCGCGTCGAACACGACGAGATCGCGGTAGCGGAGCGTGACGTCGCCGCACGCATCGACCAGCGCTCCCGATCGACCGCTCCCGTCGATGCGGAGCGAAAGATCCCCCGTGAGCTCGAGGCCGATCCAGAGCGGTTCGACTCCATTCGGCCGCTCCGGGATCGAGAAACCTTGCTCGAGGCCGGCGTCGCGGTTCTCGAACCACTCCTGAAGCGGTCCGTGATCGAGCTCCGCGCGACTCTCGTCGACGGTGATCGACGCCCGCTGCAAGTCGTGCACGTCGCCGAGTCTTCCGAAGCTCGTGGCCCTGAGCTGCATCTTCCAGCGTGCGCGCAGGCCATCGGCGGCGGTCTCACGCGGAAAGACTTCGAGTCCTTCGCGCGAGATGCGACTGCGGAAACCGTGCGAGCGGTTGGGCGCTGACCACACGCCGCGTTCGCTCGCGACCGGCCCGTACGCGTACTCCGCACGACGGATGTCCTCGGATGCAGCGGCGTACCACGCCGAATCGTCTTCGTGTCGAACGATCGACGAGCCCGATTGTGCGGAGCCGGACTGAGCGCCGAACGTCGAGCCGATGGACACGAGCGATGCGATCGCGAACGCGAAGCCGCGCAACACCGGCGACGCTGACGTCGCGAAGCCGACGCTGCGAGCGAGTCGATCACGATCGGTGGCCCAGCCGTGCACCGTCGCGCGGAGCTTCGCTTCCGCCGCATGACGCTGGATCGACGCCCCCACGCGGTGAATCGCGTCCGACAGCGCGTGCGGCCACGGGCTGTGCCACGCGCACAACTGAAGACTCTCGAGCACTTGCGGGAAGCGTTGAATCTCTCTCCATCGGGCCATGTCATCGACCTCCAGAATGTTGGCCAGCTCGGCCAGGGACCGTTTCTGAAGGGACGGAGAGGAAGGTCGGGCTCGGAGCGCCGCGAAAAGCGGCAGAACGATGGGAACTTTGGGATGACTGGCCGAGCGAGGCCCGTCTCCTGCGCGCACCGGCCGGACTTCGGAGCCTCCCGGCTGGGCCTTTGCGCAGACTCGCAGACGTGCGAGGAACGAGTGCGCGTCGTCAGGGTTCTCCTGCAGCACTGCGCCGATGCACTCGCGACGTCGCCCGGGCGACAAGCTCGCCCACCAGCGCTCCAAGCAGGCGGCGTACGGCCGCAGCACCGTGCGCGTCGGAACCTGCGATGCGAGGCTCTGGTACACGTGAAGCGCTTCGTCCTCGCGCCCGCGCGACTCCAAGAAGCGCGCGAGGTGCAGGCTGGCGGGGCTGTGCGGACGACCCGAACGGAAGAGTTCCTCCGCCTGCGCATCGCGACCCTGCGCTGCGAGCAGGTTCGCGCGTACTCGTGTCAGCGCGCCGAATGGATCGAGGCGTGACATCGACGCCGCGGCGTCGAGCAATCGCTCGGCGTACTCGAGGTCACCGCACTGCAGCGCGGCATCGGCGAGGTAGCTCGTGAGGAAGCCGACGTTCGGAAACGCAGCGCAAGCTGCTCGCAGGCGTGGGTACGCGCGAGCCGGCTCGTCGCGAACGAGATAGAGCACGCCGAGCGCCGCTTCGATCAGTGGATCGGGAGTCGCCGCAAGTTCGCGCGATCGATCGAACGCCTCCCAGTGCACGAGCGCGGCGTCGATGTCGCCGCTCACGTACGCGGCTAGGCCCGCGGCGCGTGAGTCGAGGTTGCGTAGCGGCTCGACCGGTTCCGACCGAGCCCGATGGACCACGTCGCGCTCGGACCGGATCGACGCATCGGATGGCCTCCACCGGAGCGCCGCGTCGTAGTGCTGTTCGGCATCGGCCAGCGCTTTCGGTGATGTTTTGGACCCGCGCGACGGAAGCTCCCAGAAGATGCTGTTGAAGACCGCGTTGGCTTGCGCGGGATCCAGTAGCGCGAGGCGCGCCTCGCGCACGTGCTCATCGACCCAGCGCGGAACGACGAAGAACTGGACGATCACCAGCGCTGCCAGCGCGAGCGACACGACGCTGCCGGCGACGATACCGAACGCAGCGGCTCGATTGCGGCGCACGAACTTGCGGGCGCGCGTGAAGATCCCCGCGCGCCGTGCGCGGATCGGCTGCAGGTTCAGCATCCGCTCGAGGTCGTCGGCGAGCTCGTCGGGAGACGCGTAGCGACGCGCGCGGTCAGGCTCTGTCGCTTTGGCGACGATCGTCTGCAGATCGCGCGGGAGGCGCTCGTTCCACGCGCGCAACGGAACGCCACGCCCGCTCTCGATCACGCGCAACATGCCCGTCGGGGTGCTCGCGCGCCACTTGCGCCCCTTGAGGTCGTCGAACGGCAGGTGCAACGACAGCGCCTGGTAGAGCGTCACGCCGAGGGCATACACATCCGAGCGTGCGTCGAGGCGCTGCGGCTCCCCGATGAGCTGCTCCGGCGGCGCGTACATGAGCGTCCCAGCGAACTGCGTGCTCTGTGTCAGCGTGCCGTCGAGATCGCGCACGAGCCCGAAGTCGGAGAGCAGCGGGGTGCCGTCCCGTCGCAAGAGGATGTTCGAGGGTTTGACGTCGCGGTGCAGGAAGCCCGCGCGATGCACCGCCGCGAGCGCGCGCGCGATCGCGATGCCGACGCGGCAGATGAACACGGCATACGGATCGCGCAGCTCCGACTCGGTGGCGCCCAAGAGCTCGCGCACGTCGGCGATGTCGGGCTCCGCATCCCGTCCCGCGCGCGCGCACTTGGCCTTCACGTGGTCCACGAGCTGGCCGAGCGAGGCGCCGTCGACCCATTCCATCGCGTAGGCGTTGACGTCCTGCTCCGCGATCACCTCGTGCACGGTGACGACGTTGCGATGGCGCAGTGCGGCGATCGCGTTGACTTCGCTACGGAACCGGTCGCGCGCCTTCGTCGAAAGGCCAACGTTCGTCGGGAGCACCTTGAGTGCCACGCGTCGGCCGCCGAGCGACTCCTGGCGCGCGAGGTACACGCGGCCCATCGCCCCGTGACCGATCTCGGTGAGCAGAGTGAAGCCGACCACGCGGGGCAAGTCGGCGGGACGCACGAGCGTCACCTGCTGCGCGGTGCGGAGCAGTACTTCGACTTCCGCGCGCAAGTGCTCGCGGCCGTCGAGGAGCTCGTCGGCCGTGGGCGTGCTCCCGTCCTCGAGCAACGAGACCGCCTGCTCGAAGACCTGATCGAGGAACTCCTCTTCCGATGGTTCGGGCGGTTCTGCCTCGGCGCTCATTTCACGGCGTACGACTCAGGGTTCCTGTGGATCGCCTCGCATAGGAGAGGATTCCGCCGGCGAAACTGGCGTGCGATTGGCCGCAATCGTCGCAGACCCGCCGCTCATCGCGGTTCGCAAGCGCTTCAGGTACGTCTCCGAGCCTTTGCGGAAACGGTGGCGCACGGCCGAGGCGCCGATACCTACACGTCGGGCGATCTCCTCCAATGGAAGTTGCTCGAACAGGCGCAGCCTCACGACCTCGCGCAACTCCTCGGGCATTCCGTCGAGAGCAGCCTTCATCATCTCGGCCTGCTCGCGGTACATCGCGAGCTTGCTGGGCGTGGTCGAATCCGCGGGAAAGTCCGAGGCCGTCGCGCCACTCGGCATGCCCGGATCACCCAGCGCCGAGAACGGCACGACCCGCCGACCGTCCGACCGCTTGGCGGCCGAGCTCCGATCCGCCGCATCGTGGATGCGGTGATCGATGATGGTCAGGAGCCACGATCGAAAGCTCTTGATGCCGCGCCATTCGAGCTGGTGTCGATCGCGCCAGGCGTGCATGAGCGCGTCTTGGAGAATGTCCTCGGCCGGATGATCGCGCTTCAGCGCAGCTCCCATGCGTTCGTCGATGACGACGAGGAGCGAACCCGGATCGACGGCTTCGATCAACCGGTCCCAAGCGAGTGGCCAAGCCGGGAGCGGCGAGTTCGATTCGGGCGGCAAGCGTCAGGAGTTCCCGTCGAGCTCGGGATCGTCACCGGCGAGCGATCGCGACTCGGTGCGATACGCGACCGAGTGGATGGGCATCGTACCAGAAGCCCGGATCGACGAACGCCGCGCGGGCGCGTCTCGATCGCGCACCGGGACGCCTACGATGAAAAGCAGAGGAGCGCCGCCGGGTAGGGCGACGCTCCGCGAAGATCGATTTCGAATCGATCTGCCCTCGGCCGCGATCGGCCGAGGCTCGAATGCTCGAACTACTGGACCGCGGTCCAGATGTCGGCTTGCGCACCCACGCCGGCGATACCGACGCGCAGACCCGAAGCCATGTCACCGGGCAGCAGGAACGCCGCGTCGAAGGTCGGACCGACGAGAGCGGTGTAAGGCACCGCGCCGCGGTTCGCCGTCTGCAGCAGGTCGCCTGCTTCATTGATGAAGAACGAGCGGTTGCCCGTGCCGTTCACGTCGAGCGGCCACGCATAGCAGGCCCACATGATCTCGGCGTTGTTGCCGTCCGGGAAGTTCGCCGGATCGGAACCACCGGTGTTGAGTTCGGCGAACCCGGGGGTCGCGCCACCGACACCGGCCACCGTCGGACCCGGGAGCCACATCTGGAAGTTGTAGCCCGAACGCGACACGACGCCGCCGGTCGGAGCCGCGACGATGTTGCCGAACGCGGCCGACATGACCGCCGGATTCAAGATGTCCGTCACCGCCGGCAGCGCTGCGCCCGCTGCGGGCACGCCAGCGGCGGAAACCCGCATCGGGTCGATGCCGGCCATTTCACCGAAGTAACCGTACTCGCCGCCGCCGTCGGCGTCGGTGTCGATCGCGCCCGAGGACTGAAGTTGCGCTTGCGCCGACGAGATCGAACGCAAGGTTGCGATCGCGGCCGCTTCATTGGCCGAGAGACGCGCTGCCATCAGCTTCGGAATAGCGATCGATGCGATGATGGCGATGATGGCCACCACGATCATGAGCTCAATCAGGGTAAAACCCGCTTTATTGCGACTGCGAATCATTGTGTTTTCTTTTCCCTCCAAACTCGAGGCGCGCGCAGCACACTGCGGCGGCCCGAGGCCTGTTTCCCTTATGGACCCGCTGGTCCGTCTTCCCCGTCGACCCAGTTTTCACCGAAACCGACACCACTCTCGCTCCGGCAACTCCTCCTGAATCACCGGACACACTGACCGCCCACCCCTGGATTTCGAATCCTGGAAGAAGCGATGTTCCGTGAACCTCCGTATCGGCGTGCAACGTCGCGATCCTTGAGATCACTTGGGATCAGCTGTTTCCGCCGAGCTTTCCGACAACGTCCAAGATCGGCAGGAACACGGCCATCACGACGCCGCCGACGATGATGCCCATCACCGAGATCAGCAGAGGCTCGATCATGCTGGTGAGCGACTTGACGGCCGCCTTCACCTGGCTGTCGTAGAACTCCGCGATCTTCTCGAGCAGCACTTCGAGCGAACCGGTTCGTTCACCGATCGCGATCATGCGCACGACCATCGGCGGAAAGACGGGCGACTTCGCCAGCGGCTCCGAGAGCATGTTTCCGGAGCGCACGCTCTCGCGCGAGTCGAGCACGACCGCGGAGATGACGCGGTTGCCGGCCGTCTCGGCGACGATGTCGAGCGTGCCCATGATCGGTACGCCGGATCGGATGAGCGTGGCGAACGTGCGCGAGAAACGCGCCAGCGCGACCTTGCGCACGAGCGGCCCAAAGATCGGCAGGCGCAGCGAAAGGCGATCGAAAAACCAACCGCCGCGCTCCGTCTTCTTGAACATGAGGAACGCGATGATGAAGAAGACCATCCCGCCGAACACAGGCGCCCAGTTCGCCTTGAGGAACTCCGCGGTTTCGAGCGTGAACGTCGTGATCGCCGGCAGTTCCGAGTCGAGCGAGTCGAACACCTGACGGAATCCGGGCACGACGCCGAGCATCAGGAAGGCCGTGATGCCGAGCACGAGCACCATTGAGACGATGGGATACGTCATCGCCGACTTGATTTCGCGACGCAGCGTTTCGGACGACTCTTGGTAGTCCGCGAGGCGCTGCAAGATGATGTCCATCTGGCCGGAGACCTCACCGGCGCGCACCATGCTCACGTACAGCGCGTCGAACACCTTGGGGCACGTCTCCATCGCCGCCGACAGATCCGTGCCGCCGCGGACTTCGCTGGCGAGCCTGTGACACGTCATCTTCATCCCCGGCGACTCGGCTTGATCACCGAGCACGTCGAGCGATTCGAGGAGCGCGAGGCCCGCGCCGATCATCGTCGAGAGTTGTCGCGTGAAGATGACGAGCTCGCTCTTCTTGCACTTGGGAGTGACCTTGAAGAGGCCCTTGCCGCCGTCTGACTTGCGCTTCGCCGCGGAAGCGCTCGCTTCGTCGACGCGCATCACGACGAGGTTTTGGCGCCGCAATTCGGCGACCGCCTCCGTCTTGTCGTTGGCGTTGATCGTGCCTTCGACGGTCTTCCCGCCAGGTCCCTTGGCCGCATACTTGAAAGTCGTCACGTCGTTCTCCTGGGGAGGCCTAATCGTCGAGCGTCACGCGCAGGACCTCTTCCAGCGACGTGCGGCCACGTGATGCATTCAGGAGGCCGACGCGACGCAGGGTCAACATGCCCTGGCGTACCGCCTCCGCCTTCATATCGAGTACCGATCGGCGTTCGACGACCATCCGCTTGAGGGTGTCGTCGAGGTACAGCGTCTCGAGGATCGCGAAGCGGCCGCGATAGCCCGCGGTGCACCGGCCGCAGCCCTGCGGATTCGGTCCGAAAAGTTTTAGCGCGGGAACCTCCGCAGCCAGGAAGCCCATCGCGAGGAGTTCCTTCTCGGGCACTTCCACGGAGACGCGGCAGCCTTCGCACAGTTTCCGCGCGAGGCGCTGCGCTCCGATGCAGAGGAGCGAGCTCGACACCATGAACGGGTCGACGCCCATGTCCATCAGACGGGTGATCGTGCTCGCGGCGTCATTCGTGTGCAGCGTGGAGAGCACGAGGTGACCCGTGAGCGCGGCCTTGATCGCGATGTCGGCCGTCTCGGTATCGCGAATTTCGCCGACGAGAATCACGTCGGGGTCTTGGCGCAGGATCGATCGCAGCGCGCCGGCGAACGTGATGCCGCGCTTGGGATTCACCGGCACCTGATTGATGCCGTCCATCCGGTATTCGACGGGATCCTCGACGGTGACGACGTTCACATCCGGCGTCGCCACTTCCTGCACGCACGAGTACAGCGTCGTCGACTTACCGGAGCCCGTCGGCCCCGTGACGAGCATCATCCCGTACGCCGCGTTGATCGCCTTGCGGATGTCGGCCAGCGAGCGCGGCTCGTAGCCCATGCTCTCGAGCTTCAGCGCGAGACTGCCGCCGTCGAGGATCCGCATGACCGCTTTCTCACCGCCGACGACCGGCAGAATCGAGAGACGGAAGTCGATCGTTCGTCCCTCGAAGCGGATCTGGAACTTGCCGTCCTGCGGCGCGAAGCGCTCGGCGATGTCGAGCGACGCCATGATCTTGAGGCGCGAGATCAGCCCGCTGAGCATCGCCTTGGGCGGGTTCATCACGTGGTGCAGGTTGCCGTCGACGCGGAAGCGAACGCGGAGCTGCTTGTCGCCCGGCTCGAGGTGGATGTCGCTCGCCTTTTCCTTGAGCGCGCGCAAGAGCACGAGGTTGATCAGCTTGACCGCGGGCGCGTCGTCGCCGCTGCCCGAGCTAGCGATGTCGATGTCGTCCGCTTTGTCGACCTTGACCTCGAGCTCGCCGGCTTCTCCGACCTCGCCGAGCAGCGATTCCACCTGCTGCGCACCGGTCTGGAACTGCTTCTCTTGTGCGCGCTTGATCGCGATCGGATGGCTGACGACTTGCCGGATCTGACATCCCGCGCGACGCTTCAAGTCGTCGAGGAGCAGCACGTCGAATGGATCGCTGACCGCGATCGTCAGGATGTCGCCGTTCTTCGAGATCGGCAGGATGCCGTACTCGAGGCAGGCCTCCTGCGGCAGCGCCTGCACAGCCGCCGGATCCGGAGCGATGCGCGAGAGATCGACCGGCGCGATGCTGGCCGCGCGGCTCAGCGCATCGAGCAGCGCGTTCTCGTCGAGCGAGTTGCCCGCGAGGAGCGTCTCGATGACGTTCCCGCCCTTCTCACGAGCGTTGTTCCACGCCGCGTCGGTGACGAGCGCGGCGTCGACGAGGAGCCGTCGGATCTTGCCCGAGACGCGGACCATCTCAGGCGGCGCGGACGAGCGTGCGCAGCTCCGAAGGGTCGCTGATGGAGCGTTCGGCGGCGGCGAGGCTGACCTTGCCGGAGCGCACCAGCTCGGACAGGGACTGCGCCATCGTGCGCATCCCGAGCTTTCCACCCGTTTGGATTTGCGAGTAGATCTGGTGGCTCTTGCCGTCGCGGATCAGCGCGCGGATGGCGGGCGTCGCGAGCATGATCTCGGCCGCGAGCGCGCGGCCACGACCGCTCTGGAGCGGCAGGAGCTGCTGGCAGAAGACCGCCTCGAGCGAGAACGAGATCTGAGTGCGTACTTGCGCTTGTTGGTGGCTCGGAAACACGTCGATCATGCGGTTCATGGTCTGAACCGCGTCGGACGTGTGCAGCGTGGCGAACGTCAGGTGGCCGGTCTCGGCCAGCGTCAGCGCGGCTTCGATCGTCTCGTGGTCACGAAGCTCGCCGACGAGGACGTAGTCGGGGTCCTGGCGCAGCACGCTGCGCAGCGCGTTCTTGAACGTGTGCGTGTCGGTGCCGACCTCACGCTGCGTCATCATGCAGTTCTGGTGGCGGTGCGTGAATTCGACCGGGTCCTCGATCGTGACGATGTGCCCGTGCTGCGTCTTGTTGATGTAGTCGATCATCGCCGCCAGCGACGTCGACTTACCCGAGCCCGTCGCACCCGTGACGAGCACGAGACCCGCGTTCATGTTGCAGATCTTCTCGCACGTCTTCAGCGGCATGCCGAGGCGCTCGAAGTCGGGCGTGTTGTTCGGGATGGATCGCATCACCGACGCGACCGCGCCCTGCTGGTAGAACACGTTCGCGCGGAACCGTCCGCTGCCTTCGAGGCCGAACGAACAGTCGAGCTCGAGCTCGCGATCGAGTTTCGCGATCTGGTCCGAAGCGAGCACGCTCGTCGCGAGTCGCCGCGTTTCCTCGGCCGAGAGCGGCGCGTGTTCGACCGGGAAGAGCTCACCATCGACCCGGATGCGCGGCGGCGACCCAACCGAGATGTGGAGGTCCGATCCGCCCTGGCGCACCATCAGCGCCAACAATTCTTCCATCGTGATCATGCGTGCTCTCTCGATACGGGAACGGGACGGTCCTGAATCGGATCGCGGCAGCGATGGACTCAAGCTCCGACCGCGGCAGATTTTTCCGGTCCTCCATCGAGCCGCGTCAGCCGGCGCGCGACCGGGCACTGGGATCAGCGCGGAACGAGCGATCGGTGCGGCGCAGGGAATCCCGTACGGCGCCCCGTCTACCGTGCGCCGGACCAGGGGGGTGCTGCCTCGCAACCGAGGCTTCGGCTAGATCGAAAATCTCCCCTAGCCCGGCGCGCGCGACCGTGTCAAATTGGTAGAGCTCGACACGAGTTCGCACGCGCCCGGGAGAGAGCGAGGTCTTCGCTGAACCGACGCGTGCGTCCGAGCGGAGTTCATCGACGGAGTCTCGAACGCCATGTTCTCAATCGCATCCATTCATCGTTTCGGTCCGGCCATCCTCACCGTACTTCTCCCCTCCGCCGCAGTGTGGATGGAGAACGACGCCGCGACTCCGTCGCGTGACCTGCTGCTCGGCACGACCGCCGCGCAGATCCCGCGCAGCGGAGTGCAGTCGAAGTCCATGTTCCTGTCGCGACCCGACGCGGACATGTTCGAGATCCTGCGCTTGCTGCCCGACGAGGACTGCACGTTCGAGATCGACAGTGACACGGGCGAATTGTCGGTCCAACTCGGGCGAGCGGCCGTTCCGCACCTGGACATCGCGCCGGGGCAATGCCCCAACAAGTTCGACGTGGTCGGCGATGGCAGTCACGACGACGACGACGACGACGACGATGATGATGATGATGACGATGATGACGATGGTGACGATGACGATCACCACGGGGACGACGACGATGATGGCCACCATGGCGGCCATTCGTCCAACCTGGCGAGCATGGTCGCTCAGACGCTCGGTATGAGCGTCTTGGGCAACGGCTTCGACGTGACGCAGACCGACCTAGGCTCGTTGCAGCTCACGCGCAGTTTCGGAAACGCGCCGACGGTTGCGATGCGCGGGGTGACGGTCACGCCGAACTCTTTCGAATTCTCCGACCAGGGCACGCCCTTCATCGGGGCCGGGTGCGCTTGCCACGAACTGAGTGGGGACGGAAAGCTGGACCTGAACATCGAGTTCGATGGGGTGGAAGTCGTCCAGGCCTTCGGGCTCAACGCCGAGGCGAACGGAACGCTGATTCCATTGAGCCTCTTCGGGCGCACGAGCCCCACGCGGGGCTTCCGCATCCGCGACTGCATCCTGATTTTCAATCCTTCCCAGCAGTAGTCGCCGGCACCGCTCCGGACTGTCGCTCGCGTATCGCCGGGCACGCGCACGTTTGTGCGTGCGCGCCCGCTCCCTAGACTGTGGGGCCGGGGCGGAGATCCTGGCCCGCGCGCACACCTCGGTCGGCAGATGGTGATTTCGGAATGACAGAAGATCCGAGCCGGACGTCGGACGCTTCTGCACCGCGTCCCGACGCAGGCGACGATGTGCTCGGCGGCGTGCTCGAGCGGCTCGCCAAGCGCCGTGGCTCGAACCAGCGCTACGAGGTTCGCCGCGAGATCGGTCGCGGCGGGATGGGCGTCATCCTCGACATCTGGGATGCGGACCTGGGTCGCGACCTCGCCATGAAGGTCGTGCTGGGTGACGCGAACCCGAGCGCGGCGTCCCCGAGCCGTCCCGACCCACGGCTACTCGATCGCTTCCTCGAAGAAGCCCAGGTCACCGGTCAGCTCGATCACCCGGGGATCGTCCCCGTCCACGAGATCGGCATCGACGACGCGGGTCGTCTGTACTTCACGATGCGTCTCGTCACCGGGCGCGACTTCGAACGCATCTTCGATCTCGTTCGCGACGAGCAGGAAGGCTGGACGCGGACGCGCGCCGTGGGCGTGATCCTCAAGGTTTGCGAAGCCATGTCGTACGCGCACGACAAGGGCGTCGTGCATCGCGACCTGAAGCCGGCCAACATCATGGTGGGCCGATTCGGCGAGGTGTACGTGATGGACTGGGGCCTCGCGCGCGTGCTCGGACGCAAAGAGAAGCGCGACGTCCGTCCGGAGCCCGCGGCTCCCCCGCACACGCCGTGGATCGAGACTCACCGTCTTCAACAGCGCGATGCCGACTCGGACTCGGCGCTCAAGACGATGGACGGCGACATCATCGGCACGCCGGCCTACATGTCCCCCGAGCAGGCTCGCGGCGATCTCTTGATCCTCGGTCCGGCGACCGACATCTACGCGGTCGGTGCGATCCTCTACCACTTGCTCGCCGGGCACGCACCGTACATCGCCACGGGCGCGAAGATGAATGCGCTGGACGTGTGGCGCCTCGTGCGCGATGGGCCGCCCACACCGCTCGAGAAGGAAGCTCCGGACGCGCCGGGCGAGCTGATCGCCATCTGCGAGAAAGCGATGGCGCGCGACATCACCGAGCGCTACGCGGCGATGAAGGATCTCGCCGAGGATCTGCGCGCGTATCTCGAGGGACGTGTCGTAGGCGCGTTCGAGAAGGGCGTGTTCGCGGTCGCGCGCAAGTGGATCCTGCGCAACAAGGCGCTGGCCGGAACGCTCCTCGCCGCAGCTTTCGTCGTGCTCAGCGGACTCGTCGTGCACGCGTTCGTGCTGTCGAAGAAGAACGAAGAGCTCCTGCAGGCCAACGCGACGAGCCGCGCCAACGAAGAACAGGCCATCGCGAACGAAGTCCGGGCGATCTCCAACGAAGAAAGAGCGGTCGCCAACGAGAAGGTCGCGCGCGAACAGGAAGCGATCGCTCGCGATCGCGCAGACCGCATCCTGCGCTTGTCGGACGTCCGGCGACTCGAAGAGCTCGTCAAAGAGGCCGAATCGCTCTGGCCCGCGGACCCCGACCACATCGTCGGCATGGAGCGTTGGTTGAAGGATGCGCGCGAGCTGGCCGGCCGGCGGACGGGGCACGAGCAGGCACTCGAAGAACTCGAGCTCCGCGCTGGCCCGTCGACTTCGAGCGTGGGTTCCAGCCGCACGTCCCAATTTGCGACCGCGGAGGATCGCTGGCAACACGCGACGCAGCAAGCGCTCGTCCTCGGTTTGCGCGACTTCGCGGATCCCGAGCACGGCCGGATCTCCGACGTCGAGCGGCGACTGGAGTTCGCGCGGACGGTTGAAACGCGCTCCACGAAGGGACCGCAGGTCCGCCAACGGTGGGACGAGGCGATCGCTTCGATCCGCGACGTGAAGATCTGCCCCGTGTACGAGGGACTTCGACTCGTCCCCCAGCTCGGACTCGTTCCAATCGGGCGCGACCCGCACTCGGGACTGTGGGAGTTCGCGCACATCCAGACCGGCGAGATCCCCGCGCGCGATCCGGGCACGGACGAACTAGTCCTCACACCCGAATGCGGGATCGTCTTCGTGCTGCTCGCCGGAGGAACATCCGAGCTGGGTGCGCAGCGCGACGATCCGAATGGACCAAACTTCGATCCTCAGGCGCGACCCGACGAATCGCCGCTCTACACGGTGACGCTGGATCCGTTCTTCCTTTCCAAGTACGAGTTGACGCAAGCCCAGTGGTTACGCTTCACGGGCAAGAACCCGAGCATCTACGGTCCGGATCGAAACTTCGACGGCAAGCAGCACAGCCTGCTCCATCCCGTGGAGCAGGTGAGCTGGACGGACTGCTCTGAATTCAAGGACAAGCTCGGCCTCGAGCTGCCCACCGAATCACAGTGGGAATACGCCGTGCGTGCAGGGAGCACGACTCCGTGGTGGACCGGCGAGATCAAGGAATCGCTCGAGGGCGCTGCAAACATCGCCGACCAAGCGCTCGCGCGGGTTGGCTCGACGGCATCCGCGATCAACGACTGGCCGGCACTCGATGACGGCTACACCGCGCATGCGCCAGTCGATGCCTTTCGCCCGAACCCATTTGGGCTGCACAACATGACCGGCAACGTCTGGGAATGGTGTCGCGACGGGTACACCGCGGACTACGGCACGGAGACTCAACCGCGCGACGGCGAACGCATCGTCCCGGATGCGACCGCCCGCGCCTGCCGCGGCGGCGGTTTCGTGCAGGAGGCCGAGTGGGCCCGGTCGTCGCGACGCAACAATCCGGCGGTGGAGACGCGCTCGAATCACCTCGGCGTTCGGCCGTCGCGCGACGTGAGGAAGTGATTTCGCCGGCGCGGAATCGGCACCGCGCAGGGCTTCGCGCGCCAAGGCGCCGCGCACACAAGCGCGAGCGAAGATTCCGAGTTCGCCGTTTCGCGCGCAGGGGCCGCGCACGCGCTGGTGAGCAACAGCAGCGCGGCCAGCTCGACTAATCCTCTTCGTGCTTGCGCCCGATCAGCGCCAGAATCTTCGGTTGCTCGCTCACGGGCACCTGCGCGTAACGCGAGAGCTTCATGCTGAAGCCGCCTTCGCCCGCCGTCTGCGACTTCAGGT
>JANOFY010000557.1:0-4690 GCA_031413895.1 Planctomycetota bacterium | reverse complement strand
CCCCGCGTATATGGGGGGCGTGGCCGCGCCCCCCCACCTGCCCCCCGGGCCCCCCGCCGACCACGGGCTGTGGGTTTTGTCCCCCGTCGGCGCCGCGCCCGCCGCCCCCGAGCCCGCGCGACTGGAGACCGACCTGCGGCGCCTCGCGCGCGAGGGCACGCGCACGTCGACGCGACGCCTCGCGCTGCGCGCGCGCATGCAGGCCGAGGGCGCGGTCGGTCCCACCTGGGACGAGGCCGCGGCCAACCCCGGCTCGCTCGCGGATCTGCTCGACGCGCTGCGGCTCGTCGACGAGCCGGAGCTGGCTGCACCGCTCTTCGAGCGCGTGCGCGGCGTGCTCGCCGCCTCCGCGCCGGCTGCGCAGGCTGCGACGCGCGGTCGCTTCGTGCGCGTCGAGCTCTCCGGGCCGGCGCGCACGCTGACCCTGGCCGAAGTCGAAGTCCTGTCCGGCGGCACGAACGTGGCTCGCAGCGGCACGGCTAGCCAGTCGAGCACGGCCTGGGACGGTGCCGCCGCACGCGCCATCGACGGCAACCAGAGCCCGCGCTTCGGCGATGCAGGCCAGACGCACACCGTCGAGGACCAGCCCGATCCGTGGTGGGAGCTCGACTTGCGCCGCGAGCTCCCGCTCGAAGCGGTCGTGCTGTGGAACCGCGGCGATGAGGACGGGCGTTTCGCCGCGCGCCTCGACGGTGCGCGCGTGCGCGTGCTCGACGCCGAGCGACGCGCGCTCTTCGAGGGCAATCTTGGGCGCGCTCCGCTCGACTTCGCGCGCATCGAGGTCGGCTCGCCGGAAGCGTTGCTGCGCGGTCGCGCGGCGCGCGCATTGTCTGCACTCGCCGGTCCCGCTGAACGCGTGCACGAGGCCGTGAACGAGCTCGTGATGCGGTTCGACGACCCCGACTTGCGCTCGCACGTGGTGGCGGCCCTGCGCGATATGCCCTTCGCAAGCTGGCCGGAGCCGGCGCGCGAGACGCTCGGGCGCGCGCTCACGGCCTACTTAGAAGCCGCCGCCGGCAGCGCCTTCGACGACGCGCACGAGCGCGAACTGCTGGCCTTCGCCGACGAGCTCGCGCCGCAGCTCGCACCTGCAGAGGCGCGCGCGCTGCGCCTCGCGCGGCGCCCGCTCGGGCCGCAGGTGATCGTGATCCGCTCGGTGCCCGACAGCCTGCGCTACGACCGCGCCGAGTTCAGCGTCGTCGCGGGGCGGCCCGTGGAGCTGGTCTTCGAGAACGTCGACATCATGCCCCACAACCTGGTCGTGACGGCGCCCGGCTCGCTCGCGCGCGTGGGACTCGCCGCCGAACGCATGTCCGCCAGCCCCGACGCGGCCGCACGCGAGTACCGTCCCGACCTGCCGGAGGTGCTGCACGCGACGCGACTCTTGCAACCCGGTGCGCGCGAGGTGCTGAAGTTCACGGCTCCCACGGCGCCCGCGGACCATCCCTACGTGTGCACGTTCCCCGGGCACTGGCTGCGCATGAACGGTGTCATGCACGTGGTCGCCGACTGGGACGAGCTCGACGAACCGACGGCCGGCGATCCCGTCGCGGCGCCCTCCGGCCGCCGCTTCGTGCGCGACTGGACCGCGGCCGATCTGCTACCCGCACTGGCCCGAAGACCGACTGGCTCGCCCCCCGCCGGCCGCCGCGTGCTCGAGCTGGCCTCGTGCGTGCGCTGCCACCCAGTGGATGGCGCCGGCGGGCGCACCGGTCCGGAGCTGCGCGAGGTGGTCGCGCGCCGCTCGGCGGTCGATCTCGCCGCGCACGTGCTGGATCCCTCGCTCGAGATCGCGCCGCAGTACGTCAACGAGATCTTCTTCATGCAGGACGGCACGCTGCACGCGGGACGCGTCGTGCGCGAGTCCGGCGGGAGCGTCTTCCTGCAGCAGGACCCCTACTCCGAGCTCGAGCCGGTCGAAGTGCCACTGGCCGACGTGGAGGAGCGCGTCGTCTCGAGTCTGTCTACGATGCCCTCCGGATTGCTGAACACCTTCACACGCGCCGAGATCCTCGACCTCTTCGCCTACCTCGAGTCGCTCGCCCTCGATCCGACACGGAGCATCAAGTGATCGTCCGACGTACCAGCCGCGATGAGATCCTCGCCAAGCTGCGCGCCAAGATCCGCGCGCGCAAGCCGATCTTCGTCGCCAGCGCGGGCAGCGGCCTGGTCGCGAAACTGCTCGAGGCTTCCGGCGTGGACTGCATCAACACGTTCTCGGGTGCGCGCCTGCGCGCCAACGGAATGGGCACCATGGCGATGATGTGGCCGATCCTGGACTCCAACAAGCAGACGCTGGAGTACACCGAGCAGGACATCCTGCCGGCGCTGGCGGGCGAGTCCTTCGTGTGCGCCTGCCTGAACGCCAACGATCCCCTGCGCGACATGCACAGCGTGCTCGAACGCCTCAAGGCCATGGGCGTGTACTCGGCCTCCAACATCGGCCCGTCGATCAGCTACGTCGACAAAGGCTCGACGATCCGCAACGTGCTGACCCAGAGCGGCATCACGCTCGATCACGAGATCGACATGCTCGCCCACGCCAAGCAACTCGACATGGTCTCGATCGGGCTGGCCTTCGACATGGAAGACAGCCTGCGTCTCGTCGAGCGCGCGCGCCCCGACATCTTCTGTTTCCACGCCGGCACCACCAAGGGCGGCCTCACCGGCTACGACTCGGGCGAGACGATCGAGGAGACCGCGCGCCGCACCGACGACGCTTACCGTCAGATCCGCGCGATCGCGCCCGACACGATCCTGGTGGCTCACGGCGCTGCGATGGAGACGCCCACGGACGCCGACTACATGCTCAACCACACCTCGGGCCACGGCTTTTGGACCGGCTCTTCCACCGAGCGCTTGCCGATCGAGCGCGCAGTGCGGGCCGCGGCCCTGGAGTTCGCCGCACTGAAGTTCCGCGACGCGCGCTAGCCGCATGCGCAAGACCGTCGCGATCCTGTGCACGCTCGACACCAAGGGGCCTGAGGCCGCCTGGGTGCGCGAGCAAGTCGAGGCCCTGGGCGGCGCGGCGCTGCTCTTCGACATCGGCGTGCTCGGGCAGCCGGGCGTGCGCGCCGACGTCACGCGCGAGCAGGTCTCCGCGGCCGGCGGCCAGTCGCTCGCCGCGCTGCTCGCCAATCCCACGCGCCAGTTGGCGTCGCCGGTGATGGTCGCGGGCGCGACGGCGCTCGTGCTGCGCGCCGTGACCGAAGGTCGCGTGCACGCCGTGGTCGGACTGGGCGGCACGCAGGGCACGGCCAACTGCTGTCAAGTCATGCAGGCGCTGCCCTACGGCTTCCCCAAGGTGATGGTCTCGACCGTCGCGTCGGGCGACGTCGCGCCCTTCGTGGGCATCAAAGACGTGACCATGATGTTCTCCGTCAGCGACATCCTCGGCCTCAATCCGTTGACGCGGAAGATCCTGGCCAACGCCGCCGCGGCAGCGTTCGGCATGGCCTCGAGTCCCGTGTCGCTGGAGGTCGCGTCGAACGGCAAGCCGGTGATCGGCATGAGCAACTTGGGTGTGCTCACCGACGGCGCGTTGCAGGCCGTGCGCCTGTTTCACGAACGCGGTTACGAGGTCGTCGTCTTCCACGCCGTCGGCTCGGGCGGACGCGCGATGGAGCAACTCATGCGCGACGGCGTGATCGGCGCGGTCTTCGACTACGCCTTGGGCGAACTCGCCGACGAGATGTACCACGGACTGCGCGCAGCGGACGCGCAACGGCTGACCGTCGCCGGCGACTTGGGACTGCCGCAGGTGCTTTGTCCGGGAGGGCTCGAGCACATTGGGCTCTTCGTGCCGCCCAACGAGGTGCCCGCGGCCTGGCGCGATCACTTGTACGTCTTCCACAATCCCGTGATCCTCGCTCCGCGTCTGAACGCCGGCGAGCTGGTGGCCCTTGCACGCGAAATCGGCCGGCGTCTGCAGCACACGCGCGGCCGCGCCTGCCTGATGTTGCCGCTGCGCGGAACGAGCCGTTACGGCGTCGAGGGCGGAGCGCTGCGCGACGCCGCGGGCGACAGGGCGTTTTTCGCGGCCCTGCGTGCGGCGGTGCCCGACACCATCGAGGTCGTCGAGCGCGACCTGGGCGCCGAGGACCCCGCTTTCGTCGCGGAGGCGGTCGACCGCTTGATCGCACTGGTCGAGGCCTGACCACGGAACGCATCGACCTGGGTGGCCAGCTCGCGGCCATCGCCGACACGTGAATTCTCGGCTCGTCGTCGTTCCGCGCATCGGACACGTCGAGTGACCTCGTGCCCCTTCACCTGGTCCGGGGCAGAGCTGCGGATTCTCACCAAGACATGGAGGATCCGCTGCGCAAGTCCAAGTTCACCGACGAGCAGATCGCGTACTGCCTGCGCAAGCCCAAGCTGCGCGTGCCAACCTTCGCCCGTGTTCCTACCGTTTGATCGAGGCCTGAACGTCGATCTGCACGTCTCCGGTTCGCACCTGCTGTCCCGCGCGGATCTTGCAGGACTTGCGCAACTCCACCACGCCGTCGACGAACACCACTCCTGAAGCGACGAGCGCCTTGGCTGCACCGCCGCTCGAAGCGACGCCTTCGAACTTGAGCAGGCTGTGCAGCTCGATGAATTCGTCGCGCAGTTGGAAGGTGCGGGTGTGCAGGGGAAGAATCAGAAATTCTGGAGGTGAAGGTGCCCGAGGATCACGCGCTCGAATCCAGGC
>JANOFY010000556.1:0-3062 GCA_031413895.1 Planctomycetota bacterium | reverse complement strand
GTCAGATCATCGAAGGCGGCACGATCCTGATCGAGGATGGACGCATCATCGCCGTCGGCAAGGACATCGCCGTGCCGCCGGGCGCGCGTGTCGTCGACTACGGAGCGGACGCGGTGATCGTCCCCGGGCTCGTCTCGGCGGACAGTCCGTACGGAGTGTCGCGCGCGTCCGATCGCACGGCTGATCCAAGCTTGATGGCGATCGACAACTTCGATCCGTACACCACGTTCGCCAGCGCACTCGGCGAAGGCGTCACGAGCGCGTACCTCGCCCCGGCTCGCGGGCGACTCATCGCGGGGCAGGGCGCGGTCGTGAAGCTCGCCGGCAAAGCTGGAGAGGAAGACCGCCGCGTGTTGAGCGCGAGCGCGACGATCCACGGCGCGGTGAGCGCCGAGGCGCGCAACACGCCGGGTTATTGGCGGCCGCCGGTTCCGGCGACTGTCGACGTGGGCCTCGGCATGGAGAAGCCGCAGCTCCCGCGGAGTCTCATGGGGGCGATAGTCGCGCTGCGCGAGTTGCTCGCGCTTGCGCAAGGCGCGCCCGACAAGGACGAGTACGGTCCGGAAGCCGGCCCCGTGTTGCGTCAGTTGATGAGCGCGCGCACGCCCTGGCGCCTCGCTGCGACGGACCGTGCCGAGATCACCGCGCTCGTGAACTTTTTCCGCGAGAACGGACTGCCGCTCGTGATCGACGGCGCCGACGAGGCCGGTCCGCTCGCGAGCGAGATCGCGCGCGCGGGCGCGTCCGTCATCGTCGACGCGCCGTTCATCCCCAACACCGTCGGTCACAACTTCGGCAAGCAACGTGATGCGCAGTGGCCCGTGTTCGACACCGCTGTCGCGCTGGAGCGCGCGAAGGTCAAGTTTGCAATCGCGCCGGCGAACCCCGTGTCGGCGGCGGACCTGCGCTTCGCCGCGCAGATCGCTTCGCGCGGCGGCCTGTCGCGCGAAGCGGCGCTGCGCGCCATCACGCTGGCGCCGGCGGAGATCTTGGGCGTCGCGGATCGCGTAGGCAGCTTGAAGGTCGGCAAGGACGCCGACCTCGTCGTGTTCAACGGTCACCCGCTCGACTCCACGTCGAGCGTTCTCGCCACGTGGATCGACGGCGACGTGGTCTTCAAGGCGTACGAACGCTCCGCGGTCGTGCTCGAGATCGACGAGTTGCACGTCGGCGACGGCTCGATCATCGCGCCGGGCGAGATTCTCATGCAGGACGGCCGGATCGTCGAGGTCGGCCGCAAGGTCGGGCACCCTCAAGGTTGCACGATCATGCGCGGAGCCGCCGCGATGCCGGGGATGATCGATGCGCTCGGCCATCTCGGGCTCGAGGGCTCGACCAAGGTTCCGGCGACGCGCTTCGAACTGAAGCGGCTCGTCGAGCCGGGTGATTTCGCCGACCGCCGCGTCGCGCAGGCCGGTGTGACGACCGTCGTGCTCTCGCCGCGCGGAACGAGCCGCAGCGGTGCGCCGATGATGGCGTACAAGCCGGCCGGCACGGACCTCTCGAAGATGGTGATCGCCGATCCCGTGGCGCTGCGATTCCAGTGGCCCGACAGGAACCGACTCGAATCCGGCCAAGCGATGCGCGAAGTGCTCGCGAAGGCCATCGACTACGAGAAGAAGTGGAGCGAGTACGAAAAGAAGCGCGCGTCGTGGACCCCGCCGAAGTCCGGCGACGACGAGAGCGCAAACGCTGAGTCGAAGTCGGCCGAGGGTGACGAGAAGAAGGAAGGCGAAGCCGGCAAGCACGCGACCGACGCGGACAAGAAGCCCGATGCGGACAAGAAGACCGACGGCGATAAGAAGGAAGGCGCCGACGAGAAGAAGAAGGACGACGACGGCGACAAGAAGAAGAGCAAGAAAAAAGGCGAGAAGGAGCCCGCGAAGCCCGTGACCGGCGCGTGGGAGACGAAGATCACCGTTCCGCCGTTCGGCGAATCGAGACTGCGCTTCTACTTGCTCGAGACGGCCGGCGAAATCAAAGGAACACTGCGCTGCGCCGCGCTCACCGACGGACTCGTCGATGTGACCGGCGCACGTGACGAACACAAGGTGACGCTCTCGGGCGACGGCAGCCGCGGACGGATCGAAGTGAGCGCCGAGGAAGTCGAGAACAAGCTCAAGGGCGAGATCACGATGGGTCCGACGAAGGTGTCGTTCGAGGCCGAACAGACCGCGACCGAGTACGAGATCGCGGGCCGAAGCGAGCAGCGCAAACCCAAGCCCGAGAAGAAGAAGGAGATCAAGGGCGAGCCGAAAGCGCCGGCGATCGATCCGGACCTCGAACCGCTCCGTCGTGCGATGCACGGCGAGGGAGCGGTCGTCGTGAGCGTTGATCGCGCGGACGAAATCGTCGCCTGCGTCGATGCGTTCGAAGAGGCGCGCATCCAACCCGTTTTGTACGGCGCCGAGGAAGCGTGGAAGGTCCTCGACAAGTTGCGCGGCCGCGTCGCCGGGGTCCTGCTCTCGCAGCGCGTCACGACGACCGATCCGAAGACCGGCGCGAAGGAACGCAATCGCTATGCGGAACTCGCGAGCGCCGGCATCCAAGTCGCGTTTCACAGTGCGGCAGAAGAAGGTGCCGTCGAGATACCGCTGATGGCTGCGTACGCCGTCTCGCAGGGCATGAGCCCGGAGGGTGCGCTGCGTGCGCTGACCGGGGGCGCCGCCGACATGCTGTCGATCGACGACCGCGTGGGATTGCTGGCGCCGGGCCTCGACGCCGACGTCGTGTTGCTCGACGGGAGTCCGTTCAACGCGTCGACGAGCGTGACGCGCGTGTGGGTCAACGGCGAGGAGGTGCGCTGACGTGCGAAGACGGCGCGCTATCGAGTCTTGGGTGAGCGACTTCGCGGTTCCACAGCGGCGAGGGACCGCTTGTTTGGCGCACAGCGACGCGGACGCGGCGGGAAACCGTGCTCGTCCGCGCGCGATGCGTGCGCTTCTCGCACTCGCCATGACGCTGTCGTGTGTGTCGGCCGTCGACGGCGCGACATCCAGTGCGGGAGAGCGCGGCTCTGAAACCGGGCTCGCGCTGCGCGCGAAGTAGATCTTGGTCGTCGG
>JANOFY010000555.1:0-3215 GCA_031413895.1 Planctomycetota bacterium | reverse complement strand
GACGCGAATGTCACCTCGGGGATCGCAGCAGGAGATGGAATCCGCTGTGTCGATGGTGCACTGGTACGGTTTGGCGCTCACCACGCGGGCACGAACGGCACTCAGATTGGCAATTGGACCTATCCGAACGGTGTTCAGACGACGCCCGTGTCGATCGCGACCGCGCAGGTTGCTGGCGAGGTAGCCTACTACCAGCTCCTCTACCGCAACCCGGCTGCGAACTTCTGCAATCCTGCGACAACCAACTGGTCAAACGGCTACCGAGTCGCGTGGCCGCCTTGATGTCGACGGTCGCAGGAGTTGCTCGTCCCACCAGCGCGGATCAGTTGCAGCGCAGGGCTGAGCCGCAAGCACGCAGTTCACTCCACACGGCATCCTCCATCGATTTCGGCGAAAGCATGAACGTGATTGCGCTGTGTCCAGCTCTCGGACAACTTCGCAGAGACGCCTCTACGTTCAGCACGATGGGCTGCCCGGTGACGAACGCGTCGTAGCTGTGGACTTGGCCCACGAGCACGCTGCGGTCCCCTTCCGACTTCTGTGCGAGCTCGACGCGGAAATGCTCCGGGTCGAGGGTGAACTTGTCCTTGCCCACCGCGAGCGAGAGCCCGCGAAAGTAATCGCGAAGGGCGGTGGAGAGGGACCGCGGATCGAAGCTGGGTGGCTCCTCGATCCACCAGACGAAGCAGTAGCTCCAGAACGTGCTCGCGTCAGGTGTGGAGAAGCCAGGTGCGAAGCGCAATTCCTCCAGACCTCGATACGGCAGCTCTGGAGCGAACTCGATTGGAAACGGAATCGTCTCTTGTGCCCAGCCCGCAGGTACCGGCCAGTCGAACTCTGGCTGCGACTGCGACTGCGTTTCGGGCGCGGGCGGAGCGGACGCGGACGTCGGGTTCCGCCCGTTGGAACACGCCGCGACGAGCAGCGCTGCGATCCCGATGCACGTCTTCATGGCCAGCATTGTGTCCCAAGCCTTCTCCGAAGCGACTGCCGTTCTGCGCGGAACTCGGCGACGACGTAACTGTCCGTCCGGACTCGCGCTCGCCTACGGATACAACCGATTCAGCATGCGCGGGAACGGGCTCGCCTCGCGCACGTGCTCGATGCCGCACATCCACGCGACGGTGCGCTCGAGGCCGAGCCCGAAGCCAGCGTGCGGCACGCTGCCGTAGCGGCGCAGGTCGAGATACCACGCGAACGCTTCCTCGGGCAGCTTGTGCTCGCGAGTGCGGCCGAGGAGCAACTCGAGATCGTCCTCGCGCTGACTCCCGCCGATCAGCTCGCCGACGCCTTCGCTGCCGAGCACGTCGACGCACAAGCACTTCGTCGGATCGGCGCCGTATTTGAACGTCGACTCGGGATTCTTGGCGAGGATCTTCGCTGCCTCGTCGTAGGAGAGGCGCGGGAACAGCGATTGGATCGACTATGCTCGCGTTCACGATGCGCTGCATCTTCGCCGGGCTCCTCACGACTTTCCTGTGCGCGACCGCGCACGCGCAGGCGATTGCCGATGGCTACTACTGGGGCGAGCTCCGCGGCGATGAGGTATCCGAACTCGGCTTCGAGCTCCGTGGCGAGACGTTGCACCTCGATCTCGTGTCGCAGTGGTCGCTCGGAAACGCGCTCGTTGCCGAACGCGAGCCGGACGTGCTTGCCTTCGATTTGCCGTTCGGCCTCGGACACGCCGTGCTGCACACACAGGGGACAGGGCTCGCGGGCATCTTGACGCGCCCCGACGGACGTACGGGCACGCTAGTCCTGCGGGCGGTGCCGGCGCCGGCGGTGCGCCTGGAGGAGCTCGTCTTCGCGAACGGCGACGTGCGCCTCGCCGCGACACTCGGACTGCCGGAGGGCCCCGGCCCACACGCTGCCCTGATCCTCGTTCCCGGCGGCGGAGATTCGGAGCGCGGCCAGGCCTCGACGCGCTTCCTGGCGCAGTTCCTGCCACGGCTCGGCTTCGCGTGCCTCGTCTACGACAAGCGCGGGTCGGGCGCGTCTAGCGGAAACTGGCGCGAGGTCGGATTCACTGAACTTGCGAACGACGCGCTCGCGGCCGTCACGGCGCTGTCGGCGCGCACCGACATCGAACGACGCGCCGTGGGCTTCTTCGCGGCGAGCCAAGGCACGTGGGTGGCGTTGGAAGCCTGTACGCGCGCCGATGCGGGCGTAGCCTTCCTCGTGAATCACTCGGGACCCGCAGTCACACTGCTCGAGGCCGACACCTTCGCGGTGCGCTCGAGCGCGCGCGCCGCTGGGCTGACGGAGTCGGAGCTCGAGGAGCTGAACGCGCTGTGGGAACTCGAGTGTGCGGCGCTGCGTCTGGGTGTCGCGCCAGACCAGCACGCGCCTCTAGTCGAAGCCATCCGCGTGGCGAGCACGCGGCCGTGGTTTGCGCGCCAGCCCTACCAAGCCAGTCCCGCCGATTCCGAGTGGGTGCGCTGGTACCCGCGCGTGATGGCCAGCGACCCGGGGCCCGCGCTCCAGCGCCTGGAGCTCCCCATGCTTTGGCTCTACGGCGCAAGCGATACCCAATCCGACGTCGCGCGCAACGTCGAGCACCTGAGCGTGCTCGCGCGCGACGCTCGAAAGCCGTGGTCGCTGCACGTCTTCCCGCGCGGGAACCACGGGATCAGCGTGCCGATCTGGAGCGGGGTGAATGATGGACCGGCGACAATGGCCGGCGGCTACTTCGAGACGCTGCGCGGTTGGCTCGAACGCGAGGTTGCGCGTGCGCTCGCTTCGGGCTCGCGCCCGGCCTCCAGTGGTGGACGATGAAGACCGCTTCGACGCTCCATTCGTCGAATGGGCTCAACGGTCTACTGGACTCGCGAGCCACGCGCGCACTTGGGCGCGCTCGCTTACGGATACAGCCGGTTCAGCATGCGCGGGAACGGGCTCGCCTCGCGCACGTGCTCGATGCCGCACATCCACGCGACGGTGCGCTCGAGTCCTAGGCCGAAGCCAGCGTGCGGCACGCTGCCGTAGCGGCGTAGGTCGAGGTACCACGCGAATGCTTCCTCGGGCAGCTTGTGCTCGCGAATGCGGCCGAGCAGCAGCTCGAGATCGTCCTCGCGCTGGCTGCCGCCGATCAATTCGCCGACGCCTTCGCTGCCGAGCACGCTTCGCCAGCGGTGGGCAGGGCGAGCGTCTTGCGAAGCGTCCGCCCGGGCTTGGCGTCGTAAGCGCCGAAAAAACATCCCAGCGTGTCGAGCACG
>JANOFY010000554.1:0-1842 GCA_031413895.1 Planctomycetota bacterium | reverse complement strand
AGCCGTACTCGGTCGGGGCGCTCATGTTCCAGGAGGTCTCGGGCTGCGTCTCCTGCAGCCGGATCGAGACGATCGACTTGATGCTCTTGAAGCCGTACTTCCAGGGCACCACGAGCCGGAGCGGCGCGCCGTTCTGTGACGGCAGATCGCGGCCGTACATGCCGGTGGCCAGGAGCACCAGCGGGTGCATCGCCTCGTCCATGCGCAGGCCCTCGCGATAGGGCCAGTCGAGCACCGCGCGGCGCTGTCCGGGCATCTGCGCCGGATCGAGCAGCGTGCGGAACGCGACGTACTTCGCTTTGGACGTCGGCTCGAATCGGGCGAGCACGTCGCGCAGCGGAACGCCCCGCCACGGGATCACCATCGACCACGCCTCGACGCAGCGCAGCCGGTAGATGCGCTCGACCACGGGCGTGCTCGCGAGCAGCTGCTCGAGCGGAACGCTACCCGGCTTGGCGACCTCTCCCTCGATCGCCACCGACCACGGCTTCGTGACCAGCGTTCCGGCGTTCTCGGCGGGGTCGCCCTTGTCGGTGCCAAACTCGTAGAAGTTGTTGTAGCTCGAGGCGTCCTCGAACGGCGTCGGCGGCTCGTCGGTCGTGAAGCCGTCGGGCGATCGCACCGGGCTCTTCGGCCCCGCCGCCTCGGTCGCCAACGCTCCCGACTCCTCCGCTCGCCCACAGCCCGGCAGCAGGAGGATGCCGGCCGCAACTCCAGAGGCGCGGATGAACTCGCGGCGGCGCAGGAAGAGCGCGGGATCAGTGACCTCGCGCTCGGGTAGCTCCCCGAGGGGGTTTCTGCGAATCAGCATGCGCGCTCCTCTGGTTGACACTGTTCCATACGGAGCCAGTGCCGCCACGGTTGCGCGCCAGAACGAAAACGGGGGTGGCAAGTCCTTGCCACCCCCGTTTCCATAATCAGAGCTGTCCTATGCGGACGCGATCAGGCCTTGCGCGAGCGCAGGGCGAGAGCGCCCAGGCCGAGCAGCACGAGCGCAACCGAGGCCGGCTCCGGAACCGGATTACCGAGCTGGGTTGCACCGAACGTGAACGCGCCAACGCGGCGGTTCCCGTCCTCGCTGACATTCGACCACGCCGTGATCGCGTTGCTGCTACCCAGAAGCGCCGTGTGCGTCGCATCGAGCGCCCAGGTACCGAGGTTCAGCGCCGTGGTCGGCGTCGAATTCGTGACCGCGCTCAGGTACGGCTGGATCGGGATGGCGAATCCCGGGTGCGAGATCAGCGCGCAGTTCGGACCTGCGCAGTTGATCGTACCGACCGTCCGGTAGTCCGCCTGGGTGCTCCACAGGATGTTGTCTCCCGAGAGCGTACCCACCGCGGCCGGCGTTGTGAGAGTTGCACCGTAGATCGTCGTGGTACCGATCGTCGTGAGGACGATCGTGCCGAAGACGATCGGCGTCACCGCATTGATGTTGAGCGTGCCGCCCAGCATCGTCACGGCGCTGCCCGTGATGTCGATCGACACCGAGCTTCCGGGCTGAAAGGCATACCGGAAGCAGTTCGGTGAACCCACGCCCGTCGCGGACGCCAGACCCGGTGCACAAGGCCCACCGTTGTTCGGCGGACCCGGAACTGCCGCGTTGGCATCCGTGCTCCGCGACCACGAACCCGTAACTCCACTGAGATCGTAAACGAAGGTGGCCGCGGTTGCCGCCGAGCTGTACGCCAGCACGGCCGCGACTGCGACGACCATTCCCAGGATGCGCTTCATTCCCATTCCCTCCCAAAATGCCCCGTGGTCGCTAGCTACCCCGTGGCGTGTCATTCGCAGTGAAACCCTGGTCACTCCCTCCGAGTAGGCTTCGGGCAGCACTGTAGTTGG
>JANOFY010000553.1:0-1744 GCA_031413895.1 Planctomycetota bacterium | reverse complement strand
ACGCTCACGCCTCCAGCAGCATCCGCGCGGGCGCCTCGACGCACTCCTTGATCCTCTTGAGGAACATCACCGCATCGCGCCCGTCGACGATCCGGTGGTCGTACGTCACCGCGACGTACATCATCGAGCGGATGACGACTTGTCCGTTGAGCGCGACCGGCCGCTCTTGGATCGCGTGCAATCCCAGGATGCCGCTCTGCGGCGGGTTGACGATCGGCGTCGACAGCAGCGATCCGTAGATGCCGCCGTTCGAGATCGTGAACGTGCCGCCCGTGAGCTCGTCGAGCGTGAGCTTGTTCGCCTGCGCTCGCGTTGCGAGCTCGCCGATCTTCGACTCGACTTCGGCAAAGCTCAGCCTCTCGGCGTTGCGCAGCACCGGCACGACGAGTCCCTTGCCGCCGCCCACCGCGACGCCGATGTCGCAGTAGTTGTGGTAGACGATCTGGTCCTTCCGGATCTCCGCGTTCATCTGCGGCACGAGCTTCAGCGCGTCGACCGTCGCCTTCACGAAGAACGACATGAAGCCGAGCTTGACGCCGTGCTTCTTCTGGAACGCGTCCTTGTGCTCGTTGCGCAGCGCCATGACGTTCGTCATGTCGACTTCGTTGAACGTCGTGAGCAGCGCGGCGGTGTTCTTCGATTCGACGAGCCGCTCGGCGATGCGCTTGCGCATCGGCGTCATCGGGACGATCTCTTCGTCGCGTGAGCCGCCCGTGGACGTGGAGGACGCGGGGGGCGCGCTCGACGCAGCGGCCTGCGCACTCGCAGTCGCGGTGCGCGGCGCGGCCGCCGCGCGCTGAACGTCTTCCTTCAGCATGCGCCCGCCCGGGCCGCTCGGGATCACATCCTTTTCCGACAGTCCGGTCTCGTGCAGTGCGCGCGCCGCCGCGGGCATGACGCGCGTCTCGCTCGTGCTCGTCGCCGCCTTTGCACCGGCCGCGCTCGTGGCTGGTTTCGCGGTCGCCGTCGCGGTCTGCGCGCTCGACCTCGAATCGGAAGACTTCGCGCCCGCGCCATCTTTCGGATCGCTCGACTTCGCGGGCGCCGTACCGCGCACCGCTTCCTCGATGTAACCGATCACCTCGCCGACGTTCGCCGTCTCGCCCTTGTGCTTCAGGACGCGCGTCACGGTGCCCGCGAACGGTGCGGGCAGCTCGACCGTGACTTTGTCCGTCTCGATCACGACCAGCGCGTCTTCCTTGTTCGCGCTCTGTCCCTCGGAGACGAGCCAGTCGCCGATCAGCACTTCCGTGATCGATTCGCCCACGGTGGGCACTTTCAATTCAACCGCCATGTTGGAGAGTCCTCTTCGATGTGGATGGAAGCGCAGTTCAACTCGCGGTGAACGCCTGATTCAAGAGCTCTTGCTGCTCGAGCTTGTGACTGTTCCCCGAACCGGTCGCCGGGCTCGCGGCCGCGGGACGCGACACGCACGTGAGCGGCCAGCGGCCGAGCAACGAATGTCCCAGGCGCGCGGAAAGATAGCGCCACGCGCCCATGTTCTCGGGTTCTTCTTGGACCCACACGACGCGCGTTCCATTCGGATACGGCTGCAGCGCCGCGCCGACGTCCTTGTCCGTCAGCGGGTGCAGCTCCTCGATGCGCAGGATCGCGACGTTGTCCCGGCCGCGCTTCTCGCGCTCTTCCTCGAGCTCGTAGTAGAGCTTGCCGCTGGTGACCAGCACGCGCCGCACGGCGGAGGCGTCGATGGAGACGTCCGCATCGGCCATCGTGCGCCGGAAAC
>JANOFY010000552.1:0-28659 GCA_031413895.1 Planctomycetota bacterium | reverse complement strand
ACCTGATCCGCAATCGCATGCGCAGCGGCATCGACACCAAAGCTGCGCGCGGCGAGCTGCGCTTCCTGCTCCCCGTCGGCTACGTGCACGACCGCGAGGATCGCATCGTCTTCGATCCGGACCAGCGCATCCGCTGCGCCGTCCAGAGCATGTTCGAGCAGTTCGAGCGCATGACCAGCGTTCGACAACTCGCGCTGTGGTACCTCGACACACAGACACGCTTTCCTAGCAAGCTCTCGCGCAGACACTCGGTCGTGCGCTGGGAAGTCCCGACCTCGAACACACTGCGCAAGCTGCTCTTGCACCCCATCTATGCCGGCGCCTACGTCTTCGGCCGGCGTCAGACCGTCGTTGAGTACCGCGAGGGCAAGATCCACAAGCGCGAGCTCGATCCGCGCCCGGCCGAACAAGCATCGGTCTGCTTGCACGATCACCATCCGGCCTTCATTCCATGGAGCCGCTTCCTGGCAAACCGCGCGCGCATCCTCGACAATCGCCCCAGGTGGAACATGCACCAGAACAAGGGCGCGATTCGCGAGGGACTGGCACTCTTGACCGGGCTGCTGCGCTGTGCGAGATGCGGCTCCAAGGTCCGCGTCGGCTACAAGCGGGATTCCGCGCTCTACTACTGCGACGGCGGCGCCGAGAAGGGCAGCCGGCGCTGCTTCGCATTCGGATCCGTCGCGATCGACCACGAAGTCGGCGAGCAAGTCTGCAGCGCCCTGTCACCGCACGCGCTCGACGCAGCGCGCCAGGCCGCACTCACGACCAGCGCACAGCACGCACGCGAGATCGAGAGCAAGAACCTCCAGGTCGAAGCAGCCCAGTACAGCGCCGATCGCGTCTTCGAGCAGTTCGATCAGTGCGATCCCAAGAACCGTCTCGTCGCCGATTCCCTCGAAGAGCGCCTGAACCAGAAGCTCGCCGAGCTGCACGCGGCCAGGGAGCATCAGCGCCAGGTGCTCGAGCGCAAGCCCGAGGAGCAGGAGAACGTGGTCGAACTGCTGCGTGATCTCGGCCGCGACTTTCCACGCGTGTGGAACCATCCGCAGGCCGACGCGAGGCTCAAGAAACGTCTCTTGCGCGCCGCCATCTGTGAGATCCTCGTCCAGCCGTTCGAAGATCCGCCGCGTCTGGAAGTCACGATTCACTGGCAGGGCGGCGTGCACACGCGCTGTCACGTGACCCGACCCACACGCGCGTCAGGCAAGCCGGGGCAACCACTCGATCAACTCGTCCGATCTCTCGCGGCCGAGCTCGAGGACCGCGAGATCGCGCGCGTCCTGAACATGAACCGCACCACGACGCCACGCGGGAACCGCTGGACTCAGGATCGTGTGCGAGAATTCCGCAAGCAGAACCGGATCAGCAGTCCCTCCAACACCGAGGCTCGTGACGCGCTCACCATGAACCAAGCTCGCGGCCAACTCGGCATCAGCCCACCGCCATCCTCGGCATGGTCAAGCTCGGACTCCTCGTGCCTAATCAGATCGCACCCTTCGCACCCTGGCGCGTGCCACGTGCACAGCTCGATTCCGATGCAGTCCGGCGCGCAGTCGCTCAACTCAAGACGACTCGCAGGCTGCCGAAGGGGGGATCCCCATTTCCACAGCCTGAGCTCTTCGACGCAGATAAAGCGCTTATGACTGAAGTGATGAAGGGGGCATTGTGATTCAGGGTGTTGATGCCCTGGCGGGGCGAAGGCCGAGATTGTCGTACTGGAACTCGGGCGTGCGGCTGCCGCGGCTCGCCGACCGCGCGCTCGAAGCGGCGACGAAGAAGCAGCCGCCGCGGGACACGCGGTAGCGGTCGCCCTCAGTGGGGGTTACGGGATCGCGCTGCTTCATCGCCGAGTAGTTGCCGTAGCCATCACGGCACCACTCCCACACGTTGCCGTGCACCTCATGCAGCCCAAACGGATTCTCCGCGAAGCTCCCCACTGCCGCGTGCACCGCCCACCCGTCGTCCAGGTCCGGCCAGTCCTCGATGTCTTGCCATGTCGCTCCTGCGCGCGCGGCGCTCTGATCCGCAAGATTCGCGTTGCCGCGCAAGCTCTCGCGATCCGCTCCCGTCCACCACGCCGTGTCCGTCCCTCCACGGCAACCGTTCTCCCACTGCGCTTCGCTCGGCAATGACAGACCGAGCCTCGTCAGCACCTCCACACACTGCGTCCAAGTCACCTGCTCCACCGGGTGAAGCAAGTTGTGCTGATGACCAGCGAAGTTGTTGTTCGGTCCGTACTGACTCGGGTTCCGACCCGTGAAGCGCAGCCACTGACCCTGCGTCATCTCGTACTTCGAAAGAAAATAGGGAGACAGAGTCACCTCGTGTACCGGCGTCTCGTTGGCAAGCGCTCGCAGGTCATAGTTCGCTCCTGTCGGATCCGTGCTCTGCGCTCCCATGCTGAACGTCCCACCAGGGATCAGCACGAACACCAGACCCATCGACTCCGTCAGGATCAGCTTGCCGTCCGCCCCGCGCTGCGCAGCTTCACCGGTCTGAAGATGCGCGAACTCCCATAGGCCCGAGTCCGGATCCGCGCCAATCGGCAACAGACCAAGCTGCGGCACCAGCTTCAGCCCACCGTACTTGGGGGATGAAGAGACCGCACCGATCGCCTCGTCCCAACGCTTGCGTGAGTCCACACCGCTCACGCTCCGCTCCTCGATCGAGGCCGCGAAGTCCATGCGCTTCGCCACGCCCCAGCCGCGCTCGGCGGAGATCCCACGCACGAGACCCCGCTGCTCGTCGCCGAAAGCACTCAGCGCCGCGACCAGCTTCTCCATCTGCGCGCGCCACCAACGATCGTCGTCGTCAGCAAAACGCCACTCACGTCGCTTGGAGACTTCTTCCTCGAGCGCCGCCACGCCGAGCGCAGCCGTCTCGAACTCCTTCACGCGCTCTGGGCGCCCATCGCCCCGCCAGCGCTTCACCGCAGCCTCGAGCTTCGCCAGATGACCCTCGTACTCCTTCTTCTTCGCGGCATCGACCTCGTCCAGCGCGCGTCGCTCCTCCGCCGTCGCCTCGTCGAACCGGCCCAGCCTGAAGAGCGCCCACGACAGCGTGTCGCGGTTCGCCGCACGCCCCGTGTCACTCGAAAGCGCCACCGCACGCCGCGCCAAGAGCAGCGCCTTCACCTCCGATCCGTGCACCGGCTTCTCTGGATCCACCAGCGTCCAAGCCAGACCGTTCAACGCATTCGCATCCTCAGGCAGCGATTCTTTCGAGAGCTCCAGCTCCACGCTCGACTCCGAAGGCCAAGCCGCTTCGCCGAGCATGCGCGACAGCCACGACTGCTGAGCTTGCTTCTGCTCCAGCTCCGCTGAGCGCGGATGGCTCTGCCGCTCGGCCTGCCGCTCTTCCTCCGTCTGCGGCAACGCACGTTGCTCGATCTCCACCAGCGAATCGCGAAACTCCGGGATCTTCGCCACCAGCGTCTCGGCCTTCTTCATCCATACCCGATAGCGTTCGACCAGCGCAGGCTCCGCCGGCCACAACCCGTCCGCCTCGCTCGTCAGATCATCCAGCGTCTGGAACGCAGACAAGCGGAGCACGTTCGACTTCTCGCGCCTGGCCGCCTGCTCGTTCGCCTCGGCCGTCACGCGGCGGGCTTCGGCCAAGTCCGCGTTCGTCTTCGCGATCCGCGCTTGCTCGGCCGTCTCGTCGGCGCGCCTCGATGCGAGCGCCGCGTTCTCGTCGGCCCGCGCTTTGAACACCAAGCTCGTCGTCAATCCACCGACGAGCAGCACGATCACTCCCGCGAGCGACGCCGCCAGCGGCTTGTTGCGTTCGACCCATTTCTTCGCCTCGGCGAAGGCACCTGCTTCGTACGCGCCGACGACACGGTGCTCGAGATACGCGCGCAAGTCCTCGGCGAGCGCCAGCGTGTCGGGGTAACGCTGCGACGCGTCGCGCGCCATCGCCTTCTCGCAGATCGCCGTCAGCTCCGCCGGTACGCCCTGGCGCAGCTCGTGAAGGCGCTTGGGCGGGCCCTCGAGCACCCACTGCAGCACCGTCCGGTTGCTGTCCCTGGCGCCGGCGGGGATGTACGGCGCACGCCGTCCAAGCAAGTGGTAGAGCAACGCGCCCATCGAGTACACGTCCGAGCGCGGACCGAGCTTCTCGACCTCGCCGCGCGCTTGCTCCGGCGACATGTACGCCGGCGTGCCCATCACGTCGCCGTCCATCGTCACGATGGGGGAGTCGGAGAGCTCCTCGCGCTCGTCACGCCGCTCGGTCTTCACCGAAGCCAGCGAGCTCGGGAACTCCGGCGCGATGCGGATGTCGTGGCGGTCCTTCTGGCCCAGCACGCGCGCCAGGCCCCAATCCATCACGTACACCTCGCCGAAGTTGCCGACCATGATGTTGGCGGGCTTCAGATCGCGGTGGATCACGCCCTTCTTGTGCGCGTAGGCCATGGCCTCGCACGCGCGCAAGATCACCGAGAGAGCGCGCGTCTCGTTCCAACCTTCCTTCGACTCGAACACGAGATCGAAGACAGCCTTCAAGTCGCGCCCCTTCACGAGCTTCATCGTGAAGTACACGCGGCCTTCGCTGTCGAGGCCGAGCTCGTGCACGGGCACGATGCCGGGGTGGTCGAGCTGGCCGGTCACCTGCGCCTCTTCGAGGAAGCGTGCGAGCTGCGTCGGTTCGACTTGCGGTGTGGCACCGCTCGCCGACGATTCGCCGCGGCCCAGGATCACCTTCATCGCCAGGTGCCGGCGCAAGTCCGCGTCCCACACGCGCAGGATCGCGCCCATCCCGCCGCGCGCGACCTCGCCTTCCAGCGCGTAGCGCGATTCCTTCAGGCTCTGCTCGGACAGCCGGCGCAGGAGTTCGCTCGACGCACCGCTCGGCGCGCGCTCCTCAACGTCGCCCGCTGCTGCGTCGAGCGACACCTCGGGGTCGACGCCTGCGCCGTACTTGGCGCGCAGGCGAGCGCCGAAGGAATGTGGGCTGTCCGGTCCGGGCGGAGGCGATCCGGAGGGTGCGTCCATGGCGAGCGAAGCCGGCAGCATACTCGCGTCGCCGTACGCGCGCGATCTTCGCTGCCGCGAGGGAGTGGAATCGCGATGCGCAACGATCTCGAATCGCGCGTCAGCCTTCGCGTTCCTGGATCGCTTCGAGCTTCGGCACGAGCGCCGGGAGATCTTCACGCACCGTCTGCCAGATCGTCTCCAATCGAGCCCCGAAGTACTCGTGGACCAGGACGTTTCGCATGGCGCGCATCTTGTGCCAATCGATGTCCGCGTACCGCTCTTCGATCTCCTTGGGAACGAAGCGAGCCGCTTCGCCGATGATCGTCAGGTTGTAGTAGACGGCTTCCAACGCCATCGTGCTTTGTCGGAACTGCGCCAGGTCGAGACGCTTCGTGTAATCCTCGATCTTCGAGATCGCGAGCAGGATGTCCTCGATGCGGAACAACCAGTCTCTATGCGGCACGAATGGCCTCGCTCAGGATCCGATCGCGCATCTTGGGCCGCAGCGCTTCCGGCTCGGCGAGGTCGACCTTGGTTCCGAGGATCTCTTCCAAGTAGAGCTTCAATCCGATGAACGCGAACAGGCCGACGGGCTTGTCGAACTCGACCAGACAGTCGACGTCGCTGTCGGGTCGCGCCTCGTCGCGGGCGACGGATCCGAAGATCGACAGCGAGCGCACATGGTGGCTCTTCAGGTCGTCCTTGTGGGCGGCAAGGATCGCGAGCGCTTCGTCGCGGCGCATGATGCGTGCGAGGGTACAGCCCGCGCCCGAATTCTCAACGATCCACCGCGAGGCAGGGATCTCGTATCCGTCGACCTAGTGCGCGATCGCGCCGAGTGACGGGGGAGTTCTTGGTCGCTCTTCGGCGCGTGGGCTAGACTTCTCGTCCGCGTTACTTCAGGAGAACACGCACCGCGGGTCCGCTACTTGGCGATGTCGCGACGAGCGACTGGGTCTCGCGCGCTACACGCTGATCGTGCTTGCGGCAACACCGCTCATGCACAAACCGTCACAGACCTCAACGCCGAGCTCGGACGTCGCTCTCACCGGACCTCCTTTCAGTCAGCTTCCGTTGCCGAGCGCTACGTTGGCGAACCTGCACAAGCAGGGCTACCGCGTGATGACGCCGATCCAGGCCGCAAGTTTGCCGCTCGCGCTCGCGGGTGAAGACCTGATCGCGCAGTCGAAAACGGGCAGCGGCAAGACGGCGGCGTTCGCGCTCACGTTGCTCTTCAAGTTAGACGCCCGGAAGTTGGATCCTGGGCGCTTCGCAGTCCAAGCGCTCGTCCTGTGCCCGACGCGCGAGCTCGCCGATCAAGTGGCGATGGAAATCCGCCGTCTTGCGCGCGCCGAGGAGAACATCAAGATTCTCACGCTGTGTGGCGGCGCTCCCATAAGACCGCAGCTCGCGAGCTTGGAACACGGCGCGCACGTCGTCGTCGGCACGCCGGGGCGGGTGATGGATCACTTGAAGCGCGGCAGCTTGAAGCTCGATCGACTGCACACGCTCGTGCTCGACGAAGCCGACCGCATGCTCGACATGGGCTTCTTCGATTACGTCGTCACGGTCGCGAAGCAGTGTCCGGTCGATCGCCAGACGCTCTTGTTCTCAGCGACGTATCCCGCGGGCATCGCCGAGCTGAGCCGTCAGTTCTTGCGTGCGCCCAAGGAAGTGAAGCTCCTCGAGCAGCACGCTGCGACCAAGATCCGTCAGCGCTTCTACGCCGTCGAGGAGGACGCGCGCCTGGCGGCCGTGCCGCACCTGCTGCACCACTTTCGGCCGGTGCGGACGCTCGCGTTCTGCAACACGAAGCAACGCTGCCGCGATCTCGTCTCGAGCCTGCGCGCAGAGGGCATCGTCGCCCTTGCCCTGCACGGCGACCTCGACCAGCGCGAGCGCGATCAAGTGCTGATCCAGTTCGTGAACAAGAGTTGCTCGGTGCTCGTCGCGACCGACGTCGCGGCGCGCGGGCTCGATATCGATCGCTTGGAGGCCGTGATCAACGTCGACGTGACGCGCGATCTTGAAGTGCACATCCACCGCATCGGCCGCACCGGTCGAGTGGACGAAGACGGCCTCGCGCTGAGTCTGGTCGGGCCGTGGGAGAAGGAGAGCGTCAAGCGCATCGAGGAGATGCAAGGCAGCGCTGCCGAATGGCACACGCTGCTCGAGCTCGTGCGCAAAGGCCGCGAGCCGCTCGTGCCTCCGATGGTGACACTACAAATTCTGGGCGGCCGCAAGGAGAAGATCCGCGCGGGTGACGTGCTCGGCGCACTCACGGGTGAAGCGGGCTTCGATGCGGCGCAGGTGGGCAAGATCACGGTGAACGAAAGCGCCACCTACGTCGCAGTCGACCGTCGCATCGGATCGAAAGCCGTGCAGAAGCTCTCGACCGGGAAGGTCAAGGGCAAGACGGTGCGGGTGCGGATGCTGAGCGCGACAGACTGAAACGGTCAGACTGACGCTCGGCATCGCGTTGCGACTGTGCGCGAGCCAGCCGTGGACTCGGTGTTCGCGCGTTCACGTGCGCTCGCCGATCAAGGCGACCAAACGACGATCAGGCCGTTCGTCCGGTTTGTCGTCGCAGGCGGACAGAACGCTGGCGCGGCATTGCGGTAGTAGGCTTGGTAGTAGCGGGTCCCTCCGAGCGGACCGATGGCGCCCTTCACGGAGACGGACAGATCGCCGAGGCCTGGATAGACCGCCGTCGCGCCGCCGACGGACTTGGTGCCCAGTCGAATGAGAGCGCCGGCCACGCAGCCGAGTCCATCGTCGATGACGCTCGGCGCGCTCTGTCCATCACCCTGGAAGAAGACGCACACGTTGCCACTGAGGTCCTGCGCTTCTAGAACCATCGAGTCCGCACCGACGCTCGGTACACCGAGGCCACGCAGCCGACCTCCACCGGGAAAGAACGAGTTCGCGCAGCCGTTCCCTGCAGCACCGTTGTTACCGCACGGGCAAGCGACGAGCGATCCGTCCCCGAAACAAAATCCAGTGACCGCGGACTCGCTCGTGAGCCGCGCGGCGCCGATCTCCGTCGAAGTCGGGTCCTGAACCGAGCACAGGATCTGGCGCGCGTTGTTGATGTCCGACGCGCCGTACCACTGCACCAGCCAGTTGCCTTGCGCCGGGTCGATCAGCTGTCCGATTGGGAAATCGCCGATCCCCTCCAGACGCACGCGCGCGGCGGAGAAGTAGACGTACGTCAGCACGTCGCCGAAGTCGTTGATCGCAGTCGCCGACGTCGTCTGCGCGCAGCCGCCGACGGTCAGCCAGCCGCTCGACGGCAGGTAGCGCATCGGGAAGCTCGGGCAAGTCGAGGAATAGCCCTGGATGTATCCGCAGAAGCCATCCAGCTCGTTCAGCGCCGCGCCTCCGAATCCCTGCCAGTTACCGGGCGGCAGCCCGATGATCTGCATCTGGCCGGTGGTCAGATCGAACAGCTCGTTCCGCGCTAGCACCTTGCGGTTGTCGTTGACGTCGGCCACCTCGCTCGAAAGACCCGGCAGGATGACGGGACCGTTGCTGGCGAAGTGCACGGCGTGCACGACGTAGGCCCACGGCACGATCCCCGACGAGCCGACGATGTCGCCTAGATTGTTGACGCCGGTCGCGTAGCTGTGGAGGTCGCCGACTGGTTCGCCGAGCACGTCGACCACGTAGCTACTTTGGGTCGGACGCCAGGCTGCGGCGTGCGCGGACATGTTCGGCACGGTGGACGTGCTCACGACGCCGACGATCAGTCCGGAGTCGTTGATGTCGTACGCCGTCGAGCTCAGGTAGCCCGCGGGCAAGGGCAGCGGAACGAACGGTTGATCGGGGTAAGCGATGGCCGCAGAGGTCACGTCACCGGCGAGTTTCATCGAGCCGACCGCCACGCCGAGTTCGTTCAACGCGCTGGCCGTCGTGCCGCTGCCGAGGAACTCGACACGGTAGCTCGCCACCTGTGCGACAGCGGTCGACCGAACGATGCACGAGATCGCGACGAGAGCGATGACCTTCGAAGACATGGAGAGAACCTCAGAGTTGAGCCGTCCTGTGGAGTGGCCGGACTTCGAGAGTCTCGGCCGCCGAGTCACAAGTTTGGGGTCGCCCCCTCGGCACTGTCAGTGACTTCTGTGCGTAGCGATCGGGCCGGACTTGTGCGTACCAAGGTCTCCGGTCGACGCCCCGGTGCAGCGACTCGAGCACCGGCGTGATCGCGCGAACACGGATGCGCAGGAATGGGAGGGCCTTGGTCGCCCATGCGACGGTGGGCTAGACTTCTCGTCCGCGTTCCCCCGGGAGGACGCGCAACGCGGCGTGCCAGGTTGGTACGCCGCGCAACGTTTTTCCCGCGCAGGAGAGACACATGTCTCAGCTCAAAGAAGCTCCGCAGGTCGTGGGGCCCTTTCCGCTCTCTACGCTCCGACACTCGGTCAGCCACTTGATGGCGTCGGCGGTCGCCAAGCTCTATCCGAACGTGCAGTTCGGCTTCGGTCCGTCGATCGAGCACGGTTTCTACTACGACTTCGCTCTCGCGGAGCCGCTCGGTGACGCGGATCTGCGCAAGATCGAGAAGGAGATGGCGCGGATCGCGAAGCGCTCGCCCGAATTGAAATGCGTCGAGGTCTCGCGCGACGAGGCGCGCGCGCGCCTCGCGAAAGCGGGCCAGACGTACAAGGTCGAAGCCGTCGACCTCATTCCCGACGGCGAGCGCATCACGTTCTACCAGCACGGCGACTGGGAGGACCTCTGCGAAGGACCGCACGTCGACCGGCTCGACCGGCCGTTCTTCTTCAAGTTGCTCAGCGTCGCCGGTGCGTACTGGCGCGGCGACGAGAAGCGCCCGCAGATGCAGCGCGTCTACGGCACGGCTTTCTGGACGCAAGAGGCGCTCGACGCGCACTTGAAGTGGCTCGAGGACGTCAAGGAGCGCGACCACCGGCGCGTCGGATCCGAGATGGATCTCTTCAGCACGCACGGCGACGTCGGCGGCGGGTTCATCTTCTGGCACCCGAATCTCGGCGCGGTGCGCCGCGCGATCGAGGAGTTCTGGTGGGAGCAGCACACGGCGGCGGGCTACAAGCCCGTGTACACGCCGCACGTCGCCCGCGAAACCCTGTTCGCGGTCTCGGGTCACCTCGAGAACTACGCCGACATGATGTACGCGCCGATGGACATCGAGGAGCAGCCGTATCGCGTCAAGCCGATGAACTGCCCCGGTCACATCATGATCTACAAGAACCGCGGGCACAGTTACCGCGAGCTGCCGCTGCGCTGGGCCGAGCTCGGCACCGTGTACCGCTACGAGCGTTCCGGCGTGCTCCACGGCATGTTGCGCGTCCGCGGCTTCACGCAAGACGACGCGCACATCTTCTGCACGCCGGAGCAACTCGCCGACGAGATCGCGGGCGTGTGTCGGCTCGTGCACACGATCCTCTCGACGTTCGGCTTCGAATACACCGCGTATCTCGCGACGCGTCCGGAGAAGGCGATCGGCTCACCGGAAGTGTGGGAGCTCGCCACGCAAGCGTTGAAACGCGCGGCGGAGATCCAAGGTCTGCCGCTCGAGCTCGACGAAGGCGGAGGCGCGTTCTACGGCCCGAAGATCGACTACAAGATCAAGGATGCGCTCGGTCGCGAGTGGCAGAACTCGACCATCCAGTGCGACTTCAACTTGCCCGAGCGTTTCGACCTCACGTACACCGACTCGGACGGCAAACACAAGCGTCCGATCATGGTGCACCGCGCGATCCTCGGCAGTATGGAGCGTTTCGTCGGCGCGTTGATCGAGCACTTCGGCGGAAGGTTCCCGCTGTGGTGTGCACCGGTGCAAGTGGCGCTCATCCCGATCCGTGAAGAGCACTCCGCCTACTGCAAGACGCTCGAAGCGCGCCTGCAGAAGGAGCTCTTCCGCGTCGACGCGATGCTCGAGCCGGCGCACATGAACAAGAAGATCAAGGAAGCGCAGCATCAGAAAGTGCCGTTCATGCTGATCGCGGGCGAGCGCGAGGCGGAAGCGGGCACGGTCGCCATGCGGCGGCGCGACACGCGCGAGCAGGAGGTCGTGCCGTTCGAGCAGTTCCTCGAGCTCGTGCGCAGGCTGCGCGCGACGCGCTCGCTCGAGCTCTTGTGAAACCTCGCGCGCTCGATTTCCCGTGACCGAGCACCCGCTCGAGCGCGTCGACGGATGCACGCCGGTCCACGGGAATAGGGCGTAGCGGCCTGCGTACTCCGGCGCTCCGTCGAGACGGCCACGCCCGCTCGCTAGACTCTCGCCTCGCACAGGCTGTCACGACCGCCCCCCCCTGAAGCAGGTCTCGCACCATGACCTTCGAAGAAGCGTTCGATCCGATCCGATCCTTGAAGGCCAGCTGGTCGGCGCTCAAGGTCGCGCCCGCCCCGATGTGGGTGGGCGGCATCTTGATCTTCGTGCTCGACGGAGGTGGCGGTGGGGGCGGTGGCTTCAATCCGGGGGGCATGAACAACCGGTCCGACATGGAGGAGCTCGTCCCGATCTTCCTCGCGGTCGCCGGACTCGCGTGCTGCATGGCGGTCGTGTTCTGGGTTCTCGCCTCCTGGATCTGGATCGGTTTCGCGAACTCGGTCGAAGAAGTGCTCCGCACCGGGAACTGCGACGTGGGCCGCGTCTTCGAATCGAAAGGGCGCCTCGTGACGATGATGCTGGCGCGTTTGCTGGCAGGCATCCTGGCGGTGCTCAGCTTCGTGCCGATGGCCATCGCGGTCGGCGCCGCCGCGTTCCTGGGCGTGCAGGAGATCGTCCCCGAGGTCGCCGCCATCGGGATGGGTGTCGCCGGCGGGATCGTCGGCTTCCTCGTCTTCATCTACGTCGCGCTCGGTCTCGTGTTCGTGCCGCAAGTCGTTGCGCTCGAGGGCCTGGACGTCGTCGAATCGATCCGCCGATCGTGGTCGCTGGCCGAGTCGCGCCGGCTGCGGATCTTCTTCTATTACTTCGTCGTCTACGTGTTCATGCTGCTTGGCTTCTGCCTGTGCTGCATCGGCGTGTTCGCGACGGGGACGCTGTTCGCGATCTCGCGCGTCGAAAGCTATCTCGCGTTCACGCGCTCGAACGACTTGCCGGGTTGGTGGATCACGACCGGACAGCCGCATACGCCGGCCGCTGAACCCTGGGGCGCGAGTTCGCCGCCGCCGATTCCGCAGTGACGCTCGTCACGCGTGCACAGGGTCGCGCAGCGCCGCCAGCGTGAGCCCCGTCGCGCGCGCCATCGAAATCGATTCGCGCCAGCCGAAGTCGCGCTCGGCGGGACGCATGTCGTAGCTGTGCGAACGCGCGAGTTGTTGCGCGACGAAGCGCGTCATCGGCGGCTCGCCCGCCAGCCTGAAGGTGCGCCACGCGGCTTCCATCGAGCCGCCGAGCGTCCACGCCGCTGAGAAAGGGATGCGCCTTGTCGGTGGCGCGACACCGAGCTCGGTGCAGAGCGATGCGATCCAGTCCCACAGGCGCACGGGCTCCGACTGATTCACGAAGTACGCTCGGCCGGCGTGCGCCGCATTCTCGTGCAACTGATCCGCGGCACGAACGTGCGCTTCCGCGGCGGTCTCGATGTACGTCAAGCTGACTTCGTTGTCGCCCGAGCCGACGATCGCGAGCCGGCCCGCGCGCGCTCGCGCGAGGAGTCGCGGCAGGAGATGCGGATCGCCCGGCCCGAAGATGAGGTGCGGGCGCAGCGCACACGTGGCGAGACCTTCGGCGCCGTTCGATGCGAGCACGAGCGCTTCGGCTGCCGCCTTGCTGCGCGGATAGTGCGCGAGGAAACGCTGTGCGTACGGCAGGTCATTGCTCGCCGTGACCTGGTCGCGGCCGTCGAAGCACACGCTGGGGGAGCTCGTGCACACGAGGCGCTTCACGCGGTTCGCCTGGCAGGCCGTGATCACGTGGCGCGTGCCGTCGACGTTCGTTCGGTCGTACTCCGCGCGCGGACCCCACACGCCGGCCTTCGCGGCGACGTGAAATACCGTGTCGGCGCCCGACATCGCGCGCTGGAGCGACGCGAGATCGGTCAGGTCTCCGCGCACACAGCGCGCGCCGAGCGCCTCGATCTCCGGATACGTCGCACGCGAATACGACACGACGTCGTCGCACCGAGCACGCAGCGCGCGCACGATCGCGCTGCCGAGGAACCCGCCGCCGCCGGTGACGAACGCCTTCACGCGCGCTCCTCGACCCAGCGCTTGAGCGCGCCGCGCTCGATCTTCGCGTTGTGCCGCACGTCGACGGGCAGCGCGCGGCGGAAACGCACTTCGCTCGCGGGCGCGAGCCTCGGCGCACCGGCCTTGGAACGCGCCCGCCATACCGTGTCGAGCTCTTCGCGAAAGCGCGCCGCCGCAGCACGCGTGCGCGGCATCGTGCCGCTCCGCGGTTCGACGACGAGCACCGTTCGCTCACGTCCGCGCGCTCCGCGACCGACGAGCGCGCTGCGCGCCACGCGTGGGTGGAGGTTGTAGACGTTCTCCGTCGGCACGGGCAGCACGACGCCGACCTCGGTCTCGAGGCGGTGGGCCTTGCGACCGCAGAACCACAGCCGGCCTTCGTCATCGAAGTACCCGACGTCGCCCATGCGGTGCCACAGCTCGCCGTGGTCGCTTATCTTCGCAGCGAGCGTGAGCGCCGATTCACGCGCGTACTCACGGGTCACGACGGGACCCTTCACGCAGATCTCGCCGAGTTCGCCGCGCGGAACGGAGAGCTCCGGCGTCCAGCTCGCAATCGGCGCATCGCCGATCGGGATCAGCGCGACGTCGATGCCGGGCGCAGGACGGCCGACGCAGTTGCCGGCGCCGCTCTCGGACCGCGCGCGCACGTCGCCCTCGATCTCATGGCCCGAAATCGACGACACAGGCAGGCACTCGGTCGCGCCGTACGGCGTGTGCACGTCGCCGCCGGCTGCCAGCAGGCCGCGCATTTCCTCGATCAACTTGGGCGCGACCGGCGCCCCGGCGATCAGCACGCGCTTCAGCGAATCGAATCGCGCTCCGTGCTCGCGGCACCACGGGGCGACGCGCTTCCAGATCGCCGGCGAGCCGAAGCTGTACGTCGCGCCGTGCGACTCGATCGCGCGCGCGATCGCACTTGGATCACAGCGCGCGGGGTGCGACGGATCGAGCAGCGGAATCACTGTCGTCGTCCCGAGCGCCACGTCGAAGAGCGCGAAGAGAGGGAAGCACGCCAGGTCGACCTCGCCGGGCGCGATGTCGTACAGGCTCTTCACGAGATCGATCTGCGCTTGGAAGTGTCCGTGCGTGTAGACGACGCCTTTCGGCGGTCCGGTGCTGCCGGACGTGAAGAGGATCGCGGCTTCGTCGTCGCTCGAGAGCTCCACGGGATCGGCCGCGCGTCCCGCGCGCCGCACGAGCTCCGCCATCGTGACGATCCCCGGGAGCGGAACCGCGCGGGTCGAGATCGAGATCTCGATCGAAGGGAGTCGCGCGGCGTGCCAGCGCCGCACGAGCTGCGCGAGTGGAACTCCGATGAACCCGCGCGGGGCGATCTTCGCGAGCGACGCGACCAGCGCCTCGCGACCCATGCCGGGATCGAGCAGCACGGGGAGTGCGCCGATCCGAAGGAGCGCGAACGTGATCGCGATGAGGTCGCGGCCCGGACGCACGAAGACCGCGACGCGATCGCCGCGCACGAGTCCGGCTTCGCACAAGCCGCCAGCGATCGCTCCTGCGCGCTCCTCCAGCTCGCGATAGCTGGTCTCACGCCAGCTCCGCCGGCCGCTCGGTTCGACGACGGCGATCCGTTCCGGTGAGCGCGCGGCCGCGCGCGGCAAGTGCGCGCCGATGTTGGCCGTCACTGCGGAGGTCGGCGGGCGAACCGCCACTGGCTGTGCGATCGCTTTCACGGCGACGCGGTGTCCGCGAGAAAGCGTCGCAGCTCGCGCTCGACGATCTCCGGCGCTTCTTCGAAGACGAAGTGGCCTGCGTCCGCGATCGGAACGACACGCGCGGCGGGGAAACGCGCCTGCCACAGCGCGCGGAAGTGCGGCGTGAAGCAGAAGTCGCGCTCGCCCCAGACGATCAGCGCCGGCCGGTCGTGGAACAGCGAGAGCGATCGATCGATCTCGACGAGCGTGGCGTGCGACGGATGGCGCGCCGACATCGGGATGTCGGCGACGAAAGCGTCGATCGCGACGCGGTTCGCGTAGTTGTCGTACGGAAGGAGCAATCCGCGGCGCGCCGCCGCGGAGAGTCGCGCGGGATCGGCGAGCGCCATCCGCGGCGCGAGCCCCGCGAACGCATTGAGCCTGCGCACGAGGAAGCGGCCGACGATCGGCGTGCGACAGACGCGGATCCGCATCGGCATGCGGTGCGATGGAAACGCAGCCGTGTTGGCGATCACGAGACGCGCGATCCGATCGGGATGACGGCGTGCCATGCCCATCCCGATCGCGCCGCCCCAGTCGTGCACCACGAGCGTGATGTCTCGGAGATCGAGCGCGAGCACGAGCCGTTCGAGGTTGTCGATGTGATCCGACAGCCGATACGACCAGCGCTGCGGCTTGTCCGAGAGCCCGCAGCCGATGTGATCGGGCGCCACGACGCGATGCGTGTCACGGAACGCGCGCACGATGCGCCGGAACAGGAAAGACCACGTCGGGTTCCCGTGGACGCAGACGATCGGCGCTGCGCGCTTCGACCCTTCGTCGAGGTAGTGCAAGCCTCCCGCGTCGACTTGCAGGTAGTTCGACGCGAACGGGTATTCGTCGGCGATCTCGGCCAGCCGTGCGCGTGCCGCTAGCGATTCGGGATCCGCGACCGGAGCGCTCGCCATGTCATGCGCTCCAGGTCCAGTCGAGCTCGGCGTCCGGCGCGAAGTCGGCGGAGACCGACACGACGAATCCGTGCCCGATCGATTGCTCGACCCGGTGCTCGACGCCGCGGTGGGTCAGCCGCATTCGCGTTGCATCGCACACGCTGACTACGCGGCAGTCGGAGAGCTCGGCCAAACCGACGCCCGCGCGCTTGAGCACGGACTCCTTTGCGGTCCAAAGGCGCGTGAAGAGCAGAGCGTCGATCTGCCCCAGTACGCGGTGCTCGGCGGCGGACACGACGTTTGGAAGCTGAACGGCACGGCGCAGCTCGATCGGCTCGACGTCGATGCCGACCGGCTCCGTCGACACGACGGCGGCGGCGGAGTCGCGCGTGTGCGATTGCGACCAGTGCCATCCCGCCAGGGCGACCGGCGCGCCGTCCGCGTTCGTGTGGGCTTCGTCAGGGCTCCTTCCGATGCGAGCAAATGCGAGCTTCAGCGCGGCGCGCGCCCGCGCACGCTGCGCGTCGACTCGGCGCACGCCGGTGAGCATTGCATCGCGGCCGCGCTCGACGCAGACGATCGGCGCCATCATGCGCGCTCCTCCACGCGCACCGCGCGACGCACGAGATCGCGGTCGAAGTAGTTCACGCCCATGCCGGCGTCGACGACCAGGCTCTGCGCGTTGATGCCCGACGAGCGCGGCGAGAGCAGGAACAGGACGGTGTCGGCGACTTCCTCCGTCTTCAGCGCGCGTTTGCGCAGCGTCGCGGCTTCGGCGTAGAGGTAGCTCTCGATGTAGCCCGGGATCCCGGCCGACGCGGAAGTCTTGAGCAGCCCAGCATTCACAGAGTTGAAGCGCACCTCGCCGCGCGTGCTGAAGCTCTTGGCCAAGAAGACGACGGACGAATCGAGCGCTGCCTTGACCGGCGCCATGTAGCCGTAGTTCTCGGCGGCCATGCGCGTCGTCGAGATCGAGATCGCGACGACGGATGCGTGCGGGTTGAAGAGCGGTGCGAGCGCGTTCGACAACGCGATCAGCGAGTAGCACGACACGTCGAGCGCGCGCAGGAAATCCGTCCGCGACGTCTCGTGGAACGCGCCCGCTGCGCCCTCGTAGTTGGCGAATGCGATCGAATGGACGAAGCCGTCGAGACGGACGCCGTCGTCCTTGAGCCGCTTCGCCAGCGCGTCGATCTGCCGCTGGTCCTCGACGTCGCAGACGTGGATCGTCGCGCCCGGCAGGAGCTTGTGGATCTCGCCGCGGCGTTTCTCGCTGCGCACGGCGTAGATCACGCGCGCTCCAGCGTTCGAGAGTGCGCGGCCGACGTGCCACGCGACGCTCTTCTTGTTGGCGACGCCGGCCACGAGCACGGTCTTGTCCGTTAGCCCGAAGTCGCTCACGCGCGTGCCTCGGCCTCATCGGGGGCTCCAGCGGGATTGGCCAACGCGACCGTGAACGAGAGCTTAGCGACGGTCTCGCCCGACGAAGTCACGACCGCCTTGAGATAACGCGCGGGACCGACCCGCTCGACGAGCTCGACGCGCGCGGCGAGCGTCTCCCCGGGCCGCACGATCTTGCGAAAGCGGGCGTGCGCGATCTTGACGAGCACGGGCACCTCTTCGCCCGCGCGCGCGTTGCCGCCGACCAGGATCGCGCCGCCCTGGATCGCGAACTCCGACACGATCACACCGGGGAGGATCGGCTGGCCTGGATAGTGACCCGCGAAGCACGCGAGGTCCTCCGCGACGCGCCACTCCGTGTGAATCGAGTTCTCCGTTCGATCGATCACGCGATCGACGAACAGGAACGGCGGTCGGTGGGGGATCGCGGCCAGGACGGCTGCGCGCGCGTCAGATTCCACCGGTCACCTCCAGCGTCGTGCCGTTGATGTACGACGCCTTGCGCGAGGCGAGCGCGAGCACGGCGTACGCGACCTCCGCGGGATCGCCGAAGCGGCCCATCGGAACCGAGGCGAGGTGCGCACGCTTGGCGTCCTCAGAAAGGTCCGCGAGCAGCTCGGTGTCGATGAAACCCGGCGAGATGCAGTTGGCGGTGATCTTCTTGCGCGCGACTTCTCGCGCCAGCGAGCGCATCAGGCCGATTTGACCGGCTTTCGACGCGCTGTAGTTGGCTTGGCCTTGGAATCCGAAGCTCGCCGCCGGCGACGTGACGAACAAGATGCGTCCGTAGCGCGCGCGCAGCATGTTCTGCACCGCGAACTTGCTCATGTGGAAAGAGCCCGAGAGGTTCGTCGCGAGCACGCTGTCCCAATCCTCGGGTTTCATCATGCCGAGCACGGCGTCGCGACGAATCCCGGCGTTGTTGACGAGGACTTGCACGCTGCTCTGGGAGTTCGACTCGAGCGTTTCCCAGAAGCGCTGGACTTCGTCGTACTTCGCGACGTCGAAGCGGTGCAGGACGAGTCGCTCGCGCTCTTCACCGAGCGATTCGCGAAACGCGGTCGCCGTGGCTTCGCCGGAGTGGTACGTGGCGTGCACGAGCGCGCCGGCGTCGAGAAACGCGCGCGTGATGGCACGTCCGAGTCCGCGCGTTCCGCCGGTGACGACGGCGGTCTGGCCGTCGAACTCGCTGTGGAACGTCACGCGTGTACCTCGAGACCGCACGTGGGGAGCCGGCTCGTGAGCCACGCGTCCGCCTTGTTCGCGGCGATCACGCCGTAGTTCGCCGCGCCGAGCCAGCCCGACATGATGATGCCGACGCTTCCGGCGTGGAAGAGGCCCGCGATCTCCTTCGAGAGGTCGAAGCTGTACTTCAAGCCTTCGAACTTGGTGCCGAACGACGCTCCGGCAGGGTGCTGCGTGTAGAACTGGAACGTGCGCGGCGTCGCGGCTTCGATGTGGTCGATCTTCGACCGGACGCCCGGTAGGTAACCCTCGAGCGCGCTCAACGTGTTTTCGACGAGTCGTGTCTTCTCGTTTTCGTACTCCGCATCGGAGATCGAAGCCCAATCGACGTAGTTCGCGTTCGTCGAGCTGACGATCGTGTAGCGGTTCGAGCCGGGGCGCGTCTTGGGATAATAGAAGGAGAACGTGCGGCTCTCGCCGCGCAGATCGCACAGTGCGTGCGAGTCGAACGTCGGCCGCGTCGAGCTGAACAGGAGATCGGTCACGAAGGGAATGGTCTCGCCGTCGGCGATGCCGAGATAGACCTGCGTGCTCGAGTTGTTGAGCCGCACCGCGCGCACGCCGTCGGCGAAGGCGGTCGAGACGTGATCGACACCGACGAGCGACTCGACCGTGCTCTTCAAGCTGGCGTTCGAGATCACCGCATCGGCGGCGATGAAGCGTCCGTGCGCCTCGACGCCCGTGACGCGTCCGCCCTCGACGCGGATGCGGTCGACTTGCACGCGGCCGTAGAGCTCGACGCCGCTGCGCTTCAGCTCGGCCTTCATCGCCGCGATCAATTGATCGGTCCCGCCGCTGAACGTGAACACGCCTTGGCTCATGAAGTTGCCGAACACGATCCCGTACGCGATCGCGGGATCGTCGAGCGCGGATCCGTTGGCGTACGCGATCGGTTCGAGCAGCAAGCGGTGGACGTCGTTGCGGCCGGGAAAGTGGCGCTCGAAGAGGTCAGCGACGGTCTCTTGGCTCGGCCCGAAGAAGTCCATCGCGCGGATCTCTGCGAAGAACGCCTTCACGCTCGCAGGCGCGACGTGAAAACGGTCGATCAGAGCCAGCGTGAAGTCTTCCTCGGTGAACGTCGTCTCGAGCGCGAACTGCGGGTTGTCGAATCGAATGCTGTCGAGACGCACGATCGAGTCCGCGATCTCCTTGTTCCAATACTTGCGACACGTCTTCTTCATCCCGACGGGAAAGCCGTGGAGTGAGATGTCGAACACGTGTCCGCCGCGGCGTTTGAACCACGTCGCGAGTCCACCGAAGTTGTAGTGCTGCTCGAACAGCGCGACCTTGTGGCCTGCGCGCGCGAGCACGTTCGCTGCGGTCAAACCGGCCAGCCCGCTGCCGATGACGACGAGATCGTAGCGTTCGCGCGCGCCGCTCAGCGGGTCGCCGGTCACGGGCGCCTTGCCGTCGCGACTGCCTTTGTGGTACTTGCGCGCTTGGTTCATGCTCTGGCTCAGTGCGTGATCAGCGCGTGGCGATTCGCCATCGAGATGCCTGAGAGAAGCGCGCCGACGACGCCGAGGAATCCTTGGTCGGTGCCGATCAAGTGCAGGCCCGCGACATCGGTCTCTCCGCTGCGCCGCTTCGTCGGGCTGCCGTACACGGTGCCGTCGACGTGACCGGTGTAGTGGCGGATCGTGCGCGGCGTGAACGCGTCGCGATACACCGTGTGGCCGCGCACGTCGGGACAGAAGCGCGACGCCGAATCGAGGAGCGCTTCCGCGGCGTGGTCCTTGGCGCGCGCGTAGGCTTCCCCGTCGAGCGCGTTCCAGCGATCGTAGTTCGCGAGCGCCGTCAAGCGCAGCAAGCCCTCGGTCGCGGGCGTTTCGCCGCGATAGTTATCGGTTGCGCAGATCACGCCGCTGTCGACGTCGATCGGACGCTCCGGCCGGCGGTATCGAAAGCCGTCGCCGGTGTGGAAGAACGTGATCGTCGCGTCGAGACCCAGAGTCGCGAGCGGGCGGTCGAGCACCGAGATCGACTCGAAGAACGAGAGCCGGCCGAGATCCGACGCGGGCACTTCGCGCTGTTGGAGTCGCATCGTCTCGACGAAGCCGGCCGACGACAGCACTTCGTCCGCGGCGAGCTCGCTGCCGTCGTCGAGCACGACTCCGCGAGCTTTCGGCCCCGCTGCGCCATCTTCGACGACGATGCGGGCGACACCCGCGCGCATCCGCAGCTCGCCGCCGACGCTGCGATAGCGCGACACGAGCAAGTCGAGCAGTCGCTTGACGCCGCCTTCGGGTCGCGCGAAGCCCTCGACGAATAGGCTCCGGAAGAGGATCACGAACTGATCCCAATCGACGTCGTCTTCGCGCGCACTGCCGTAGTAGAGGATCGGCACGAGCAACAAATCGATGAGCAGTTCATCGTCGAGGAACGATCGAACGACGGCGCGCGCGCTGCGTTCGATGCCGTTCTCGGCGAACGGATCGTGCTCCGCGACGGCGCGCACCAGCTGCGCGAAACGGTCGCGTTGAGTCGGAAACGCTTCGCCGATTTCGGACTCGAGCAAACCGAATTGATTCGCGAAACGCAGCCGCACGCCCGGCGCGACCGTCTGCGACCACGTCTGCGGAACGAGACGCAACTCGTCGTACGGGATGCGCAGCTGGCGCAGGATCTTCGTGAGCGGCGCGCCCGGGGTGCCTTTCGGCACGTAGTTCGTCAACGCGTGGAGGCCCGTGTCGAATCGCCGCCCGCCGCGCTTGTAGAACGAGTTGAGCCCGCCCCACAGCGAATGACGTTCGACGATGACGACGCGCTTGTCGAACTGCGCGAGACGGATTCCCGCGGCGAGGCCGCTCATCCCGGCGCCGATCACGATCGCGTCGTAACGAGGCGTGCTCATGAAGGCTGCCGTCTAGGCGGGGCTAGACCCCGACCTTGAGCGTCTTCCCTTGCAGGCGCGGCGCGAGGTAGCGAACGCAACCGTCGAGCGTCGCGAGCTCCTTGTAGTCCTCCTCGGGAACCTGCACGCCGTAGCGCTTGCGCAGCTCCATCACGATGTCGAGGAAGTCCATCGAGTCGAGCTCGATCTGCTCGCGCAGGCGCACGTCAGTCGCGAGCGCCGAGAGCTCCTCGTCGGGCGCGATGGTGTGGATGATGTCCTTGATGGCTTCGATGATCTCTTCGCGGTTCATGTTCGTGGAAGGGGGGCGGACTTCGGGTTTCTGACGATGACGGCCGAGTTGATGCCGAGCATGCCGAACGAGAGGTTCAAGATGTGGTCGATCCGTCCGAGGTGCGCGGGCTCGTTCATCACGAGGTTGCGCACTTCGCAGGCCGGATCGAGGTGATCGACGTTGATCGTGGGATGGACGAAGCCGTCGTCGAACGACGGCAGGTTGCCGGCCAGCTCCAGAGCGCCCGCGGCGCCCATCGCGTGGCCGATGTAGCTCTTCGTGTTGTTGACGTGCGTGCGCGCCGAGTCGCCGAATACGGCGCGCAGCGCTTCGCATTCTTGCTGGTCTCCCATAGGGGTCGCCGTCGCGTGGCTGCTCGCGATGTCGATCTGGCCCGGTTCGAGTCCCGCGCGAGCGAGCGCGCCGCGCATGCACTCGTTCTGGCGCTCGGCGAGCGGAAGCACGAAATCGGAGGCGTCGGAGTTCACGAAGTGGCCGACCACCTCTGCCACGATGCGCGCGCCGCGCGCGAGCGCGTCGTCGAGCCGCTCGAGCAGGTACAAGCAGCCGCCCTCGGCGACGACGATGCCGTTGCGGTCGCGGTCGAACGGACGCGACGCCTTCGCGGGATCGGCGTGGCTCGCGAGCGCGCCCTGCGCCTTGAAGCTCGCGAAGATGCCGAACGTGTGGATCGATTCGGACACGCCGCCGCCGAGCGCGAGGTCCACTTCACCCATCTGCAGCATCTGCATGCCGTGGATGAGGCCGAGGTTTCCGGCGGCGCAAGCGGCACCGATCGCGTACGCAGGACCCGTGCTCGCGAGGTTGAGCGACACTTCGCCGGCCGGATTGTTCGCGACCGTGCGCGGGTTGTGGTGATGCGACCAGTACGAAAGATCGAAGTCGTACTGCGACACCTCGTGGATCTGGTTCTCGGTCTCGACGTTGCCGTGTTCGGTCGTGCCCACGTAGACGCCCAGGCGCGAGCGGTCGATCGACGCGAGATCGATCCCGCCGTCCTTCAGCGCTTCGTTCGCGCACCAGATCGCGATCGAACCCGCGCGCGTTCCGCGGCGCAGCTCCTTGCGCTTCTGGTGGCGCAGCGGATCGAAGTGGCACACGCCCGCGAGCGTCTCGCCCACGTGACGGATCTGCCAGCGCTCGACGCCCGACACGCCCGCGAGGAGGTTCCTGCGGAAGTCAGGCAGCGAATCGCCGTTCGGGCTCGTGAGCCCGACGCCGGTGATCACGACGCGGGAGAGTTCAGGTCTGCGCGCGATTCGCATGGTCCTCGTCGTCTTCGTCGTCGTCCGACATGTCTGCCAGGAGCGCGTTCGCAAGACCGGGATCGTCCGCGCCGCGGCTGGCCGCGAGCCGCGTGGGCACCTTCATGCCGATTTTCAGCGCGGTGTTGACGGCGCGCGAGAGGATGCTCTCGCTGTCACCGAGCGCGCGCTCGACCGAGCTGAACACGAGCTGCATCACCGCTTCGGCGATCTCGAGCGAGCTGATGATCGAGCGCAGCGAGAACACGCGCGGATCCTTCTCGCCGTAGCGATTGCGGATGTAGGTCAGCGTGCTCTGCGCGGTCTGCTTGAACTTGCCGAACACGACTTGCTCGCGGCGGCGGAACACGGTGGCGACGATCGACAGCGTGTTGCCGACGGGGGAGTGCAGGTGGCAGCGGCGCGTCGTGTCGAACTCGGAGCGGATCGCGCCCCAATTGGTGAGCTCGTTGATCGAAGTGCTCGTCGCGCCTTGCGACAGCCCGAGCTCGTCCGAGATCTCGCGTGAACTCAGCGGCTGTCCCGCGAGCACGAGCAAGCCCCAGACGCGTCCGTGCACGCGCTTGAACCCAAACGTCTTGAAGAAGAGCTCGAAGCTCGGGAGCTCCGCGAGCAGGGGCTCGTCGAGCCCCTGAAACTCGGCCATCGGCGCGGGAGCGGTCTTGGAAGCCATGTGGGGTCAGCCTGGTTCCCGGAGTTCAGATTTTTCAGATATCCGGCGGGGACTGGTATCGCATCCCCTGCGAGGCTTTTCCACGGGCGATTCCGAAAACCTCGCGGGGTTTCTCGAGGGGAGCGGAGGCGTGGGAGGCGGCCGGCTGACGTGCGCGGACCTACCACTGCACGCCGAGCATCAGGCAGTGGAGTCCGCTGCCGATCCCCAGCATCGCGACCCGGTCGCCGTCGCGAATGAATCCGTCGTCCAGCGCACGCGAGAACGAGAGCGGCAACGACACCGAGCCGATGTTGCCTAGCGTCTCGACCGTGGGGAAGTCGCGCGCCGGATCGAGTCCGAGCGTCGAGAACAGGAGCCTTCGGTGCGCGCTGCCCACTTGGTGTGTCACGACGCGGTCGATCTCGGCGCGATTCCAACCGAGCTCGCGTTCGAACTCGTCGAACGTGCGCGCGGCGAGTGCGTTGCCCGCGACGAGCAGCGCTTCGGAGTCCGTCTCCATCAGTGGTCCGTCGAAGCCCGCGCGGTGATCGCCCTGACACAACGTGTGCTGCGCCGTGTCCGCGAGCACCGTGCCGCCGACGAGCGACTTCTGCGTGCGGGATACGTCGCGGTGCGCGAGCACGACCGCCGCCGCGCCCGATCCGATCGTCAGCGACGCGTGCGCGCGCTTGAGCTCGCGTCGGCCCGCGTTCGGATTCGAGAGGAGCGACTGCAGCGTCGACTCGACCAGCGGACCGCCGTCCTCGCCGGCGACGACGAGACCGGCTTCGATCTCGCCGCGCTCGATCATGTTCGCGACGACGATCATCGCGTTGGCGAAACCGAGGCACGCGTTCGACAGATCGAACGCGCTGCACGTCGGAGGAAGCCCGAGCGTGTGATGGACGACGGAGGCCGTCGACGGTTCGAGGAAGTCGCGGCACACCGCGGCGTGGATCAGACAACCGATCTTCTGCGCGTCGATGCCGCTGCGCTCGAGCGCGATGCGGCCGGCCTGGGCTGCGACGGAGCTCGGCCGCGTGCCGCTCGCGAAGAAGCGGCGCTCGCGAATGCCGCTCATGAGCTCGATGCGGCCGACCGAGAGTCCGAGGCGCTCGTAAAGCGGGGCGAGACGATCCTCGAGCTCCTCCGAACGGACGACGCGCTCGGGCAGCACGTGACCGAAAGCTTCGAGGCAAACATTGGAGAAGCGCATGGAGCGGTGGCCCGCAGTGGGGCGCAGAAGATAGTCCACGAGGGCGTGGCGCGCTCTTCCGGGTCGTGAAGTTGCGGCGCGCACGCGTCGGCTGGCATGCTGATGGACCCCCATGCCCGCCGCCAACCTGACGATCCTCCACGTGGACATGGACGCGTTCTACGCGTCCATCGAGATCCGCGACAACCCGTCGCTCGCCGGTTTGCCGGTGTGCGTCGGCGGTCCGTCCGACGCGCGCGGCGTGATCTCGGCCGCGAGCTACGCGGCGCGCACGTACGGCGTGCGCTCGGCGATGCCGACCGCGGAAGCGCGCCGACTGTGCCCCGATCTCGTGCTCTTGCCGCCCGACTTCGATCGGTACACGGCGGTGAGCCGCGAGATCATGGCGATCTTTCGCTCGTACACGCCGCTCGTCGAGCCGCTCTCGCTCGACGAAGCCTTCCTCGACGTCAGCGGCTGCGAGCGGCTGTTCGGTGATGCACCCACGATCGGCCGCGCGATCAAGCGCGACATCCTGCGCACGTGCGGTCTCGTGGCGTCGGTCGGTGTCGCACCGTCGAAGTTCTTGGCGAAGATCGCCTCGGATCTCGACAAGCCGGACGGCTTCCGCGTGATCCTTCCGAACGAGGTGCGTGCCGTGCTCGACCCGCTGCCGGTGTCGAAGATCTTCGGCGTCGGTCCGCGCGCCGCGCTGCGCCTCGAAGCCCTCGGCGTGACGACGGTGGGCGATCTCGCGCGCCGGCCGCGCGCCGAAGTCGTGGCCGAATTCGGCGCGACGGGCGTGTGGATCCACGATCTCGCGCACGGCATCGACACGCGCCGCGTGACGCCGCGCCGCGAAGAGAAGTCGCACGGTATCGAGCGCACGTTCCCCACCGACATCTCCGATCGCGAGGAGCTGCGCCTCGTGCTGCTCTCGTTCTGCGAGGACGTCGCCTTCGGTCTGCGCGACAAGGGGCTGCGCGGCCGGACCATCACGTTGAAAGCGCGCTACGGCGACTTCACAACGGTGACGCGCACCAAGACGCTCGACCATCCCACGAACCTCGGTCCGCGCTTCTACGCGACCGTGCGGGAGCTCCTCCAGCGCGTTCCGCCCGGTGCGTTGCGCCTCATCGGCCTCCAGATCTCGAACTTGCAGGATGTCCGCGCGCCGCTGCAGGAGAAGCTGTTCGGGGACAGCGAGCCGGTCGAGCCGAACGTCCGCCCGGAGCCGCTCTTCAAGGGCAAGAACACGGACCTCCAGCAGCGTCTCGAACGCGCGACGCAGGGCCTCGATCGGCTCAACAAGAAGTACGGCCGCGGCACGGTGATGCCGGCGAGCCTGCTCGGCCGCGGATTGCTGCGCGGGCGCGACGGCTCTGACGGGCGGGCGAAGGCTCCGCGCGTCGACTAGTCGGCGGACGGGGGGGGGAGCGCCTGCGACGCGGCATCGTCGTCGCACACGAATTCGCTCGCGTGTGAAACCGAGTCCGCGAGGCGCGGTCGCAGGGAGCGACGCACAGCCGCCTCGATGCGACCGGTTCGTTTCCGGCCGGGGTGCGCGATCCGCGTCACGAACCCCGTTCCGGAGAGGCCGATATGATGCTCGCGATTCGTCGTACCTGTTCACGCGCCCTGCTCGGTGTGATTGGCGCGCTGTCCGTTCCGTCCCTCGCACAGGCCCAGATCACGCTCACCGCCGGCGACGTCGCGCTCGTCGGCTGGATCGACAATGGATCGCCGGCCGACTCCTTCGCGTTCGTCGCGCTCGCGGATCTGCCGGCGGGCACGAAGCTCTATTTCACCGACAGCGGTTGGACGGGCAGCGCGTTCCGCAACACGATCGGTCCGACGAACGGCACCGGCAACGAGAGCCTGATGCTGTTCAGCGCGACTTCGCCGATTCCGGCGGGGGCGATCGTCGCGAGCAACGGGAGCGGGCCCTCGTTCGCGTGGACTACGAGCGGCGCGATTCCGGGCGCGACGAGCGGGAGTTTCGGCGTCGTGAACCTCACGCAGACGGGCGATCAGGTGCATGCGTTCCAGCACGGCAGCGGGCTGAACCCGCTGAATACGAGCGTGCAGCAGCACCTGTTCGTGCTCGACGACACGGGTACGTTCGAGCCCGCGACGACGACCGGGACCGGCGCTGTGCCGACGGGGCTGTCGGTTGCTTCGCACACGGCGGTGACGTTCGCGCAGACCGGGTCCACGCAGAACGTGATGGTGTTCGACACGACGACGCTCGCGAGCGGCTCGAAATCGGAGTGGCTCGCGGCCATCGCCGATTCCTCGAACTGGACGTTCGGCAGCAGCGGAGCGCTGCCGTCGGGCTCGATCTCGGTGACGATGTGCATGCCGCCTGCGATCCAGAGCGGGCCGGCGAGCGTGTCGGCGTGCGCGGGCGGGTCCGTCTCGTTCACGATCGCCGCGATCGGTGACGCACCGCTCGCGTTCCAGTGGCGGCGGGGCGGAGTCGACTTGGCGGACGGTGGGCCTGTGCTCGGCGCGCACACGAGCTCGCTCACGCTGGCTCCTGCCGCGACTCTCGACGCCGGACAGTACGACGTCGTCGTCACCAATGCATGCGGCTCCATCGTCAGCGCGAGCGCGACGCTGGCGATCGACTCGAGCGACGCGGACCAGGACGGTGCACCCGATTGCAGCGACGGCTGTCCGAACGACGCGGGCAAGACCAGTCCGGGTGCGTGCGGGTGCGGGACGCCCGATGTCGACAGCGACGGCGACGGTGCGCTCGACTGCAATGATGGTTGCCCGGCGGATCCCGCGCAGGTGACCCCGGGCGCGTGCGGCTGCGGTGTCCTCGATACCGACACCGATCGCGACGGCACACCCGACTGTCACGACGGTTGTCCAACCGATCCGAACAAGACGGCGCCGGGTGCGTGTGGTTGCGGCGCTGTCGACACCGATGTGGATGGAGATGGCGCGCCCGATTGCGTCGACGGCTGTCCGAACGATCCGCTGAAGTCGGCGCCCGGTGCGTGCGGCTGCGGCGTATCGGAGATCGACAGCGATCGCGACGGCACGGCCGATTGCCTCGACGGCTGCCCGCTCGATCCGGCGAAGACGTCGCCGGGCGTGTGTGGCTGCAACGTGCCCGACAGCGACGGCGATGGCGACGGAGTGCCCGATTGCGCCGACAACTGCGCCGCGGTGTCGAACGCAGGACAGCTCGACGCCGACTCCGATGGCGTCGGCGATGCGTGTGACAACTGCGTCGACGTCGCGAACTCCGGACAAGAAGACTGCGACGCCGACACGATCGGCGATGCGTGCGCGATCGCGTCCGGCGCGACCGACTGCGATCAGAACGATGTTCCGGACGCATGCGACATCGCAGCGGGGGACAGCGTCGATCTCAACGCGAACGCGATTCCCGACGAGTGCGAGACGAGCGGGGGCACGCCGTACTGCTTCGGTGATGGCGCGGCGAATGGCGGCGCGAGCTGCCCGTGCGGCAACGATTCGGCGGCCGGCAGCGAAGCCGGGTGCCGCAATTCGACGTCGAACGGAGCCAAGCTCGCGGGAGCGGGTCAAACGCAGGTGGGGGACGGCGACCAACTGGTATTGAGCGTGACCGGACTGCCGATCGCGACGTTCACGCTGCTCGTGCAGGGCGACGCGCAGCTCGATGGAGCTGCGTACTACGACGGGCTGTCGTGCGTCGGCGGGAAGCTCGTTCGACTCGGCGTGAAGCTGACGACGAACGGCCAGGTCGCGTACCCGGGCACTGGGGATCTCCCTCTCTCGGTCCGCGGCGGCGTACCGGCGACCGGCGGGATGCGCGCCTACCAAGTCGTGTATCGCAACGTGCACGGACCGTGCGGCACGTTCGCGAACACGAGCAACGGAGTCTCCGTGATCTGGCACTAGCGGAGTGCGGCGTCCGCCGCACTCCGCATCCATCGGTGGGCCGGCATGCAGCTCAGCTGCTGGCTCGGAATCTCGGTGCGCCGG
>JANOFY010000551.1:0-2470 GCA_031413895.1 Planctomycetota bacterium | reverse complement strand
GCCGCTCGCGTCGACGTACGAGCCGGTCGGATAGAAAAGGCTCGGTGTCGTGTGGTGCCACGCGATCACGGGCAGTGTGAGTGTGCCGGTCGTCGCATTCGCGCACGAGAACACGGATGGATCGGCCGGCATGAAGTTCTGATATCCGGTGTGCGGCAGAGGTCCCTCGAAACACGGCCAGCCGAAGTTCTCGCCGCCCTGTTTGCTCAGGTTGATCTCCTCCCACTTGTTCCAACCGACGTCGCCGATCGTGATGACGTTCGGCTGTCCGAGCGCGGGATCGCTCGCGCCCGTTCCCGGAATGAGATCCATGCGGAACGGATTGCGAAGTCCGAGCGCCCAGATGCGCGAGGCAAAACTCGCCGGATCGCCGTCGAAGAACGGGTTCGAGGGATAACCGAGGCCCGTGTCCGGGTCGATGCGCAGGATCTTGCCGGCGAGACTGCGCAGATCCTGCGAGCGCAGCGCGCCCTCGTCTTGCACCTTCGGCGTCGGACCGCGCAATTGCGTCGTCGGATGCACGAAGTTGTCGAATCCCGCATTGTCGTTGCCGCCCGTGTCGCGGAAGTCGTAGTGCGCACCGTCGCCCGTGGCGAGGATCAGCGAGCCGTCGTCGGCGAAGCGCAGCGATCCGTTGGAGTGGCTGTTGTGGAGGCTCGCGATGCCGTCGGGGACGGTGCCGTCGGCGAGTTGGTGGCCGAGCAGGATCTCGCGCGACGTCGGATCCGCGACCACGTCGGAACCGCTCGTCACCGCGCGGTAGCGCACGAGGCGTGAGAACGAGTAGCGATCCTGCTGATTGAATCCGAAGTCTTGCCCGAACACGGGCGACACGGTGTAGAGCAGGTACACGAAGGAGTGCGGACCACCGTCGGGCACGAACCCCGGGTGCAGCGCGACGCCCAGCATCCCGCGATCGTGATCGTTGTTGACCTCGCGGGAGAGATCGAGGAACGGCGCGGTCTGCGCCTGACCCTGCGCGTCGACCGCCATCACACGACCCGGCTTCTCGAGCACCAGCATCGACCCGTCGGTCGCGAACACGAGACCGACGGGCAGATTGAAGGTGCCCGGTAGCGGAACCGCCTGGAAGTGCGGCGGCAGGCTGAAGGTCTGCGCCGAGGCGCTCGACACGGTGATCGAAAGTGCGACGGCAGCGTGAAACGCGGCTCGAAGCGCAAAGGCGATCGCTAGACCGCCGGGAGGGTGCGACCGCGGCTTCATTAGAGATTGAGTGTGACACGCTCTGGCGGACCCGGCCAGGGCGGTCGAGCGCGAGTACGATCGTCGACGAGCCCGCTCTTCCGCCGAACCCGCGGGCGCTCGCGTGCGTCTACCTGCATCCCGTCCCCCGCCGCGCGGGCGCTGACTCGGCCTGCTGGGTGCTGCGCCCGCGGACCGCGCGTGTCATGCTGCTCTGGACCAAGCTCTGTCTTCGAACGACGTCCGTTTTTCTCCGCCCTCCTGGCCGAGGCTCGCCATGAAGAATCGATTCGGACTTTGCCTCAGTGTCGTCGCACTCGCTGTCGGGATCGCGAGTGGAACCGCGCGCGCGCAGTGCCTCGACTGGTCGACGGGCTTCGAGAGCGCGGGACCGAGCGGCGGCGTGCACGCGCTGCTCGCGATTCCCTCCGGTCCCGCGGAAGGGCTCTACGCCGCTGGCGAGTTCGAAGCGACCGGAGGCGTCGCGACCGCGAACATCGCGCGCTGGGACGGTCTCGTGTGGTCCGCGCTCGGCGCGGGCATCACGGAAGGCAAACTGCCGCGCGTCGCCGCGCTCGCGTTCTTCAACGGCGAGTTGATCGCGGCCGGCGCGTTCGCTGCGGCCGGCGGAAGTCCGGCCAGCAACATCGCGCGCTGGAACGGGAGCGTCTGGTCGCCGCTCGGAGCGGGCGTCGATGGCCCCGTGTACTCGCTCGCGGTCTTCAACGACGGTACCGGACCCGCGCTCTACGCCGGCGGCTCGTTCGCGAAGGCCGGTGGCTCGCCGGCGCCGTTTCTCGCGCGCTGGAACGGCACTTCCTGGTCGGCCGTCGCGGGCGCACCCGCGGGACCGGTGACGACGATGTCGAGCGCACCGGGCGCGTTTCCGGGCGGCGGCGCACTGTTCGTCGGCGGGAGCTTCGCGAACTCGGGCGCGGTGAGCACGAGCAACATCGCGCGCTGGAGTGGAACGACATGGACTGCGCTGGGCGCCGGCACGAACGACACTGTGCACGCGCTCGCATTCCACGACGACGGCAGCGGAACCAAGCTCTTCGTCGGCGGCAACTTCAACACGGCGGGCAGCAACGTCGGCAATCCCTACGCGAGCTGGAACGGCGCGGCATGGTCGAACGTCGGCCCGACCGCCGTGACGGACGCGCCGCTCGACAACATTCGCACGTTCTTCGTTCACGGCGGCGCTCTGTACGCCGGCGGACGCTTCACTTCCACAGGCGACGTCAGCGCGAGCTCGATCGCGCGTTGG
>JANOFY010000550.1:0-2112 GCA_031413895.1 Planctomycetota bacterium | reverse complement strand
CGCGAGCAGAAGGACATCGTGCGCATCAAGGCCTTCTGGATCGATACGTGGCTGCGCAGCCAGTACAAGAACCTGGAGGTCGTGTACATCGTGCACGACGCCGTGGCGAAGGTCGTCGACCAGGAGTCGTTCTTCCACCTGCGTGAATCGGGCGGCACGAAGATCTCGTCGGCGTTCGAGCTGTGCCTCTCGCTGATCCAGGAGAAGTACCGCCCGGAAGACTGGAACATCTACCCGTTTCATTACTCGGACGGCGACAACTGGTCCGCGCGAGATACGGAACGCTGCGTGCACCTCTTGCGCGACGAGATCCTCCCGCGCGTCAACCAGTTCTGCTACGGCCAAGTGAAGAGCGCGTACGGCTCGGGACAGTTCAAGAAAGACCTCGACAACGCGCTCGAGGGCGAAGTGAACCTCGTCACCGCGAGCATCAACGATCGCGACGGCATCCCCGAAGCGATCCGCGCGTTCCTCGGGAAAGGCCGTTAGCTGTGGCGTCCGGCAGTTCGCTCACGCCGGCGCTCGCCCTGCAAGCGCTCGAAATCGAAGCGATCGCTCGCTCGCACGGCCTCGATTCGTTCGAGGTCGTGTTCGAGATGCTCGACGCGAAGGACGTCAACGCGGTCGCGTCGTACGGCGGCTTCCCGGTGCGCTATCCGTCGTGGCGATTCGGGATGGATTACGAGCGCTTGGAAAAAGGCCACCGCTACGGTCTCTCGAAGATCTACGAGCTGGTGATCAACAACGATCCGACGTACGCCTACCTCGTGCGCACGAACTCCGAGATGGAGCAGAAGCTCGTGATGGCGCACGTGTTCGGGCACGGCGACTTCTTCAAGAACAACATGTGGTTCGCACCGACCGAGCGACACATGTTGGACACGATGGCGAACCACGGCACGCGCGTGCGCCGCTACATCGACACGTACGGACAGGATCGCGTCGAGACGTTCCTCGACTGCGCGTTGTCGCTGGACAATCTGCTCGACCCGTTCTTGCCGCTGCGCGAGCAGCTCCAAGGCCGTCCGGGATCGTCCGTGCGCGCCGGCACAACCGCGGGCGCGCACCGCACGCTCGACGGCGTGCTCGTGTCCGCGCAAGTCGGCACGCAGTCGTCGAAGGATCGCGATCGCGTGCGGCTCCCGACGTACGACGTGCTCGGGTACTTGGTCGAGTGCGCGCCGCTCGAGGCGTGGGAGCGCGATCTCTTGCGCATCGTGCGCGCCGAGGCCTACTACTTCATGCCGCAGCGCATGACGAAGATCATGAACGAGGGCTGGGCCTCGTACTGGCACAGCAAGATCCTGACGGGCGGCGTGCTCGCGTCGTCCGAGGTCGTCGACTTCGCCGACTGCCACAGCGGCGCGACCGCCGCGGCGGGCGGCCAGCTCAACCCGTACAAGCTCGGGATCGAGCTGTATCGGCACGCCGAAGAGAAGGGGATCGACCTCTTCCGATTGCGTCGCGTGCACAACGACGCCAGCTTCATCGACGAGATCGTCGACGAAGACTTCGCGCAGAAGAGCGAGCTCTTCCTGTTCGGAAAGAACTCGCGCACGGGCCGCACCGAGGTCGTCGAGCGCGGCTGGCGGCAGGTGAAGGAACGGCTGCTCCAGGAATTGGCGTGGGGCGGATTGCCGCAGATCGAGCTCGTCGACGAGAACTTCGAGGGCAAGGGCGAGCTGTGCTTCATGCACCGCCACGACGGACGCGATTTGCAGCTCGCACACGCGGGCGAAACCCTGAAGAGCGTCGCGCGATTGTGGCGCAGGTCGGTGCACCTCATCACGCTCGAGGAAGGCCAAGGTCGCCGGCTGACGAGCGACGGCGAGCAGGTGCGTTCGACGGAAGTCGCGGTCGACCCGGCTCAGTCGGCCTGAGCAAGCGCCGGGATCTCGGCCGATCACGCCCGTCTCGCGGATCGAACCGTCAAGGGGCTGGTCCGCTGTCCAGTCGTCCGGCGTCCGCGAGTCAGGCGCGGGACGTGAGATACGGCGTCCGACGTGATCCGGCAGCGCGAAGAAGGCGCGCGATGCGGCATACGCGTCATCGATCCGGGCCTGCGCGATGCCGTGGCCGCTGATGTAGAAGAAGCCGTGCTGGCGACAGGCC
>JANOFY010000549.1:0-17355 GCA_031413895.1 Planctomycetota bacterium | reverse complement strand
CCCGTGACGGTGCCGTACCAGTAGCCGGCGTCGAGCCAGAAGCGGCCGGGAGGCCCGCACGGGTCGCAACAGACGTTGCAGTTCGGGGCCGGGCAAGCGACGGCGCCGCAGCTCCCGTTGGTCACGACCTCGCCCGCCTTGTTGTGCGTGGTGCCGGCGTGGAAGACGACGGCGTCGGGAATCGCCTCCGCGTCGTCGAGCCCGCGGATCGGATCGCCGCTGCGCACCTTGCCCGGATAACCCTCGGCCGCCGCGACGACTCCGACGCACACACGCGGATCCCATTCGGGCGGCTCGATCGACGCGAGCTTGCCCGCTGCAGCAGCGTGCAGGATCGGGAGGAGGTCGCTCTTCATGCGACGGACGATCGCCTGCTCTTCGGGATCGCCGAAGCGCGCGTTGAACTCGAGCACTTTGGGCCCGCTCTCGGTGAGCATCAAGCCGACGAAGAGCACGCCACGGAACTCGATGCCTTCGGTGCGCAGACCATGGACCGTCTGCACGACGATGCGCTGCTCGATCTGACGCTGGATGCGACGCGTCAACGTCGGCACGGGCGAGTACACGCCCATGCCGCCGGTGTTCGGGCCTTGATCGCCGTCGCCGACTTGCTTGTGATCCATCACCGGCTCGAGGATCAGGATCGTCTCGCCGTCGGTGATCGCGAGCACGCTCGCTTCCTCACCGACGAGAAACTCCTCGATCACGATCTTGAGCCCGGCCGCGCCGAGCGTCTTCTTCTCCATGATCGTGTCGACGGCGACGCAGCCCGTTTTCGCGTCGGGGCAAACGAACACGCCCTTGCCACCGGCGAGTCCGTCGGCCTTGACGACTTGCGGCCACGTCGTGCACGACTCGAGGTACGACTTCGCCGCGCCCGATCGATCGAAGCGCCGATCCGTCGCACCCGGGATGCGATGGCGATCGAGCAGCTCCTTCGAGAACACCTTCGAGCCTTCGATCTGTGCGCCCGCGGCGCCCGGACCGAAGACTAGGAAGCCGGCAGTGCGGAGCACGTCGGCGAGGCCCGCGCAGAGCGGCTCCTCAGGCCCGACGATGACGAGATGCGGCTTCTCCTTCTGCGCGAGCTTCACGAGCCCGGGGAGGTCGTTCACCGCGACGGGCTCGTTGCGCGCGATCGTGCTCGTCCCGGCGTTGCCCGGCGCGCACACGATCTCGTCGCACTCGGGCGACTGCGCGATCTTCCAACACAGAGCGTGTTCGCGGCCACCGCCGCCGACGACGAGAACCTTCATGTAGCTTGGATCCTGGTGTGCCCGGCCGCGCGAGCCGTGCCGCGGAGCGCGTTCGACAGAGTGCGCTGGGCGGCGCAATGCTCGGGGCGGCGCAGTACGCGGGGCGGATAGGCTACACGCGCGCACCCGCGCCGGATACTCGCGCTTCACCGGAACTCGCAGGAGCGGCCAGCGTGAGCTAGTCTCCTCCATTCACCGGGGAGTACCTCAGTTGGTAGAGGCGTAGCTTTGGGTGCTACGAGCCGTGGGTTCGACTCCCATCTCCCCGACCAACTCCGGCAACCCGCGCGCGATCCGAAGAGTCGAGCTCCCACTCGCTCGCGGTGGTGGCCAGCTCGACAACTTGCGCCCGTAGCTCAGCTGGATAGAGCATCGGATTTCTAATCCGACGGTCAGTGGTTCGAATCCACTCGGGCGCGCCAGTCGCACAGCGTCGCAAGGTGCATCGAGGCTGCGCCAGATGAGCGTGTCCTCTGCGCACCGGGCGCATCGACGAACTCCCCCTTCGAACGAGAGCGCCCTATGCGAGCTCGGCGAATCGAGCCCCATTCAGAAACGAAATCGACGCGGGCGCGGTCGATGAAACGCGCTCGCCGATTCGGTCGACCCGAATCGGCGACCGCGGCGTAGATCTGACTCGCCTCGCGTCAGAGGTTGAGATTCAAAATGTGATCCGTGCGATACGTCCGATTGCGCGTCGGCACGTTCAACGGAAGGATCATCGAGTTGCCCTGGTCGATGAACATCAGCGGCAGCGGGTTCGGCGGCGAGAGCGGGCCGACTTGGAACGCTTGAAATCCTCCGGCCGTGGTGACGCCGAAGTAGTACTCCTGCCGCGGCGGATTGCCGGTGCACTCGGTGTAGCGCAGGTCGTTCGTGTTGTAGCGCACCTCTTCGACGCCCGGGAACACGGCCGGGTTCGTCCACGTGCCGATCGGGAACGAGCGGAATGGATCGCTACCGGGATACGGCGTGACCGTGGTTCCGAGCGAACCGGCCGCGGTCAGGAAGCCTTCGTACCAGAGCGCCGGGCCGATCCCGCACATGCACAAGAACGCGTTCAGGCTGAAGGTGGCGGACAGAAGCCGCTCCTCGAAGTTGCAGCGCGCCGGCATCGTCAGCGCATCCCAGCGACGGATCGCTTCGAACGGCGCGGTTCCGACTTCGATCGCTCCACCCGCACCGACTGCGAATCCCGTGGCGGGTCCGACGAACGAATAGAAGCGGTTCGGATGGTACAGGCCCGCGCGCGGGTAGCCGGCTTGGTGGTCGATCGCATCACATGCGTGGGTGATCATCCACGCGTGCTCGACGAGCCCGCTGCTGGTGGTGCCTGCTTGGCAGTGCAGCGCGTAGTCGATGTAGCCCGTGAAGCGGACGAAGTTGCCGTTCGGCGCGGCGCACGGCGGAGGCGCGCACGGACCGGGGGTCGTCGTCACCGGCGTCATGTCGCCGTTCACGAGATAGCGCCACACCTGCAGCGGCAGCCCGGCGCTGTCGACTTCCATCCACGTGCGCGAGTAGGCCGCGAAGAATCTGCCGCTCCACCGGATGGTGTTGCCTTGAGACAGCGTGAGGCTCGTCGAGTACCAAGCGCACGACGGCGCAGGCGGTGTGCCCGAGAAGATCGGTGCCAGCCCTCCCCACTGCCCGGCGTAGTTGGCGGTCGTGTCGACGCCGCAATCGAGCCAACAGATGCCGAGCGTCGGCTGCTTGAACGACTGCCGGTTCAGCTGCACGAACGGCCCTGCACCGCAGATGGTGGAGGGATCGAGCCCATCGCTGACGTTGCAGCTCTGCGCACGGCTTTGGCCGGGCAGAGCCAGCACCAGGGTGAGGGTCGCGACGAAGGTGTGGACGAGAGCGGACGAACGCATGGCGGTCTCCATAGGTGTGAACAAGGTTGGGGGAGGTTCGCCGCGCCAGTGACGCGAGACGCGCGGGGGTGGAACAGAATACCGGAAAAACCTGCCGGACCCCGGTCGTTCGCGCTTCTCGGCCCGTCGCAGCGCGCGCACACGCCGCCGCGATCCGGCGTCGTCACCTCGTCACCGAACGGCACGTGCTCCGTGGCTACGAGCCACGCGCTGCCGCGCCGCCCGTAGCAACAGAGCACGAACCTCTCTCACCTCGTCCCATGCCGCGCGCGATCCGCGTCACATGTTCAGGTTCAAAATGTGATCGCTGCGGTAGCGCCGGTTGCGCGTCGCGATGTTCGCCGGAAACACGATCGAGTTCGACTGGTCGATGAACGTCAGCGGCAGCGGGAACGGCGGGGAGAGCGGGCTGATCTGGAACGCCTGGAACCCGCCGGCCGTGGTCACGCCGTAGTAGTACTCCTGCCGCGGCGGATTGCCGGTGCACTCGGCGTACACGAGATCGTTCGTGTTGTAGCGCACCTCTTCGACACCGGGGAACACGTTCGGATTCGTCCACGTGCCGATCGGGTACGAGCGGAACGGATCGCTGCCGAGGTACGGACCGATCGTCGTTCCGAGTGCGCCCGACGCATTGAAGAAGGCCTCGTACCACAGCCCCGGTCCCGTGCCGCACAGGCACAGGAGCGCGTTCGGATTGAAGTTGGCGAAGTTCAGTCGCTCCTCGAAGTTGCAGCGCGCCGGCAGAGGCACCGCGTCCCAGCGCCGTATGCACTCGAACGGCGCGGCGCCGTTCTCCAGTGTTCCGCCGGCGCCGACCGCGAAACCTGCGGCCGGTCCGACGAACGAATAGAAGCGATCCGGGTGGAAGACGCCTTGCCGCGGATAACCGGCCTGGTGGTCGATCGCATCGCAGGCGTGCGTGATCATCCAGGCCTGCAGGACCGGCGCACCGGGGATCACGCAGCTCTGCGCGTAGTCGATGTAGCCGGTGAAGCGCGCGACGTTTCCAAAGGAGGCCGCGCACGGCGGCGCGGCACACGGCCCGGGGCTCGCCGTGACCGGCGCCAGGTCGCCGTTCACGAGGTAGCGCCACACCTGCAGCGCTTGGCCGGAGTTGTCGATCTCGGTCCAGGTGCGCGAGTAGGTCGCGTGGAACTTGCCGACCCAGCGGATCGTGTTGCCTTGCATGAGGATGAGAGCCGTCGAATACCACGCGCACATGGGCGCCGGCGGCGTCCCGGCGAGGATCGGAGCGAGCCCACCCCAGCTCGCGGTGTAGCCCGCGGTCGCGTCCACGCCGCAGTCCTTCCAACAGATCCCCAGCGACGGCTGCTTGAAGCTCGCCTGGTTCAGCCACACGAACGGGCCCGTTCCGCACGCGGGTCCGGCGTCCAGACCGTCGGACACGTTGCACTGCGCAGCGCTTTGGACCGCGAGTCCGAGAACCAAGGTGAGTGTCGCGACGAAGTGCCGGACAAGAACGGGCGAGCGCATGGCCGTCTCCAGAGAGGAACCAGGACGTTGGAAGTACGCCTCGTCATGTCGCGAGCGCGGTCCAGCTGGACAAGAAACCGCGACCCAGCGCGAAATGCGGAGTCAGCGGCGCTGCGCGGGCAGCGGCAGCGCCCCGAAGCTCGCGGCGAACGCCGACGGTTCGTAGCGCTTCGCCGTTTCCAGCAGATCCCCGGGCCACAAGCGCGCCGTGCCGTCGCCCGACGCGCTCACGATGGATGCGCCGTCGGCGCTGATGTCGACGGCGAGCACTCGATCCGTGTGGCCGGCGTAGCACGCCGTGCATGCGAGACGATCGAGATCCCACAGCCGCACGGCGCGGTCGAGCGACGCGGTCACGGCGCGCGCTGCGCGCTCGGAGCTGGCGATCGCGGTCATGCTGTTCGTGTGGTGCTGACCGGGCAGCGCCGGAAACATCTCGCGCCGCAGCGTCGCGCCCCGCTCGCCTTCTGCGACTCGCGAGACCGTGGCGAAGCTCGAATACTTCGACGTGCCGAGCACGAATCGGCCGTCCCCGCTGAAGCACAAGAGGCCGGGCGTCGCGAGGTCGCGCACGATCGACAGGGAGCGACCGTCGCGCGTGTCGTGGAGCGCGATGGTCGCGTTCTGACACGCGGCCGCCAGCAGTCGATCGTCGGGGCTGAAGGCGAGATCGAACACCGTCTTCAGGGAGTAGAGCTCGGTCTCGAACGGGCCGCTGCGCCACATCGGCGTCGACACCTCGCCCTGGGTCTCCGCGAGAGGCCGGGCGTCCCACACACAGATCGTGCGGTCGGCTCCGCCCGTCGCGAGGCGCGACCCGTCGTGCGAAAAGCGCACACACCCGATCTCGCCCGCGTGCGCACGCAGACGTGTTCGACGCCCGCTGTCGAGCTCGACGAGAAGGACACAGCCGGACAGTTCCGCCAAGACGAGGCGCGTGCCGTCCGGGCTGAACGTCGCCGCGAGGCTCGTCGGCCGTCCGCCTTCGAATTCAGCGAGCAGCGCCGCGTCGATCACACGCCACACGCGAACGACGCCGTCCTCGTCCGTGGTGACGACACGCGCCGCTGCGACATCGAAGTTCGCGCCGACGAGCGGCGTGCGCTCGCGGCCGCTTGCCGCCGGATCGAAGACCCGCTCCGCCTGGACGGTTCGCGTACTCCACAAGATCGCCGTGCCGTCGGCGGACGCGGTCAATACGCGTTCCGCGCTGGCGTCGAAGCGGACGCTGCGCACTTCGCCCGCGTGACCGCGAAAAACCTGCAGGAACGGCCGCTCGGCGCCATACCACAAGTCCACGGTCGTGCCGCGTTGCCACGTCGCGAGGAACGCGCCATCGGGACTCCACGCCAGGCCCGTGATCTGTCGCGCATCGCCGCGGCAGGTGCGCAGGAGCATTCCGTCGGACGCGCGGAACACGCGCAGCGCGTCGTCGTACGCGAGCGTCGCAAGCTGGCTGCCGTCGGGGCTGAACGCGGCCCGCACGACGGCGCGGTGTTCGTGTGTCGGCAGCACGTAGCACGGTTCCCTGGTCGCGACGTCGACGACGCTGGCACCCGCGTCCCACGAGAGCGCGAGGCGCTGCGAGTCCGGGCTGAACGCGACGCTGTGGAACTTGCCGGGCCCGTCGAACACGTGCGCGGCTTGCGCATCGACTGCGTCCGGCGCTAGGACGTGTTCCGCGCGCACGTCGAGCGGCCACAGGCGTGCGCTGTTGTCCTCGGATGCCGTCGCGAGCCAGCGCAGGTCAGGGCTCACGCTCATGAAGACGATCGCCGCCGCGTGCCCGCGGAACACGCACAGCTCCAGACCGGACCGCGCATCGAACAGTCGCGCGGTCGCGTCGGATTCCCGCGCCACGGCGCCCAGCGCCGGTTCCGCGGAACGAGTCAGGACGAACTGATCGCCCGCGAGGAAGCGCGCCTCCGCGACGCTTCCCGTGTGGCCGTCCAGACGAACGATCTCGGCTCCGCTCACCGCGTCGAAGATGCGCGCGCTGTGGTCGCGGGAGGCACTGACGACGCGCGAACCATCCGCGCTGAACTCCGCCCAGTGCACGTCGGCCGAATGACCGTGCAGCACGAGCGGCGGCTCGCGCGGCGACGCGACGCTGCACACGCGCAGCTCGCCGTCGCGACCGCAGATCACGGCGCGCTGGCCGTCCGGCGAGAACCGCGCGCACAGCACGGGTCCGCGACCGATCGAGAACGATGCGAGTTCCGCGCCGCTGTGCGCGTCGAAGACGCGCGCGGTGCCGTCGAACGAACTCGTCAGGACGCGCTCGGACGCGCGGTCGATGTCGAGCTGCGTCACGATCTGGCGGTGTCCGACCAGGATCTGCATCACGTAGAGCGAATCGAGCGCCGCGAGCAGCGCTCGGTTGCTCGCGAGGCCGGGCTCGCGCTCCGCGGCCGCGATCGCGAAGTGCAGCGCGCGCGGCGGCGAGTACGAGAGCGAGCCCGCGGCTTGGTCGCGATACCAAGCGCCTTCGTAGAGGTGCAGCGCCGCCGCGGTGCGCTGCGTCTCCTCGCGCACGCGGCGCAGCAGGACGAGCGCCACCGTGAGTGCGATCGAGAGAGCGGCGATCGAACCGATCGTCGCCGTCGCCAGGACGGGATTGCGCTTCGACCAGCGCGCGAGGCGCAGGAACGGACCTGCTGGGCGCGCGCGAATCGGCTCGTACTCGCGCACGCGCCGCAGCTCTTCGGCGAGATCGAGCGCGCTCGCGTAGCGACGGCTCACGTCCTTCTCGAGCGCGGTCTCGAGCACGACCTCGAGGTCCACAGGAAGCTCCGGATTCAAGCGTCGCAGCGGAGGCGGCGGCGCCGTCTGAATCGCGCGTGCCAGCGCCGCGCTCGAATCGCCTTGGAACGGGCGCGCGAGCGTCAGGCACTCGTAGAGAACGACGCCCAGCGAATAGACGTCGGTGCGCCGGTCGACCGCGCGGCCGCCGCTGAGTTGCTCGGGCGACATGTACGCCGGCGTGCCGAACACCTCGCCGGAACGCGTGAGCACGGCGCTGTCTTCCGCTTCGTCTTCGTCGCGCGCGAGCCCGAAGTCGAGGACGACCGGCGCGCCGTCCTTCGACACCATGAGGTTGCCGGGCTTGACGTCGCGATGGATCACGCCGGTCTCGTGCGCCGCATGGAGCGCGCGCGCGACACGCTCGAAGAACGAGAGCGTGAGCGCGAGCTCCAAGGCACCGTGCGGTGCGATGAGACGCGCAACATCGCTCGCGGGTGCGCCGACCTCGCCGGACACGGCGCGCGCGACCAGCGCCGCCAGCGTCTCGCCCTCGACGAAGCGCATCGCGATGTACGGTGTCTCGCAGTCGAGGTCCGCGTCGAGCACGGTGCAGATGTTCGGATGATCGAGGCGCGAGACGATCTCGGCCTCGCGACGAAACCGGTTGCGACGCGTCTGCGAAACGCTCGCCACCGGCACATCGAGCACTTTGAGGGCGACCGTGCGCTGAAGGCGCGTGTCGCGCGCTCGGTACACGACGCCCTGACCGCCACGTCCGAGCAAGTCGACGAGTCGATACGGACCGATGCGGCGCTCCCAGGCGGCACTCGCGGCGCTGCCGGCCAGGGTCGCGTTCGCGCGCGCGCCGGTGATCGCGAGGTATTCGCGCGCCACGCTCTCCTCGTGGCCGGGGAAGCGCGCGAGATAGTGCGCGAGCGGCTGCGCCTCCCCGCCTTCGAGGTCCGCCATGAGTTGGTCGGCGAAGTCGAAGAGGACCGAGCCGAGCGCATCCGTGGAGTCGTGCATCGCGAGAAGCTCTGCGCTCATCCTAGCGGCGCGGCGCGGGCTCACGCGTAGACTGAGGGTCCAGTCATGGAACCGCACGAACCCTCCCAGGCCCGCAGTGCTCGTTCGGAGCGCCCGCCGTTCGAAGCGCGCTTCGATGAAATCGCGCCGGCACTCTTTGCCTGGGCCGAGCTGCGTATCCGGCCGTTTCTTCGCTCCCGACTGGTACCGCAGGACCTCGTCCAAGAGGTGTTGCTCCGCGGTCGCAAGAACTTCGACCGATTCGACCAGCAGACCGGGTCGTTTCGCGCCTGGTCGTTCCGGATCGCGAAGAACGTCTTGCTGGAAGCGGTGCGCGCATCGCGCACGGCGGCGATCGCGGAGGCCGGGACCGCCGGCGCGACCGGCTTCTTCAAGCTCGATCAAGTGCCGCAGAGCGTCACGAGTTTCACGCAGCGGCTGGCGCGCGAGGATACCGTGCTCGCGTTTCTCGCGCACGCGGAGTCGCTGCCGGAAACGGATCGCATGCTGCTCGTCCATTGTGGATTGGAAGCCGAGGCGTGCGCGAGCGCCGCGGTGAAACTGGGATTGACCGAGGACGCGGCGATCAAGCGCTGGCAGCGGCTCAAAGGCAAGCTGAGCGAGTCGCACTGGGCGCGCGGTCTACTAGGACTCGACGACGACGGAGGACCCTCGCTGCGAGCGCTGCGCGACCCATGATCGACGACCGTATTGGACCCGCGTATCGCATCGTCACCGACCGGCTCGTGCTGCGTTGCTACGAGCCGCGCGATGCGGCGCCGCTCAAGGCCGCGGTCGACCGCAGTCTCTCTCACCTCGTGCCGTGGCTCGCGTGGGCGCGCGCCGAGCCTCAATCACTCGATTCCAAAGTCGCGCTGCTGCGCCAGTTCCGCGGCCAGTTCGATCTGGGGCAAGACTTCGTCTACGGGATCTTCGACGAGCGCGAAGAAGAAGTGCTCGGCGGCTGCGGCCTCCACCTGCGCGGCGGTGAGTGGCGCGAGATCGGCTACTGGATCGCCCAGGGTCGAACGGGACTTGGATATGCGACGGAAGCCGCGGCCGCTCTCGTGCGCACGGCCTTCGAGATCGAGCGTCTCGAGCGCGTCGAGATCCATTGTGATCCGGAGAACACGAGGAGCCTCTGCGTCGCGAAGAAGCTTGGCTTCCGTCACGACGCGACGCTCCGCGAGCGCATGCCGCGCGCGGACGGCACGCTCGGCGACCGCATGCTCTGGTCGCTGTTCGTCGGCGAGTATCCGGAGAGCCCCGCCGCGCGCGTCTCGATCGACGCGTTCGATGCGATCGGCCGGCCGATCGCGACAGCCAGGCCCGCGCGCTCAACGGCGCGGCGTCCCGCCTTCCTCTGATCGCGGCTGTGCGTAGAGCGCGCTCACCTCGCGCGCGGAGAGCGGCCTGTGCGCGCCGATCGCGAGCTCCCCGAGCTTCACGGTTCCAATCGCGAGTCGCGCGAGCTTGACCACCTTGCTCCCCGCGGCTCGCACCATGCGGCGCACTTGCCGATTGCGTCCTTCGCGGATCGAGAGATCGAACGACGTCGCTCGGCCGCGGTGCGCGACACGCGTCACGCGTGCTGGCAGGGTCATCCCGTCGCTGAGCTCGATGCCCGTCTCTAGGGACGCCAACGACTCGGCCGCAAGTCGCGGCGTCGCTTCGACGCGGTAGAGCTTGTCGACGTGCGAGCGCGGGTTCGTCACGTACTCGGCGAACTGCGTGTCGTTCGTGAACAGGAGCAAGCCGCTCGTATCGGCGTCGAGACGTCCGACCGGCACGACCCACGCGCCGAGGTCGGCGATGAGCTCGTACACCGTCGGACGTCCGTCCGGATCGGTGCGCGTCGTGAGGTAGCCGCGCGGCTTGTGGAGCGCGAGGTAGAGCTGCTTCTCGAGCGCGAGGATCCGTCCGTCGAGCGCGATCCGATCGCGCTCGGGATCGAACCACGCCTCCGGATCGACGACGCGCGCGCCGTTCACCGTGACTCGTCCGGCCTCGATCCACGCGCGAGCTTGCTTGCGCGAGCCCGCTCCCGCTTTCGACAGGATGCGCTCGAGCTCGCGCGGGCGACGCTGCGGGCCAGGTCTCGCCGCCATCGTCAGCGATGGACCGGCGGCGGCCGATCGAGCGCGGGTGAAAGGAGCGCGTCGCGCCGCATGCGTGCGGCCTGGCCCAACCAACCGCGGCGGCGGAAGAAGAAGATCAGGCCGACCGTGACGGCGACCATGAACAAGAGACACGCGACATAGCCGTATTTCCAGCGCAACTCCGGCATGCTCCACGGCGACGAATCCGGATCGAAGTTCATCCCGTACACGCCGACGATGAACGTCAGCGGGATGAAGATCGTCGCGATCATCGTGAGCACCTTCATCACCTCGTTGAGCCGGTTCGACAGGCTCGAGAGGTACATCTCGACGAGACTCGACGCGATCTCGCGGTACGTCTCCACGAGGTCCATGATCTGCACGGTGTGGTCGTAGCAGTCGTTCAGGTAGAAGCGCGTATCCTTCTCGACGAGCGACTCGCTCTCGCGCAGGAGCAGCGCGAGCGTCTCGCGCATCGGCCAGACGGCCCGGCGCAGCGTGAGCAGATCGCGCTTGATCTCGTGGACGTCGGGAATGTCCTCCGGGCTCGGCGCCGTCAGGATCCTGTCCTCGAGCGCCTCGAGCCGTTCACCGCACTTCTCGAGCACGGGGAAATACTCGTCGATCGTTGCGTCGACGAGCGCGTACGCGAGGTAGTCCGAACCGCGCGAGCGGATGCTCCCCTTCCCGCCGCGGATGCGCGCACGCACGGGATCGAACGGATCGCCGGCCTTCTCCTGGAACGTGACGACGAAGTTCTTGCCGAGGAACAGACTGAGCTGGTCAGTCTCGAGGTGATCGGCCCACTCGATCATGCGCGCGACGAGGAATTGGTGCTCGCCGTAGTTCTCGAGCTTGGGGCGCTGCGTGACGTTGATCACGTCCTCGAGCGCCAGACGGTGAAGGCCAAAGACCTTCCCCACCGCCAGGATCGTGTCCACGTCGCCGAGGCCGTCGACGTTGAGCCACACGACCGCGTGCGACGAGAGCAGCGGGCGCACGCTCTCGGGGTCGTCGATCGCGCGCTCGACCACGCCGCTCGGGCCGTAGGCGATGACGCTCATCCGCGGCCGCGGCGCGTGCGGGTCCGCGATGAGCGTGCCGGGGGACGCGCCGGCAGGAACGCGCTTGTGGAAGCGCTTGCGGCGCTGCCTCGACCGCCCAGCTTTCATCACGACCATAATGCGCGCCGCACGCGCGCGCATCCACCCCCGCGGTAGTTGTCCGAAGGCACTTCAGTGCATACAACGGGCCCTCAGGCTCCACTCGACCGGGCTCCTCAACCGATTCTCCCCCCGCATGAACCTCTTCTGCCGCCTCCTCGGCCACACCTGGGTCCACCAATCGGAGAACCCGAAGGTGCGCTGGACGACCGCGAAGAATCAGTCCGAGCTCGACATGACGGCGGCCGGTGAGCCGCGCTTCTGGATCGAGTGCGCGCGCTGCAAAGACAAGCGTCCGTATCCCCTGGACGAGGGCGAGCGGCGCGCGTCGTAGGCTCGCGCTTCGCGCGAGCCTGCCCTAACGGTCCGCGCGGTCACCTCCTCGAATCCCCCATGGACTCCGATCTCGTGCGCTGGATCATCTTGCTCGTCACCGCTCCGTGGTGGTGGCGGCTGGGGAGACTCCTCTGGCACGACTTCAACATGGCGCTGATCGAAGAAGGCGGGCTCCTCGGTTCGCCGCCGCCGCCGAGCAAGCTCGAAGAGATTCGCCGGCAGAGGGCCGCCGAACCCGACCTGCTCGTCAGTGAACCGTGGGCGCGGGCGGAGGATCGCCACAAGCCGCGCATGCGAACGCCGAATCCGATCCGACCGGGCCGTGCGGGCGCACGGCCAGGCGGGCGCACACCCGGCGGTCCCAAGTTCCGGTGACGCCTGCGCGCGCGGCGCGAAATCCGCGCGCGCGTTGCGCTCGCTCCGGCGCTAGGCTCTGCGGCGCGAGTACTTGACGCGAGGAGACGAGCGCAATGTCGAGAGCGAAGGCGATCCTGATCGTGTGCTTGGCGGCGGCGTGCAGCACGTCGAACGACGAATCCGCCGCGGGCCAGCCGAAGGGCACGGACAAGTCCGCGCTGCGCACCGTCGTGCGCGTCTTCGAGTTCGAGGACAGGGCGCTCCCGTCGGGCTTCACTCAAAGCTCGGGTGCGTGGTCGATCGTCGACGAGGCCGCTGCGCCGAGCGGGGCGCGCGCCTTGGCGCAGACCGCGAGCTCGGCCTCGAAGGAGTTCAACTTGATCCTCGGTCCGCTCGAGGAATCGGCCGACGTCGAGGTCGGCGTGAAGCTGCGCGCGATCTCGGGCGAGATCGATCAAGGCGGCGGAATCGTGTGGCGAGCACGGGACGCGCGGAACTACTACGTCGCGCGCGTCAACCCGCTCGAATCGAACGTGCGCGTGTACAAGGTCGTCGACGGCGTCCGGCAGCAGCTCGAGAGCGCCGAGGTCGAGGTGAGCGAGGGCTGGCACGAGCTCACCTGCACGATGCGGCGCGACGCGATCCAGTGCGCGCTCGACGGCCGCGTGCTGTTGCGCGCGCGCGATCCCACCTTCGCCGGCGCCGGTCGCGTCGGGCTGTGGACGAAAGCGGACGCACAGACGCGCTTCGACGACTTGTCGGTTGGACCCGGACTGTGAGCACGTGAATCCATGTTGACCCGCCGTCGTTTTCTCGGATCCATCGGCGTGCCCGCGGCCGCGTGGAGTTTCGGTTGCGCCGCCCCCCTCGCGGACGATGCGCACGATCGTGCGCGCGAGCTCGCATCGCATCCGGGCGGTCCCGACAACCTGGCTGGCGACGAAGACTTTTGGTCGCACGCGCAGCAAGCGTTCACCGTGGATCGCAGCATGGTGAACCTGAACAACGGCGGGGTGTGCCCGTCCCCCGCCGGAGTCCAAGCCGCGGTCAAGCGCTACCTGGACCACGCGAACCAAGCGCCGGCGTACGTGCTGTGGCGGCTCCAAGCGCCGCAGAAGGAAACGGTGCGCGCGCATCTCGCGCGTCACTTCGGCTGCTCGGCCGAAGAGATCGCGATCACGCGCAACACATCGGAGAGCCTGCAGATCTGCCAGCAAGGGTTCGACCTCGAGCCCGGCGACGAGGTCCTGACGACGAACCAGGACTACCCGCGGATGATCACGACCTGGCAGCAGCGCGAGCGCCGCGACGGCATCGTGCTCAAGCAGTTCTCGATCCCCGTGCCGTGCGAGGATCCGCGCGAGATCGTGCGGCTCTTCGAGGAACGCATCACGCCGCGCACGCGCATGCTGCACATGTCGCACGTCGTCAACTTGACGGGGCAGGTGATGCCCGTGCGCGAAGTGGTCGCGATGGCGCGCGCGCGCGGCATCCCGGTGATCGTCGACGGCGCGCACGCGTTCGCGCACCTCGTGTACCGGCAAGCCGACCTCGACTGCGACTACTACGGCACGAGCCTGCACAAGTGGCTCTTCGCTCCGTTCGGCACGGGCCTGCTCTACGTGCGCCGCGAGCGCATCGAAAAGCTCTGGCCGCTGATGGCCGCGCCGCAGGTTCAAGACGCCGACATCCGCAAGTTCGAGGAGATCGGCACGCATCCCCTCGCGAATTTCCTCGCGATCGCAGACGCGCTGACGTTCCACGAAGGTCTCGGCCCCGATCGCAAGCTGGCGCGGCTGCTCTACCTGCGCGACCGCTGGGCGGAGCGCGCTGCCCGGCTGCCGCGCACGCGCCTGCACACGAGTTTGAAGCCGGGCTTCGCGACCGGCGTCGCGAACGTCGAGATCGAGGGCGTCGACGCCGTCAAGCTCGCCGAGCACCTGTGGACGAAACACCACATCTTCGTCGTCGCGATCGTGCACAAGGACTTCCAGGGCATCCGCGTGTCGCCCGCCGTCTACACGACGCTTGAAGAGGTCGATCGCTTCGCCGACGCACTCGAGAGCGTGGCGCGCAACGGTCTGCCGGCGTAGATCGAAGCGCGTGCGCATCGGCATCGATTACCTGCCCGCCGTGTCGCACGCGCCGGGTGTCGGCCGCTACACGCGCGAGCTCGTGCGCGCGGTGCTGCAGCTCGCAGACGGCCCGGACCTCGCGCTCCTCGAAGTCGGTCGCGCGACGCGGTCGATCTTCGAACCGGCGCTCGGCCTCGTCGGCGCGGGCGCGCGCGTGACGCGCGTGAAGAGCGCGCTGCCGCGCCGCGCGGTCCCGTGGCTCGCGCCGCTCCTCTGCCGCCACGCGGACCGCTGGCTCGGTGGCGTCGACGTCTTCCAGCACGTCGTGCTGCCGACGCTGCCGGTTCTGCGCGCGCCACAATGCCTCGCCCTCGCGGAGCTCCCGCCGGAGGGCTCGCAGGCCGACGCACGGCTCCGTCACACGCTCGCGAAGATCGACGGCGTCCTGGTCTTCAGCGCGGACTTCAAGGAGCGGATCATGAGCCGCTACGGCCTCGCGTCGACCCAGGTGCATCGAACGCCCGTCGGGTGCGACCACTGGCGCCGCGAGCTAGTCGCGCGTCCGGAGCCGACGAGCCCGCCCACGGTGCTCGTCCTCGGCGCGCTGCGACCCGCGCGCCGGCACCTCGCGATCCTGCGTGCCGTCGAGGTGCTCGACGCGCGCAAGGTCGAGGTGAAGCTCGTCTTCGTCGGGCGCGCCGGGCCCGCGGCGGACGAGTGGAAGCGGGCCGTCTCGTCGTCGCCCGTGCGCGATCGCGTGACGTGGCGCGAGGACGCCGTCGAGAGCGAGCTCCCGCGCATCGTCGGCGCCGCGAGCGTGCTCGTGCACCTCTCCGACGACGAAGGGACCGCGGTGACGCCGCTCGAGGCCTTCGCGCTGGGCGTGGCCGTCGTCGCGAGTCCGCTGCCCGCGTTCCAAGAGAGCCTCGGCGGCCTGGCGACCTGGATCGAAAACGAAACGGCCGTTCGCGAACCCGCGCGCCTGGCGGACGCGCTCGAACTCGGCCTGGCGAGCGCGGCAGAGCCAGCCCACCGCGATGCCTGCGAGCTCCACGCCCGGAACTTTCCGTGGCGCGCGTGCGCGCAAGCCACGGTCGAAGTCTGGCGCCGCGTCGCCGGCTCTGCGTAGGAAACGTCACTGTCCCCTTGAAGCACTCGACTCGGCGAGCCATCGTGTCTGCTTCTCACCGTTCTGCAGCATCGGCGAGCAGGATCGGCGACACACACTCCACGGGCAGAGAAGCGGCAGGATTCGAGTCCAAATATGGCGACGCAGATGACGGGCGAAACGACCCAAGGCGAGAGTGTGGAACTGCGCGTCGACGGCAAGGAGTCGAGCCTCAAGGTAGTGCGTGGCAGCGAGGGTGAGATCGCGTGCGACATCCGCGAGCTGCGCAGTCAAACGGGACTGATCACGTTCGACCCCGGCTACGGGAACACGGGCGCGTGCCGCAGCGCGATCACGTTCATCGACGGCGAACAGGGCATCCTGCGTTACCGCGGATACCCGATTCAGGAGCTGGCTGAGTCGAGCACCTTCCTCGAAGTCGCCTGGCTCTTGATCCACGGCGAGCTGCCGACGACGACCGAGCTGGCGGTGTTCACGTCCGAGATCACGCAGCACACGATGCTGCACGAGGACTTCAAGCGCTTCTTCGGCGCGCTGCCGAAGGACGCGCACCCGATGCCGGTGTGCGCCGCGACCGTCGGCGCGCTGACGACCTTCTATCAAGAGCCCGAGAGCGAGCGGCAGATCTACTCGTCGATCATCCGGCTCCTGGCGAAGATGCCGACGATCGCGGCGTGCTCGTACAAGCATTGCATCGGCCAGCCGTTCATGTACCCGCGCAACGACCTGCCGTACTCCGCGAACTTCCTGCACATGATGTTCGCGACGCCGTGCGAGGAGTACCCGGTCGATCCGGTCGTGGTGCGCGCGATCGACTTGCTCTTGATCTTGCACGCGGACCACGAGCAGAACTGCTCGACGAGCACCGTGCGCATGGTCGGCAGCTCGCAAGCGAACCTCTTCGCGGGCATCTCGGCCGGCATCAGCGCGCTGTGGGGCCCGCTGCACGGCGGCGCGAATCAAAAGGTGATCGAGATGCTCGAGCACATCGCGCGCGAGGAAGGCAGCGCCGACCGCTTCATCTCCAAGGCCAAGGACAAGAACGACACGACGCGGCTGATGGGCTTCGGCCACCGCGTCTACAAGAGCTACGACCCGCGCGCGGCCGTGCTCAAGCGCACGTGCGCGGAGCTGATCGGGAAGCTCGGGTCGTCGAGCAAGCTGCTCGAGATCGCGATGCGCCTCGAGGAGATCGCGCTCCACGACGAGTACTTCGTCAGCCGCAAGCTGTATCCGAACGTCGATTTCTATTCCGGCGTCATCTACAAGGTGCTCGGCATCCCGACCAACATGTTCACGGTGCTGTTCGCGATGGGACGCCTGCCGGGCTGGATCGCGCACTGGCTGGAGATGCGCCGGGACCCCGACTTCCGCATCGGCAGGCCGCGGCAGATCTACACCGGGGCGAAGAAGCGCCCCTACCTGCCGATCGAAAAGCGCGGCTAGGAACGCCTTCGCGGGCTGGACTCCAGGGCGCGCCGCCCGCAGACCGAGAAGTAGAGACGAAGCCGCGGCAAACGCGGCTCCCACACGTGTCGAGTCTGCTTCCGGACATCCTCGACGAGATCAAGAATCTCGAGCCGCTCCCCGAAGTAGCGGCGCGGGTCCTCGAGCTTTCGTCGCGCCACGACGTCGTACCCGGCGAGCTCGTCGCGGTCATCCAGACCGACGTGGCGATGACCGCGAAGGTGCTGCGCCTGACGAACTCCGCGTACTACGGATTCCAGCGCGAGATCGCTTCGATCCACGAAGCCGGCAACCTGCTCGGTGAGTCGGTGCTCGTGAACCTCGTGCT
>JANOFY010000548.1:0-37927 GCA_031413895.1 Planctomycetota bacterium | reverse complement strand
CGGAAGCGACGGCGAATCCGCGATCAGCCCCGCCGCCTCCGCGCCCAGCTCGGTGAACGCCGCGTGCAGGAGCACGGTCGAGTCGACGCCGCCTGAGAACGCGACGGCAACACGCTCGAGCTCGCGCAGTCGCACGGCCAGGTGCACGCGCTTCGCGTCGTATTCCATGTCTTCCATGCTCTAAACCGCACGCCCGTCGAGGTACAGCCGGATCTTCGCGACGTAGCCCTCGGCGCTCTTCTCGATCGCCGCCACCTCGGCGTCGGTCAGCGAGCGCACGATGCGCGCGGGGACACCCGCGACGAGCGACCGCGGCGGAACCTCGAACTTCTCTTTCACCACCGCGCCCGCGGCGACGAGCGACTGCGCTCCGATCTTCGAGCCGCCGAGCAGGATCGCGCCCATGCCGATCAAGCAGCCGTCCTCGACGCGCGCGCCGTGCAGCACGCAGCGGTGTCCGATCGTCACGCCGGACCCGATCACGTTCGGCACGTCGGTGTCGGCGTGGATCATCGTCAAGTCTTGGACGTTCGTGCGCGGTCCAATGGACAGCGACGCATCGTCGCCGCGCAACACGCAGCCGAACCACACGCCGACGTCACGGCCGAACGTCACGTCGCCGGTGACGATCGCGTTCGAAGCGACGAACGCGCCGCCGGGAACCGGCCGCATCAAGCCCGATCGCGGGAAGAAGGTCATGCGCGACTCACCCTGCTCCCAGCACGCCCGGGGCCGCCGCGAGTCCGTCGCCGCGCGCGAACGCGATCAAGTACGCGAACACCAGCGCGTTGTGTAACGCGTGCACGGCCCAGACGGCGGTGAGACGCTGCGTGCGCAGCATCACGGCGCCCAAGACCACGCTCAGACCGAACACGGGGAGGAACGCGCTCTCGCCATGCAGCGCGGCGAACAGGGCGGACGTGAGCAGCACCCCGCCCTTCTCGCTGAAGTTCTGCACGAGGAGCGGCTGGAGGAACACGCGGAACACGATCTCCTCGAAGAGCGGCATCACCACGATGCCGAACACGAGCACGAGAGCGACTCGCTCCTGTGGCAGCGCGCGGAAGCCCTCCATCAGCTCCTGCGGCTTGAACTCGACTCCGAGTTCTCGGACGAGCCACGGCCACATCAACCCGAGCCCGACGATCCCCGGCAAGCTCAACACGTAGGCCGCGAGTCCCGTCGCGACGGCGCGCGCGTGCATGCCGCGCCACAGTCCGAGCGCGCGCCAGCTCTCGGGGTCGAGCTGGTGTGCGAACCGCGCAATGAGCGCCACCATCGCAGCCATGACGGCGGCCATGCGCACCAGTTCGACTTGGATGTCGATCGATCCGCTGTGCGTGGGCCAGATCACTTGCGACAGCGACAGGAGCGCGGCCCCGAGGACGAGCACACCGAGCAAGTGCGAGAACCCCCACCGAGCGAACACCACGTTTCGCCCCGGAAAGATCCGGCGCGCGACGAGGATCGTCAGCGGCGCGAGCGAGAGCGCGACCACCGCGAGCACCGCTCCCAACTGAGCGTGCACGGCCCAATCGATCGCGAGAGCCTCCGGATCGGTCGCAGACTGCATGCGTTCCCGATCAGCCCGCGCCGCGCTCGATCAACCCGACCTCGGGCGACGAAGCGTTCGCGTACAGCCGGCGCGGGATCCGTCCCGCGAGAAACGCCTGCCGTCCAGCCGAGCAAGCGTCGCGCATCGCGGCCGCCATGCGCAGCGGTTCGCGCGCGGACGCGATGCCGGTGTTGAGCAGCACGCCGTGCGCACCGAGCTCCATCGCGATCGCGACGTCCGACGCGGTGCCGACGCCGGCGTCGACGATCACCGGCACGCGCACGAGTTCGAGGATGATGCGAATCGCGTTGGGATTCAGTACGCCTTGACCCGAACCGATCGGCGAGCCGGCCGGCATGATGCTCGTCGCGCCGAGTTCCTCGAGCCGCACCGCCAGGCGCGGATCGTCCGACGTGTACACGAGCACGTGAAATCCTTGCCGCACGAGCTCGCGCGTCGCTTCGAGCGTGCCGACGGGATCGGGGAGCAGCGTCTTCGGATCGCCGAGCACCTCGAGCTTCACGAGCTTGGTGGAGAGCATATCGCGCGCGAGCTCCGCCGTTCGGATGGCGCTCGCCGCGTCGAAACATCCGGCGGTGTTCGGCAGGATCGCGTAGCGCTGGCGGTCGATCGCGTCGAGCAACGACGGCCCCTGGCGCTGATCCAGGTTCACGCGCCGGACGGCGACGGTGACGCACTCCGTGCCGCTGATCTCGAGCGCCGCCGCGGTCTCCTCGAACGACTTGTACTTGCCCGTGCCGACCAAGAGTCGTGAGCGCAGCACGAGGTCGCCGAGGACCAGCGGCTCGTCGTACGTCGCTGCATCGGAAGCGTGGGTCATGTGCGTCAACCGCCTCCGACGAGCGTCACGACCTCGATGCGATCCCCGGATGCGAGCCGCGTGGTGCTGCGCCGCGAGCGCGTCACGAGCTCCCGGTTGCGCTCGACCGCGACGATCTCCGGACGGAGGCCCAGCTCGCGCACCAGCTCCTCGACAGTGAGCCCGTCCGCGACCTCGCGCGCTTCTCCGTTGACCTCGATCTTCACGCCGCTGGCCCGCTTCTCCGAATGCGGGCGCGACATGCTAACAGGCGCGCGCAGCTCAACCCACCCGCCGAGCGCAGCTCAACCCACCCGCAGGAAGGCGCACTTCAAGTAGTGGCTCTCCGGCAACGTCAGCAGGACGGGATGATCGAGCGCCGCGCCAGCGAGCTCCTGGAGGAAGACGGTGCGCCGCGCTTCGTGCGCGGCGCGCGCCAAGTACTCCACGAACGTCTCTGCCGAGACGTTGTACGAGCACGACGCGCTGACCAGGCAGCCACCGGGCTCGATCAGTTCGAGCGCGCGACGGTTGACCTCGACGTAGCCGCGCGCCGCGCCGGCGACCTCGTGCCGGCTCTTGGCGAACGCCGGCGGGTCCACGACGACGAGACCGTAGCGTTCCGATTCACGCGCCCGCGCGCGCAGGTCGCTCATGCAATTGGCGCGCGCGAAATGGACGACGTTCGCCACGCCGTTGCGCGCCGCGTTCGCGAGCACGCGCTCCCCGGCCGCTTCTGACTGGTCCACGCACCAGACCTCGCGCGCTCCCGCGAGCGCCGCGCGGATCCCGAACAAGCCGTCGTATGCGAACGCGTCCAGCACACGCCGGCCGTCCGCGAAGCGGGCGGCCTTGCAGCGGTTCGCGCGCTGGTCCAGGTAGTGCCCCGTCTTGTGTCCGTGCAGCACGTCGACTTCGTACGCGAGCTCGTCCTCGCGCACGACGAGCGGCGCCGGCAACTGGCCGGACAGGATCTCGATGCGGCGCGGCAGGTCCTCGAGACGGCGCACGGCTCCGTCGGACCGGTCGACGACGCACTCGGGAGCGAACGGCAGGTGCTCGAGCAGGAGCTCGATCACGAGCTCGCGCATGCGATCCGACGACTGCGTCCCGCTCTGCAGCACGAGCACCTTCCCGTAGCGGTCGACCACGAGCCCCGGAAACCCGTCGACATCTCCCGCGAGGATGCGGCACGCGCCGTCGAACTCGCCGTATCCGAGCTCGGCGCGGTAGCGCCACGCGCGCGCGACGCGTTCCGCGAAGAACGCGCGATCGGGCGACGCGTCGGCGCGCGTCAAGAATCGCAGCGCGATGCGCGACGTCGAGCTGTAGACCGCGAAGCCGAGGTTCTCGCCGCTCGGCCCCTCGACGCGCACGAGCGCGCCGGGTTCCGCCTCCACCGCGGTCACGTCGTCGCGGAAGGCCCACGGGTGACCGGTCGCGAGCCAACGCCGGCCCTTGCCGCTGACGCGCACGCGGCCCGCGTCGAACGCTCCGCCCGAGTTCTGTGACCAGGCCGGGAGCACGAGGCCGCTCGGCGCGGACTCTTCGGAGCGCGTGTCGGACTTCTCCATGTCAACGTTCGCCGACGAGCGCTTGGAACTCCGGATCACCGCGCAGCGACTCGAGATCGGGATCCGATCGCGCCCAGACGCGCTGTTTCGCCAGCGCACCCGCGCCCTGGCGATTCTCTTCGAACTCGCGTCGCAAGAACTGCAGAGCGAGCGGCTTCTCGCCGAGCAACGCGAACGTGCACGCCATGTTGTAGTGCGTGCCGGGCCCGGGCGTGATTTCACGGAGGAGCGCGCGCGCCTCGACGGCGCGTCCCGCGCGCGCGAGATAGCACCCACGCAACACACGCATGAAGTCGTCTTGCGCGATCTCCCAAGCGCGATCGAAGTAGCGCCCGGCCTTCTCTTGATCCTTCTGTTTGACGTTGGCGTTGACGGCCAAGCTGACGAGCGCGCTGCGGCGCAGGAGCTGCACGCGCATCAATCCATCGAAGCCGACGCCACGGTCCTTGAGAAGCGACTCGATCGCCTCGAGCCGCTCCACGGCCTTGGCCAGCTCGACCTCCGCGCGCTCCGGCTCGTCGTCCTGCGTGTACGAGGACCCGATCGCCATCTCGATCTCGGCCAGGAGCTCGAGACCGCCGACGTAGCGCCGCGACAGGCCCGAGCGCTCGAGGTCGTCGCGCATGTGCACCGCGAGTGCGCGCGCCGCTTCACTGTCGCCTTCGTCCGAGAGGTCGCGCGCCAGCGACAGGGCCCACGTCGACGGGAACGTCGGTTTGAGCGCCTCCTCGTCCGATTCCGCGCGCGCGAAGACCTGACTGAAATCGCGCAGCGCGATCTGGATCTCCTCGAGTCGCTGGAGCAGCTCCGGATCGAGATCGGTCGGATCGTCGCCGGCGAGCTCGCGCAACTTGGCGCCCAGCCGACCCTGCTCCTTGCTCAGCGCGTCGAACTGCGCGTACTGGATCGCGCGCAGGTACCAGCGCCGGCGCGGATCGTCGCGAGCGCGCGCGATCTCGGGCTTCATGTCCGGCCACGGTTCGAAGCCGGGCATCTCGGCGCGCGCGACGCTCGCGAGCGCGCGTCCGAGATCCGCGCGGAGCGCAAGCATGCGCGCGGTCGGCCAGGCGGGAAAGCGCGGGTTGTTGAAGAGCAGCGCCGCCGGGCTGAGCTCCGCCGAGAGCGTCGCGTCCCAGCCGCCGCTGCCGTCGATCGCGCTGCCCCAGCGGTGGAGCTGGAGCTCGAGCTCGTACGCGTGCGCTGCGCTTGCAAACGCCAGAACTGCGGGCGCCGGTGGTTCGCCCGGCACACCCAGCGCGATCGCGCACACGGCGCGCGTGATCTCCGCGACCGCGCGTTGTCGCAGACAGGCTTCGTGGTCGTCGCGCCGGCTCTTGGATTGACGATCGCTGCGCTCGGCGAGCAGTCCGTCGAGGATCTCGACCTCCGCCGAGAGCGAAGCCTCGGCGGCGCGCGGATCGCCGTCGGCGAGGAGTGCGAGTCCTTCGAGCTGGTGCGCGCGCGCGCGCCAGAAGCGCGAGTCGCGATCGGCACCGCCAGTGACCGTCTCGAGCAGAGCGCGCGCCGCCGCACGCGCCGCCTGCGCATCGCTCCCCAGCGCCAGCGCCAGCCGCGCGCGCTGGTAGCGGCTGATGCGCGCGTCCAGGCCCTGCGCTTCGAATCCCTCGAGGATGCGCGACGCGCGCGCGGCATCGCCGAACTGCACGAGTCGGCGGAGCAGGGTGTCGAACGCCGCCGCAGCCGCGCGCACGACCCGCGGATCGTAATGTCGCGCGGCGACGAGCAGCGGGGCGCGCTCACGCGGATCGAGACCGCCGCGCGAATCCTCGCCCAAGCTGCGCGCATAACCAAAGAGCAGTTGGGCGAGCACGTCGCCGCCCTCGGCCGAGCCTTCACCCGTCGTCGCCGCGTTCGCGGGGAACGCGCGCTCGACTCGCCGGGCGACGAGGCCCTGAGCCGCCGGCTTCTGAGCGAGGAGTCGAGCCGCGAGCACGCGCTCGCGAGCGCTTGCGTCGTCGACGAGCGCGTCGAGCGCTTCGAGAGCCTCGCGGGGCCCCAAGTCGGCGAGCGCTGCGACCGCGCGCCCGCGCAGCCCGGCGTCGACGTCGCGCGTGGCGACGGCGCTGAGCGCAGCGATGCGTTCCGCGAGCAGCGCCTCGCCGAGCTCCGTTCGGCCGAGGAACGCAGCGAGCCATCCGCGCGTGATCGCATCGGGATCGGCCAGCGCGCGGATCGCCGGCTCGATCGAGCCGCTCTCACCGGTCTCGAGCACGAGCCAAGCGCGCTCCCGGCGGATCTCGAGCGGCATCTGCGCGAGCCCGTCGAGCGCGGCCAATGCCACGGCTTCGCCGCCGTGCCGCAATTCATCGAGCGCGGCGCCGCGCGCGGGCGCAGTCTGCGATGCGAGCGCCGCGACGCGCGCTGCGACGCTGTTCGCAGAGGGCGCGGACGGCGCTTGCGCGAGCGCGACGGAGAGCCAGGCGACGACTGCGATCGCGCGTGGGAGGATCCGGACGGCGCGCGAAGTCACGACGGCGTGTCCCCCGGCTCGTCGGCGGTGCTCGGCTCTCCGGCCGCGGCGGGCGTCGTGGGCGCCGCCGCACGCGAGCTGCGGTAATCGAACGCCCGCCGCGAGAGACCGATCTGGCGCGCCGCCGCGGTCAGGTTTCCGCGCTGCTCGCGGAGCGCCTCGCCGAGCATCGCGCGCTCGAGGTCCTGCAGCGACACGCCGTGCGCCAGAGCCATGCGAGCGAGAGCTTCCGGCATCCCGATCGCCGCCTCATCCAAGAAAGAGAATTCCTCAGGACCGATAGTGGACGATTGTTTTCGATCGGATTCTGCGCGTGGCTGCGGAAGGACGAGCACCCGCTCGAGCGCGTTCTCCAGCTCGCGCAGATTGCCCGGCCAGGAGTGAGCGGCCAGGCGCTCGAGCGCGCGCGGGTCGAGTGTCCTCTTGGGGACGGAGAGGCGCTGACTCGCCTGATCGAGCAGCTCGCCGCACAGGCTCGGGAGGTCCGAGAGGCGCGCGCGCAGCGGCGGAACGCGCAGGGTGACGACCGCCAGGCGGTAGTACAAGTCCTCGCGAAAGCGACCGGCACTGACTTCTGCGGTGAGCTCGACGGAGGTCGTCGCGATGACGCGGACGTCGATGTCGAGCTCGGCCGAACCGCCGAGAGGTTCGATCCGCCGTTCCTGAAGCACACGCAGGAGCTTCACCTGCAGGCTGCCCGGCAACGACTCGACGCCGTCGAGCACGATCGTCCCCCCGTTCGCCCGCAGGAAGCGCCCCATCCGCGCCGTTTGGGCGCCGGTGAACGCTCCCGGCTCGTGCCCAAAGAGCTCGGACTCGATCAGCGTCGGGGCGAGCGCGGCGAGAGAAACCTCCACGAAGGGGCGGCTTCTACGAGTTCCCAGTTCGTGGAGAACCCGCGCTGCGAGGTTCTTGCCGGAGCCGCTCTCGCCCTCCAGCAAGACCGTGATGTCGGATCCAGCGAGCTCGTGGAGCCGGGCCTCGAACGCTCGGAACACGTCCGAACCGCCGACCATGCGGTGCCCCGCGGATCGATCGATCTTGGAATCCAAGGGGGGTCTCGGCCTCGCGGACGGTGCGTGCAGCGTCGCCGCGGTTGACTCGCTCCCCCGTATATATCAAACTGCGGTTTCCCGAGAGATGGTGAGGGGTGTCGACGAACCCCGGCGATAGGCCGCCGGAAGCGGGGTAACCCGCTTCTTTGCTTATATTTAAATCCTGAAGCCAACGCGGAGAGCCAGTGAGAGTGCGCGCGCGCACTCGCGCGGGTCTCCGTGCGCACACACGCATGAACCCCGAAGACGTGCTGCGGATGATCGACGTCATCCACCGCGACAAGGACATCCCCAAGGAAGTGATCTTCCGGGGACTCGAGGAAGCGTTGGCAGCCGGGGTGCGCAAGCGCTTGGGAGTCGGCGAAGACCTACGCGTGCACATCGACCGGAAGTCCGGCGAAGTCACGATGGAGGACGACGAGGAGGAGTACGAATTCGACCTCGTCGAGCTCGGCCGCATCGCGGCGCAGGCCGTCAAGCAGGGATTCCTCCAACGCGTGCGCGAGGCCGAGCGGGACGTTCTCTTCGAAGAATACGAGGCGCGCGTCGGACAACTCGTCAACGGCGTCGTGCAACGCTTCGAAGGCGATGCGCTCGTGATCAACCTCGGCAAAGTCGAGGCCTACCTTTCCAAAGAAGACCGCGTGCGCGGCGAGACGTTCAACCCCGGTGACCGCATCCGCGCGATCATCGTCGAGGTTCGCAAAGAGGGCGCGCGGGTTCGCATCCTGCTGAGCCGCACTCACCCCGACCTGGTACGACGTCTGTTCGAGCTCGAGGTTCCAGAAATTGCCGACGGAATCATCGAGATCAAGCGCGTGGTGCGCGAGCCCGGCTACCGGACGAAGATGGCCGTCCTGTCCCAGGACCCGAAGATCGACAGCATCGGCGCGTGCGTCGGCGTGCGCGGCTCGCGAATCAAGGCCGTGATCGACGAGCTGCGTGGAGAACGCATCGACATCATCAAGTGGTCGGACTCGCTCGAGACGTTGATCATGAACGGTCTCAAGCCGGCGGCGATCCACCTGGACAACATCTACCCGGACGTCGACTCGCACTCCGCGGTCGTGATCGTCGACGAAGACCAGCAATCGCTCGCGATCGGCAAGAAGGGCCAGAACGTGCGCCTTGCGAGCCGCCTCTGCGGCTGGGAGATCGACATCAAGACGCGCAACGAGTTCGAAGCCGACTCGCGTGGGAAGGGTGCCCTGCCCGAAGGCGCGGAGGATCCCGAACTCGGCGCGGAGGGCTCGAACGAGGACGGCGCCGCGCCGGAGACCGACGCGGACCGCCGGTTCGAAGGCGAAGGGCAAGGCGAGAAGAGCTCGATCGAGGCCCGCGCCGAGAGTTGATCACCGGCCCGAGACCACCTCGAGGCCCGACACCGAAGATCCCTAAGGACGGACTGCTACCGCTTGACCCAAAAGAAGCGCATCTACGATCTCGCCAAAGAGTACGGCATGTCCGGTCAGGACTTGGCGAAGAAGCTCCGTGATCGCGGCTTCGACTGGATCAAGGGACCGATGTCCGCCCTGGATGATTTCCAGGTGCTCCAAGCCCAGGGCTTGCTCGAAGCCGAAGGACGCAAGTCCGCGACGCAGGTCGAATCGGCGGACGTCGGCGGCGGGCTCGTTCTACGGAAGAAAAAGAAGAAGCTCTCGCTCTCGAGCGGCGACGTCGACGAGACCACCCCCGAGGCGGTGACGACGGCTCCGAGGCCCGCGCTTCCGAAACTCGAGATCGAGCCGATCGAGGACGACGAGCCTGACCCGGAGATCATGGCGTCGGCGCCCGCGATCGAACCTCCGCCGGCACCGCCGGAAGTGTCGCGGCCGATCCCGAGCGCACCTCACCCGCAAGAAATCGAGGCCGAGGCAGCTCCGATCGTCGAGCGTCCGGTCGAGCCGCCGCACGTCGTTCGCGTTCCGAACGTCGCGCCGCCCGAAGCTCCGACGATCGCGGCACCGGCACAAGAAACAGTCACCGCCGCGAGCGCTGCGACGGAACGTGCTCCCGAAGTCGCGGAGCCTGCCGCAGCGGAACCGCCCGCGGGAGCCGCGCCCGCTTCCGCGACGCCGCGACGTCTGGGCAAGGTGGTCGGCTTCATCGATCTCTCCAAGATCAAGAGCCAGGTGCCGAAGAAGCCCGAGTCACGCCGACTGCGTTCGAAGGATGACGTCGCGCCCGACGTGCAACCGACGCTCGGTCACGACAAGAAGCGCGCGCTGGTGCGCGGCGACCGCGGCACGCGCGGCGGCCTGTCGGCCGGTCAATTGCGCGAGCGCGAAGCCGGTCGATTCCTGCGGCGCCGCGGCCCGACACCGGCCGGCGCAGGCTCGACATCGGGACCGCGACCGATGCGCAGCCGGCAGGACGGATCTTCGTCGCCGTACGGCGGCAACACGATTCAGGTCGATCTACCGATCACGATCAGGAAGCTCGCCGACAAGCTCTCGATCAAGACGAGCGAGCTGATTTCCATCGCGATCAAGCGCCTCGGACTCGACATCTTCAAGGTCAGCATCAACTCGCTTCTCGACGAGGACACCGCGGTGCTGCTCGCGCACGAGTTCGGTGTCGAGCTCGAGGTGACGCAAGAAGTCGCGGCCGAGCAGGCGCTGATCGGCGAGTTGAAGAAGAAGCGCACCGGCATCCACGCGGAGAAGCTCGTGCTGCGCCCGCCGACCGTGGCGTTCCTCGGTCACGTCGACCACGGCAAGACCACGCTGATCGACACGATCCGCCAGTCGCGCGTCGCTGAAGGCGAAGCCGGCGGCATCACGCAGCACGTCGGCGCCTACCAGGTGTCGACCAAGCTCGGCCACAAGCTCACGATCATCGACACGCCCGGTCACGCCGCGTTCACGCAGATGCGCGCGCGCGGCGCGAGCGCGGTCGACATCGTCGTGCTCGTCGTCGCCGCCGACGACGGTCCGATGCCGCACACCGAAGAGGCCATCGCGCACGCGCGCGCGGCCCAGTCACCGATCGTCGTCGCGCTCACGAAGGTCGACAAGGCCGAGGCCAACACCAAGCGCGCGATGGAGGGTCTCTCCCGCTTGGGTCTGATGCCCGAAGCGTGGGGCGGCGACACGGCGATGATCGAGGTCAGCGCGGTCAAGGGCATTGGCGTCGACACGCTGCTCGAACGACTCTTCCTCGAAGGCGAGTTGCTCGAGCTCAAGTGCCACCCCGACGGCCCCGCGTCCGGCGTCGTGCTCGAAGCCGAGATCCAACAAGGCAAGGGCATCGTCGCGCACCTCTTGGTGCAGGACGGGACGCTGCTTCGTGGCGACATCATCCTGGCCGGCGAAGGCTACGGGAAGGTGCGCTCGATGCACGACGACCGGGGCAAGCAGCTCGAGTCGGCGCCGCCGTCGATGCCCGTCGAAGTGTCCGGCCTCTCCGCGCTGCCCGGCGTCGGCGAATCGTTCTACGTGGTCGAAGAGCTCGGCAAGGCCAAGGAAGTGGCCGAGGAACGCGAGCGCAAGAACCGCGCGATGTCGCTGACCGAGCGGCGTTCGGTCGACGCCTCGTCCTTGATGAAGGTCGTCGCTGATCAAGCCAAGCACACGATCAACCTGGTCGTGCGCGCCGACGTGCAAGGTTCGGCGGAAGTGCTCAAGTCGTCGCTCTCCGAGCTCACCCACGACGAGGTCGACGTCCGCGTCTTGTTCGCCGGCGTGGGCGCCGTCACGGAGAGTGACGTCCTACTGGCATCGACGTCGACCGCCACCATCATCGCGTTCCACACGGGCGTGAACGACAAGGCCCGCATCGCGGCCGAGCGTGCGGGCATCGAGGTCCGCCACTACGAAGTGATCTACGAGTTGCTCGACCACATGCACGCGCTCATGGAAGGCGCGCTCGCGCCCGAGGTCTCCGAAGAGGTCACCGGACACGCCGAAGTCCGTGCGCTGTTCAAGTCGTCGAAGGTCGGCACGATCGCCGGCAGCCACGTGATCGACGGCTCGATGTTCCGCGACAGCAAGGCGCGCGTCTTCCGCGGCGGCAAGGTGATCTTCACCGGCGTGCTCGGCTCGCTCCGGCGCGAGAAGGACGAGGCCAAGGAAGTGCGCGAGGGCTTCGACTGCGGGATCGTGGTCCGCGACTTCGCCGACGTCCAAGTCGGAGACACGGTCGAAGGCTTCAAGATCGTCAAGACCCGTCGCACGCTCGGCGAACGCACCAGCGTGTAGCGCACCCGCCTAAGGCCCCGCGTAGCGCACCAAGGGGCCGACAACTTCCCCACCGATGGATGGAGCGAGTATCCTCGCTCCGGTATATGGCCAATCCGCGCACAATCGCCCGACTGTCGGCACGCATCCACGAGCGCGCGGCGCACTGCCTACAGTTCGAGATCAACGATCCGCGCGCGAGCTTCATCACGATCACGCGCGTCGAGCTCACGCCCGATGTGACCGCGGGCAAGATTTTCTACTCCGTCCTCGGATCGGAGGCGGACAAGAACAAGGCCCAGCACATGCTGGACGGCGCCGCGGGATTCATCCAACGGCAGGTCGCGCGCGTGCTCGATTTGCGCCGCATGCCGCACCTGAAATGGGTGTACGACGACTCGGTGCAGCGCGCTTCCGACCTGGATGCGTTGATTCGCGAAGCCCGCGCGCGCGATCGAGAGATCAACCCCGGCGCCGATGTCTCCGAACAAGTCGCCGGCCCACCGAACGACGACGAGGATCCCCAATAATGTTGCGCTACCTGTTCGGCGAACTCTTCAGAAAGGGAAAACGCCCCATGTTGAAGCGAGGCGACACCGCACCCGAGTTCGAGGTGATGGACCACAACGGCCGGACCGTGCGCCTGAAGGACTACGCGGGGAAGCGCGTGATCCTGTGGTTCTATCCCAAGGCAGCCACGCCCGGCTGAACGAAGCAGGGCTGCGGGTTCCGTGATCGAATCCGCGACTTCGAGAAGGCCGGCGCAGAGGTGCTGGGCATCTCCTTCGATTCGCAGGCCGCGAACAAGGCTTTCGCGGAGGCGTTTCAGTACACCTTTCCGCTGCTGTGCGACGTCGACCGCAAGATCGGGCTCGCGTACAAGGCCTGCGAGAGCGCGACCGATTCCTATGCGAAGCGCTACACGTACGTGATCGGCGCGGACGGCCGGATCGAGCAAGCGATCGATACGAAGGATCCGGGCGCTCAGGCCGAGCAGCTGAGCCAGAGCCTGAGGTAATCCGCCGTGCCCTGGGAGCTCGACGCGCGCTTCAGAACACGCGACAACGCGCAGATCCTGTCGTTCATCGAGCGTGAGAATCCGTCGGCGCACGATGAAGCCGCCACCGCACTCACCGCTGCTGCGCGCGGGCTCTCCGACGTCGCCTGGTACTGCCCGGACAAGCACGCGTACGCGTACTTCGTGCTGCACACGCGCGCACACCGCATCTTCGGGATCGCGTTCGGGATGAGCTGTGTCGGGTTTGCGTTGCCGCCCGGCGAGATCGCGCGCGCCGTGGCGGAGGGCGGCGAACCGGACCCATCGATCGGGGCCGGTTGGGTGGTTTGGCGCATCGGCACGAGCGCGGACCTCGGTGCCTGGTGCAAGCTCGCCCACGACCACGCCGCCCGGGAACGACCTGAACCGCGCGCGAGGCGGCCGCGCTGAAACCGGACTCCGGCTAGATTGAGTCCATCGCTGCCATGTCGATCGACTCCTTCCATCCCGCCGTCCAGCGCTGGTTCGAACAGGGCCTCGGCGCTCCGACGCGCCCGCAGCTCGAGGGTTGGCCGCACATCCGCGCGGGCCGGAACGTCTTGATCGCGGCTCCGACGGGAACTGGCAAGACGCTCGCCGCATTCCTGTGCGCACTCGACGGCCTGTTGCGTCAAGGCGCAGAGCTCGCCGACGCGACAGCCGTCGTGTACGTTTCGCCGCTGCGCGCGCTGTCGAACGACGTGCAGAAGAACCTGGCCGCGCCGCTCGCGGCGATCCGCGAGATCGATCCATCGCTCCCCGACGTGCGCGTCCTCGTGCGCACGGGCGACACCTCGACGAGTGAGCGAGCGGCGATGAAGCGGCGCGCGCCGCACATCCTCGTCACGACGCCCGAATCGCTCTACATCCTGCTGACGAGCGCTGGCGGGCGCACGATGCTGCGCGACGTGCGCGCGGTCATCGTCGATGAGATCCACGCGCTGGCGCGGGACAAGCGCGGCGCGCACCTCGCGCTGTCGCTCGAGCGGCTCGACGCGTTGTGCCGTGAGCACCGCGGAGCTTCACCGCAGCGCATCGGGCTCTCGGCGACGCAGCGTCCGCTCGAATCGGTGGCCAAGCTGCTCGTCGGCGTCGACCGACCCTGTGAGCTCGTCGACGCGGGACACCTGCGGGAGATGGAGCTCTCCGTCGTCTTGCCCGACACGCCGCTCTCCGCCGTGTGCAGCCACGAACAGTGGGCGAGATCTACGCGAAGATGGCGACTGCGATCCGCGCCCATAGGACGACGCTCATCTTCGTCGGAACGCGCAAGCTCGCCGAGCGATTATCGGCGCGACTCGCTGAAGAACTCGGGCCGGACAAGGTTGCCTGCCATCACGGAAGCCTCGCGAAGGAAACGCGTCTCTCCGCCGAGCAGCGGCTGAAGCACGGCCAGCTCCAAGCGCTCGTCGCCACGGCTTCGCTCGAGCTCGGCATCGACATCGGCGACGTCGATCTCGTCCTCCAAGTCGGAAGCCCGCGCTCGATCGCGACGTTCCTGCAGCGCGCGGGGCGTGCGGGCCACGGCGTCGCGCGCACGCCCAAGGCGCAGCTCTATCCCCTGACGCTCGACGAAGCCGTCGAATCGGTCGCGATCTTGCGCGCCGTGAGACGCGGGCTCCTCGATCGCACACCCGACGTGCGGCCAGCGCTCGACATCCTCGCGCAACAGATCGTCGCCGCGTGCACGGCCGGTGAGTGGCTCGAGGACGAGCTGTACGAGTGCTTCCGGCGCGCGCACCCCTACCGTGACCTCGAACGAGCTGATTTCGACGCCGTCGTCGCGATGCATGCGCGCGGCCGCAGCGCGCTGCTCCATCGCGACGGGGTCGGGCGACGATTGATGGCGACGCGACGCGCGCGCCTGACGGCGATCTTGTCGGGCGGGGCCATTCCCGACAACGCCGACTACCGGGTCCTGCAGGAGCCCGAAGACACGTTCGTGGGAACGCTGAACGAGGACTTCGCGGTCGAGGCTTCGCGCGGCGACATCTTCCAGCTCGGCAATGCGTCGTGGCAGATCCTGAAGGTCGAGCCGGGGATCGTGCGTGTGGCCGACGCGGCCGGCGCGTCGCCGACGATTCCGTTCTGGCAGGGCGAGGCTCCGACGCGAACGCGCGAGCTCTCGGAGGAGATCGGCGTCGTGTGCGCGAGTCGGCGCACGATCCGGAGTGGAGCGTGCGCGAAGCCGGTGTGTCCCGCGACGTGGCGCTCGAAGTGGCGCGCTATCTCGCCGACGGACGCGCTGCGCTCGGCGCCGTCCCGACGCAGGACCGCCTCGTGCTCGAGCGCTTTTTCGACGAGAGCGGTGGACAGCAGCTCGTGCTGCACAGTCTCTTCGGCGGACGGATCAACCGAGCCCTTGGCCTCGCGCTGCGCAAGCGTTTCTGCCGCGGCTTCGGGTTCGAGCTGCAAGCGGCCGCGAACGAAGAAGCGCTCGTCCTCTCGCTCGGCAACCAACACAGCTTCGAGCTCGACGGAGTCTTCGGCTATCTCGACTCGCGCTCGGCACGCGGGCTCTTGATCCAGGCGCTCCTCGCCGCGCCGATGTTCACGGCGCGCTGGCGCTGGAACGTCGGACGCGCGTTGCTTCTGCCGCGCTTCATGGGTGGACGCGCCGTGCCGCCGCCCATTCGACGCATGCGCGCCGAGGATCTCCTCGCCGAAGCGTTCCCGCAGGCGATCGCGTGCGGCGAGACGCTGCCGCCCGGCGACATCGTCGTGCCCGACGATCATCCGATCGTCACGCAGACGATCGACGACTGCCTCACCGAGGCGATGGACGTCGACGGTTTCCTCGCGCTGCTCGCACGCATCGAAGCCGGGACCATCGAGACGATCTCGATCGATCGCCCCGAGCCGTCGGTGTTCGCGCACGGCATCCTCAACTCGCAACCGTACACGTTCCTCGACGACGCGCCGCTCGAGGAGCGCCGCACGCAAGCTGTGCGCAGTCGGCGCACGCTCGACGTGCGAACGGCCGACGAGCTCGGCGAGCTCGATCCCGCCGCGATCGAGCTCGTGCGCGCGGAGGTCTGGCCTGATCCGCAGAGCGCCGAGGAGCTCCACGAAGCGCTGCTCTGGATGGGCTTCGTCACGGACACGGAATCCGCGGCATGGCGAGATTGGCTCGACGAGCTCGCTCGTGCGCGTCGCGTGGAACATGTCGGGGAACGTTGGTACGCCGCCGAAGCTGCGCGCACCGGCAAGGAAGTGCTGCGCGGCCGGTTGGAAGCGCTCGGCCCCGTCGACGCCGACGATCCGCTGATCCGCGAGTTCTCGATCGAGATCCGTGAGCTCGAAGCGGCCGGCGAGGTGATGTCCGCACGGTTCTCGGGACGGCAGGGTTGGTGCAACCGACGACTGCTCGCGCGCATCCACCGCTATACACTCGACCGATTGCGGCGCGCGATCGAGCCGGTGAGCGCGGCTGAGTTCCTCCGGTTCTTGTGCCGTTGGCAACACGCGCTCCCCGAAAGACGACTCGACGGTCCGCGCGGATTGATGGCGGTGATCGAGCAGCTCGCGGGATTCCAAGCTCCGGCCGAAGCATGGGAGCGTCACATCCTGCCGACGCGGGTGAAGGGTTATCAAAGTGCGTGGCTCGATGGGCTCGCGCTTTCGGGCGAGGTCGCGTGGGGTCGACTGTGGGGCAGCGGCGGAAGTGCGGCACGCGCGCTCCCGGTCGCGCTCTTCCCGCGCGCGGCGAGCGCGACGTGGCTGTCGCTCGGTGGTGCGCGCGACGCGACGACGCTCGGCGGTCACGCACAACTCGTGCGCGAAGTCCTCGAAGCACGCGGCGCAATCTTCCATACAGACCTCGCACGCGCGACCGGTTTGCTGCCGAGCGCGCTCGAGGCCGCGCTGTGCGAGCTCGTCGCAGCCGGGCTCGTCACAGGAGACGCGTTCAGCGCGCTGCGCAGTCTGTTCCCGCAGCGCCGCCACGGCCGCCGGCGCGGCGAGCCGCCGATGCCGACCGGCCGGTGGAGTCTCGTGCACGCCGCCACGAATTCACCGAACGATTCGAACGAGGCGGCCGAGCTCGTCGCGCGCACGCTCCTCTCCCGCACGGGCGTCGTGTTCCGCCGTGCGCTTCTCCGCGAGAAGATCCCCGTCGCGTGGCGCGACCTGATCGCCGTCTATCGCCGCATGGAAGCACGTGGCGAAATTCACGGCGGACGCTTCGTCGCCGGATTCCACGGCGAGCAGTACGCGCTGAAGGAAGCGGTGAGCGAGCTGCGCGCGTCGCGCAAGGAACCGATCGCGGCCGACGTGCGCGTGATCGCCGGCGATCCGCTGAACTACGTGGGCATCCTGACGCCCGCGGAGCGCGTCGCATCGAACGCGTTGCGCAAGGTGACGGTCGCGACCGCACCGCTCACGCCGACTTCGTGACTGGCAGCAGCGGGCCGCGGCGCGCGCGTATCGAAAGGCGACGGCCACGGGCCGAACTCGGTTCGACCCGTGGCCGCCTTCAGAGAAAGCTCTCTACGGCGTGCCGTAGAGGTTCATCGTGTAGTTCGTCCAGGTGGCCACGTCCGTAGCCGCGCCGTCGTGGATCTTGATCGTCCACGTGCCAGACGCGTTCTCGTCCCAGTGACGGCGCGACGTGAAGATGTAGTTCGTGTAGTTGTCCGTCGCATCGACGCGGACGGCCGCGAGCAGCGACTGCGTCCCCGACGGCGACGTCAGCAGCACCTGAAGGTCGCCGACGTACGTCATCGTGATGTTGAGGACGAGCTCGACGCTCTCGACGTTGAACGCCGGTGCAGTCACGAGGCGCGTCACGCCTGCCGTGTTGTTGTCCGGGATCTGCGTGTTGACGGCGACCACCCCGGTCGTGAGTGACGACTCGGCGGCCACGTTCGTCCAGCCCGCGGCGAGCTGGATCGCAGCGAAGACGTCGACGGCGCCGAAGCCGTAGTTGTAGTTGACGTCGTGCCCGGCACCGTTGACGGTCCAGAGCGAGTTGGCCGGGTCGCACTTGCGCGCCGCGTTGATGAGCACATGCTGCGCATCTCGCCATGTCAGATTGGGGTTGGATTGAAGGATCAGCGCGAGGCAACCCGCGCCGATCGGGCAGGCCGCGCTCGTGCCGCCAAAGGTGCTGGTGCACGAGTTGGTCCCGGTCGTGCTGTAGATGCTGCGAACGTTCCCGCTCGAAGGCGTCACCACCAGCATCGACGAGCCCGTCTCGTTGAAGCTCGAACGCGTGTCTTGGTCGCCGATCGCTCCGATCGCGAACGTCTTGCGATTGGACGCGTACGGATCGTAGTCGCAGCGGTCGGCCGTGCCACCGTTGCCCGCGGCCCACGCGAAAATCGTCCCCTTGCCGCCGCGGCCGGTCGACACGGCGGTATCGATCGCAGTGCGCTCGACCGACGACAAGTAAGTGATCAGGCCGTTGTCCGCCGGTCCCCACGAATTCGACTTGATGAAGTTCAGGTCGTTGCGAAAGCCCATCGCGGTCGCGGTCTGCGAGGACGTGCCGTAGTACTGCTTCGAGATCTTGCAGTTGTAGGCCACGCCGACTCCGCACTTGCCGTTGTTGGCCACCGCGCCGACCAGGCCCGCGCACGACGTCCCGTGAGTGGTGGTCGCCGACCCCGACTGGCTCGCGGTCGCGTTGTAGTTCGCGGAGAGGTCGGAGTGCGTCGTCTTCCATCCGCCCTCGAGGATGCCGACAGTGATGCTGGAGTTGCCGGTGTAGCCGGCGTTCCATGCTGGCTCGACGTTGATGTCCGCGATCGTGACCTGAGTGTTGCGCAGGTGCCACTGGCTCGGGAAGCCCGGATCGGTCGGCAGCGCACGCAGCGCGCGCGGGTGTTCCATGTCGAGGTAGACCTCTTGAAGCCGTGCGTCCGCGGCAAGCTCGCCGGCGAGCCGGTTCGCTTCCCGGATGGAAGCGGCGTGCACGACCCAGAAACCGGGAGCAGCTTCCAGGGACTCGACCGTGATGTTCGGACGCGCGCGGCGCAGCGCCATCATCGGCGTCGCGTCGTCGGCACGGACGACGATTCGGTTCGTCAGCAAGTAGCCCGGCGTGTTGGCCGGAACGCGGCCGTCCTTGTCGGCGAGGTCGGTGTTGACGCGCGTAGCTGCACTTTCTAGCGCGTCCGCAGATTCGATCTGGAACGTCGCGATGCCGCGCTCGGTGCGCAGTCGCATGGACTCGAACGATGCGGGACCACCGGCCGGGCCTTGTGCAGCGGCGATGCCGCCTAGCCAGAGCGGAAACGCGAGAAACGAGGTCGACAGAATTGCGAGCAGACGTCTTGTCCTCATGATTGAAAAACCTCTCTCAGAGCCTGGGGATTCGAAGAGAACCGGCCGCGCGATGAAAGCAACGAGCGGCTGCGAACATCCGCGTCGGACTCTACCGACAGGTCGCGAAATGCGGCAGAGAGATGCAACGCCGCGTTGAAGCTCGGCCCAATTCTGGGATACGCGTTGTCCGCCGACCGCTGGCAGGCACCTACTTGCCGGCGGCGGGGCATGCGATCTCGAGTGGATCCTCGATCGAGTGTTCGTCGCGCTCGTCAATCCCGTCGGCGCGGAAGCATGGATCGTCGCCCCAGTGACGTGGACCGCTCAGCTCGGCCCACGCTACGGCGTGCCGTAGATCTTGAGCTGGTAGTTCGTCCAGGTCGCCGGGACCTGCGCCGAGTGGTCCGAGATCTTGATCGTCCAATTCCCCCCCGACAGCTCATCCCAGTGGCGGCGCGACGTGAACACGTAGTTCGTGTAATTGTCGGTGGGATCCGAACGCGGCAGCGCCAGCACCGATTCCGTGCCCGTCGGGGAAGTGAGCACGATCCGCAGCTCGCCGACGGTCGCCGTCGTGATGTTGAGGATGAGCTCGACGCTCTCGACGCGGATGTTCGCCGGTACGCTCGCGAGCCGCGTCAGCCCCGCCGCGCTGTTGTCGGGGATCAACTTGTTGACCGCAACCACGCCGGTGGCGAACGACGTCTCGGCGGGAACGCTGGTCCAACCCGCCGCGAGCTGGACGGCGGCGAACGCGTCGACCGCACCGAAGCCGTAGTTGTAGTTGACGTCGTGACCGCCGCCGTTGACGATCCACCCGGCATTCGCCGGATCGCACTTGCGCGCCGAGTGGATGAGGATGTGGTGCACGTCGCGCCAGCCCAGGTTCGGATTGGCCTGCAGCATCAGCGCGATGACTCCGGCCGTGATCGGGCAGGAGGCACTCGTGCCGCCGAACGCGCTCGTGCACTGATTGCCGCTGTACGTCGTGTAGATGCCGCGCACGTTTCCGTCGGACGGAGCGACCACGAGCAGGGAGGAACCTGGCTCGCTGTAGATCGATCGCACGTCTAGGTCGCCGATGGCGCCGACCGCGCAGACCTTGCGATTCGACACGTACGGGTCGTAATCACAGCGCAGCGACGGTCCCGCGTTTCCGGCGGCCCACACGAAAATTGTGCCCTTGCCGCCGCGTCCGCTCGCCACGGCCGTGTCGATTGCGGTGCGCTCGATCGACGACAGGTAGCTGATCCGGCCGAAGTCGAGCGGCCCCCACGAGTTCGACTTGATGGCGTTCAAGTGATTCTTGAAGGCGAACGCCGACGCATTCTGCGAGCTCGTGCCGTAGAGGAGCTTGGAGATCTTGGCCGTGCACGCGACGCCGACACCGCACTTCCCGTTGTTCGGCACGGCAGCGACCAGTCCCGCGCACGAGGTTGCGTGATCCGAGGCGAATCCTCCGGACTGGCTCGCGGCGGCGTTGAAGTTCGCGGCGAGGTCCGTGTGCGTCGTCTGCCAAGCGTCCTCGACGATCCCGACCGTGACGCCTGTGCCGGTGTACCCAGCCAGCCAAGCATCGACGAGATTGATGTCCGCGATCGGAAGCTGCGTGTTGTGCAAGTGCCATTGCTTGGCGATGCCCGGATCGTTCAGGCCGCGCAGCTCGCGCGGTGACTCGATATCGACGTACGCTTCGCGCACGCCACGGTCGCTCGAGAGCGCGTCCGCCAGCGCGATCGCGCCGCGCACCGACAGCGCGTCGACGATCCAGAAACCGGGCACGTCGTCGACCGGCGCGAACGTGAGGCTCGGCCGCATTCGTCGCAGCGCCTGAAGCGGCACGGAATCGTCCGCACGGACGACGATCCGGCTCGTGATGCGGTATCCGGGCGTGTTCGGCGGGATGCGCCCGGCCTCGTCGGCGAGATCGGGGTTCTCACGCTCGGCCGAGCTCTCCGCCGCGTCCAAGTGCGCGATCCGAAACGTCTCGACGCCCTGATGCGTGCGCAGTCGAGAACGTTCCAACGGGACGAGACCCTGTGCGCCGAGCGCGAGGGGGACCGCGGCGGCCGATACCGATAGAAATGCGAGTAGACGTTGGGCGAGCATGCGCTTCCGGGGAGGGCTAGAACGGAGGACGACTCGGTAGAAACACCGAGTGCCGCACGCTAACTCTACTTCGGTTGGGAGGAGTCGGGCAGGGCGAATCCCGCTCAGCGCCGCTTCCAAGTCACGCCGCTGGGCCCGTCCTCGAGCACGATCCCGCGCGCGAGCAGCTCGTCGCGAATGCGGTCGGACTCCTTGAAGTCGCGGCCCTTGCGCGCGGCTTCGCGCTTCGCGATCAAGGCCTCGATCCCCGCGTCGAGCGTCAGAGCCTCGGTCTGGATGCAGCCGAGCACCGCGTTCGCCCTGTGCTCGACGAACTGCAGCGCGGCCGCGGCGGCGGATACGCCCAGGCGCGACTCCAAGACCTGCGTGCGGAGCTTGAACAGTGCGGCCAGCGCGCGCGGCATGTTCAGGTCGTCATCCATCGCCGCCTCGAACTCGGCCTTCGCATCGGAGACGGCTTCCAGTCCGTCGTCCGCGCTCGGGCTCGCATTCTGGCCTTGAGCCGTGCGACGCAAGCGCACGACGAGATCGTCGAGCCCTGCGAGCGCGCTCGTCGACTCGCGCATGATCTCCCACGTGAAGTTGAGCGGTTGGCGGTAGTGGCCGCGGATCAGCGCGAACCGCAGCGCGCGCGCCGTGAAACCGCGCGCGACGACGTCGTCGACGCTGTACACGTTGCCCAAGCTCTTGCTCATCTTGCCGCCGTCGACCTGGAGGAACTTCGCGTGCATCCAGTAGCTAGCGAAGGGCTTGTCCGAGAAGCCTTCGCTCTGCGCGATCTCGCACTCGTGGTGCGGAAAGATGTTGTCCTCGCCGCCGGTGTGGATGTCGATCTGCTCGCCGAGGTGCTTGCGCGCCATCGCCGAGCACTCGATGTGCCATCCCGGGAATCCGTCGGGGCCGAATCGGCTCGACCACTTCATGAGGTGGTGCGGATCGCTCTTCCATAGCGCGAAGTCCGCCGGATGGCGTTTCTCCTCGCGCACCTCGATGCGTGCGCCCGCGTCGAGATCCTCGACCTTGTTTCCCGAGAGCCGCCCGTAGCGCGGGAAGCGCGCGACCTCGAAGTACACGTTGCCGCCCGTCTGGTAGGCCAAGCCCTTCTCGATGAGACCGTCGATGAGGGCCAGCATCTCGGGGATGTGCTCGCTCGCGCGCGGGTAGACGATCGCGGGCAGGCAACCGAGCGTCTTCAGGTCCTGCATGAAGAGCGCCGTGTACCCGCGGCTGATCTCGAGCGGATCGCGCTTCTCGCGCCGCGCCTGCATCTCGATCTTGTCCTCGCCTTCGTCGGCGTCGTCGGTCAGATGGCCGACATCGGTGATGTTCATCACCTGACGCACGGTATAGCCGCGGTACTCGAGCCAACGACGCAGTGTGTCCGCGAAGAGGTACGAGCGGAAGTTCCCGATGTGCGCGCGGCCGTACACCGTCGGACCGCAGTTGTACATGCGCACGATCTTCGGCTCGAGCGACCGAAAGGGCTCTTTGCGTTTCGACAGCGAGTTGTGGACGTTGAATACCAAGCGATCTCCCGGGACGCCGCAGACTGTCTCGCAGCGGACCGTCAGGTTATCTTGCTGAACGTAGCGATTCCCGTCACTTCCTTACCTACTGGAGGAAGCCATGCTCGCTCCGTTCCTCGCCGTCCACGCACTCGTGCTGTGTGCACCGATCCGGCTGCAAGACGATCCGCCGCCCGCACCTCCGCCTCAGTGCATCCGCTACTTCTCGCTCGAGGAGATCAAGCCCGACCTCTTGCGCAAAGCGGTCGTCGAGCTCGGCACTCTGGACGCGCCCGCGCGCATCGTCTCCGGTCCGTCGACGGCGACGTGCCGGCCGAAGCTCAGCTTCATCGCGCTGGAGGTTCGCGACAGCGTCACGGGCAAGGACGTCGCACGCGCCTTGAAGAAGAGCTGTCGCAACGTCGACGAACTCGTGTGGACCCGCTTCGAAGGCGTCGGTCGGCTGCTGCCGAGCATCATGAGCGTGTCGCCGCAGGACTGCGTGATCGGAATGGCAAGCGACATGCGCTGGTTCGAGACCGCCGGTGACGCGAAGCACTTCTACTTCGTGCCCGGCAAGCTGAACGCAGAATCGATCGCCAAGCAGTTCAACAATCTTTTCAGCCCATTCAACGCGGGCGACATCGGCACGCTGGCGAGCGAGACGTTCACGTTCGCGCTGCCCGGCACCGTGGACCTGGCGGCGGTGAAGCGGGCCGCGAAGGCCATCGGCAAGGTCGACGGTGTGCGGAGCGTCGAGATCGTCGCGAGCTCGCTCGTCGTCGAGACGCAGTTCGACGGCCTCCACGCGAGCGCCGGTTCCGCGGGCGACGACACGCAGCCCGAGCCGAGGTTCCACGCGCAGCCCCTCCTCGACGCGCTCGCAAAGGAAAAGCTCGCGCTCCGCTCGAAGTGAGCCGGCGCTAGCCCCGCGCGGCCGCGATCGCGCAAGTGCCGGCGCAGCCGTCGACTGCGTTACTAGAGTCCAACTCTCGTTGCGGTTCAGGCACCGTCTACCGCTACACTCAGCGACTTCTCCATCGAGCCCCACGTGTCTCCCGCGCCTCGTTTCCGACTCGACCGCGAACTCGGCTCCGGTACCACGGGACGCGTCTGGCACGGCGTCTTGACCGAGGGCTTCGGCCCCTACCCCGCCGGCCAGTCGGTCGCGGTCAAGTACATGCACGCGGCGCTCGAGGCGGACCCGCAAGCGTGCGCGGCGTTCCAGGGCGAAGCGGACGCCGGACAAGCGGTCATGCACCCGGGGGTCGTCCGCGTGCTCCACTCGGGGCGCGACGAGAAGGGCCGCTTCCTCGTGATGACCTTCGTGCCCGGGCGCAACTTGCGCGAGGTGGAGCGCGAATCAGGGCTCCTTCCCGAGCCGATCGTGCGCTCGATCGCGCGCCAGATCTCGGCCGGCTTGGCGGCACTGCACGCCGCTGGCTACGTCCACTGCGACATCAAGCCCGAGAACATCCGACTCGACGCCGAAGGCAACGCCGTGCTCCTCGACCTCGGCTTCGCACGGCACATACCGGACGGCGACGAACGTGCGGAGCGCGATTCCCATGCCAGCGGCGCGCGACCCGCGCGCGGCAGCTTGTCGTATCTCGCGCCCGAGCAGGCGCTCGGCGAAACGGCCACGCGCGCCAGCGACGTCTTCGCGGTGGGCGTCGTGATGTACGAGATGGCGACCGGCCTGCACCCCTTCGCGGGCTTCGCGAACGCGCCGTCGGATCGGAAGCTCGCGTCGCGCCACGGTCTGGCTCGGTCGCACCCATTGCTCGAAAGCGCGAGCTCGACGAGCCACATCGCGCGCGCCGCCCTCGAGAAACCAGACGCCGACAAGCTGCTCGCGGCCATCGCGACCGCGCGCTTCGTCTCGCCGTCGCGCTTCGTGCCGCAACTGTCGCCGTTCCTCGATCGACTGCTGCAAGACATTCTGCAGCGCGATCCGGCGCGCCGGCCGGATGCCGAAGAGCTCCACAACCGACTGTCCGCGCAAGAGAGCGGCTCGTGGTGGCGCGCGCAGCTTCAATTCGAGGCCGGCGCGCGTCGCGGCGGCACGGGCGAGCCGGACGCGCAGCACCTCACTCCGCTCGTCGGCCGCGAACGCGAGTTCGAGGCACTCATGGCCGCCTACGTCGCGGATGTGCAACCGCCCGTGCACGATGCATCTCAGGCTCGCGGCACTTCGCGCGGCGGCGGCGCCGTGTGGATCAGCGGCGCACCGGGGAGCGGAAAATCACGCCTCGTGAACGAATTCGCGGCGCGAGCGCGCACGCGCGACAACCCGCCGCTCTACCTCTACGGGCGTTGTCGTGAGCTCGACGAAGAGCGTCCGTGTCAGCCGGTGCTCCGTCTACTTGAACGCTGGTTGCGTCTGCCTTCGGGCACCGGCTTGAAGGAACGCGAGCGCGAGTTGCTCGCGAAGCTCGTTCCGCCACGCGTGGCGATCACGCTCGAGCAAGCGCTCGATCCGGACTTCGAAGGCAGCTCACCACTCGCGCTGCCCGTCGCGCTCTCCAGTTGGCTGGCACTGCTCGGTCACCAGATCCCGCTGATCATCTTCCTCGACGACTTGAACTTCGCCGACGAAGGGACGCTCGCGGTGCTCGCGCTCGTCGCGGAGAAGCTGCGTGGCTCTGGGATGCTCCTCATCTTGGGGCTGCGCGAGAGTGTCCCCGCGCGTCGCGCCGAAGCGTTGAAGACGCTCCGCGAGCGCCTCGCGGCGCACGTCGGCGTGCGCGAGATCACGCTCGCGCCGCTCGACGAGGAAGCGGTGCTCGCGCTCGTGCGCCAATTGTTCCATCACTCGGCGCCGCGCCTGCGCCTCGCGACCGTGCTGTGGCAACGCAGCCGGGGCAATCCCGGCCTCATCTCCGAGATCGTGCGCAACTTGATCGCGCGCGGCGGCGCGCGCGCGAGCGACGACGGCGCCGGGTTGCTGCTCGAGATCTCGCCGGACGATTTGCCGCTGCCCGGATCGCTGCAGAAGGCGATCGGCGAGTCGTACAAGCAACTCCCGTCCGGCGACCGCAGCTGGCTGCGCCGGCTGGCGGTGGTCGGCGGTCGCATCGAGACCGATTTCTTGCTGCGCGCGTTCCGCGATGCCAAGCGCGCGGACGTCGACGCGATGCTCCTGCGCCTCGTGCGCTCCGGTTGGCTCGTTCCGGTCGGCGGGCGTTATCGATTCACTCGTCCGGCGTTGCGCGAGTCGGTGTACCGCAGTCTTTCGCGCGAACAGCGGCAGCCGCTGCACGCCGCCGCCGCGGCTGCGCTGCGGCCGGCCGAGGGCGAGCACAACTCGCTCGAGGAAGCGTTCCAGCTCGCGTTCCATCTGCGCGCCGCGCGCGAGCACGACGCGCTCGTGCACGTCCTGCCGGATCTGCTCCCGCGCCTCTTACGCGGCGGACAACCGCAGCGCGTGCACGCGCTCTCGCTGTGGGGCCTGGAAGCGATCGATGCGCTGCCGAAGTCGCAAGAGCTCGATCGATTGCGCGTGAGCTTGCTCGAGTCCGCGGTCGACGCCGCCGACCGCCTCGGATTCCGCAAAGGACAGCGCGAACTGCTCGATCGCCTCACCGACCTCGATTTCGATCCGGCGCTCGATCCCGAAACCGTCGGCCGCGTGTACTTGCTGCACGGGCGCTACGCGGTGAGCACGGGGCAGTACGGCCTGGCGCGCGGGATGCTCCGCAACGCGGTCGAGATGTTCGAGCGCTCCGGCAAGAAGCTCGAGGCGAGCGAGTCCGTGCGCCGCTTGTCGCTCGTGCAAGGTCACGTCGGAGAGCTCGAGGACGCGCGCAAGCTCGCGCGTCAGGCGATCTCCACGTCGCAACACGACGCACAGCGCGCGCTCGCGCACCTCGCGCTCGGGACCGTCGACATCCTCGAGGACCAGTTCGAACCGGCACTCAAGAACTCCGACCGCGCGCTTCAGTTGCTCCGCGGCGCACCAAACTTCCACCTGCCGGGTGCGTACGCCGCCGCCTACATGCTCCGCGCACGCGTGTACCGCGCGTCGGGAAGTCCCGGGCGCGCGTTGGCCTCGGCGAGCCGCGCCGTCGAGCTCGCGCGCATCGCCGGGGAGCGGCGACTCGAAGCCGAAGCGACGGCACGCCTGGGCGGGATGCTCCTCGACGTCGACCGGGCCGACGAAGCGGAAGCGCGTCTGCGCGAGGCGCTGCGCATGTCCGAAGAGATCGAAGACCGGCGCGGCCAGGCGCTGGCGCGACTCTTCCTGGGCATCCTGCTCTGGGAAGCTCACGATCCCGAGGCCGCGCCGATGCTCGCGCGCACCTCGCAGCTCGCGGTCGAGATGGGTCTCAACCGTGTCGAAGCCGTCAGCCTCTCGCTACAAGCGCGGATCCTGCGCGAGCGCGGCGAGATACAGACCGCGCTGGACGCGAGCTCGCGCGCGATGACTCTGCTGTCGCAGTACGGTGCCGAGCTCGGAGATCGCATCGTGATCACCGGTACGCACGCGCTGGTCCTCGAGAACCTTGGAGAACGCGCGGAGAGCCAAGCTCTCGAACGCAAGCTCACGGATCGGTTGCGGCGCGATAACGCGCGCATCAAGTCGCCGCTCTTGCGGCTGCGGCAAGCGCGTGCGTCGACGCGTCTGCTCGAAGCGGTGCTCTCGCCGGATGGACCGGTGTATCCGCGGCTGCGCGAAACCGAGTGAGCCGGACGGTCAGGCCGGACGCAATCCCGGGCCCTCGAACCGCTCGATTCGAGAACGGAACTCGCCCCCCATCGTGGTGCTCGATCGACGAGCTTCGTCCCAAGCGACCAACCGGGCGACGGCTTCGCACAAGATGCGGCGTGTAGGCAGCTCGCGAACGCGGTACGCCTGCGTGAACGAGCTCGTGCCGAGATGCACCGTCGACATCTCGACCTCGACTCTCACGCCGCCCTTCGTCGGGGACAGGAAGACGAGGTTCGTCTGCGCGAGCACGAACGGGAACTTGTTGGCGGAGAGCAGGTCGAGGGTACGGAAGTACGCGTGACGTGTCTCTTCGAGGAGCGTCATGTAGACCGCGTTGTTCAGCATCGCCTGGTTGTCCTCGTCCGACCAACGCGTCGCGAGCTCGACGCGAAAGCGCAGCGCGTCACTCGCCGGAACGTACGGCGCTTCCATTCAGCTCGCCTCCGCGGAACCCGCCGCCCGCACTGCGGCACCTGATGGACGCCGCGAAACGAGATAGATGCCGACGAAGATGCACGCGGCCGCGGACAGGAGCGCGACGGTGATCTCGTCGTCGAAGAAGAGCCAGCCCAAGAAGCCGGTGATCAGAGGCTGCACGTAGACGTAGACCGCGGTCGTCGACGCACGCAGCCGCGACAGCGCGAACGAATTCAGTAGGTACGCGAGCGACGTCGGGAAGATCAGGATGAACACGAGCGCTCCCCAAGCCCGCGACGAAGCCGCCGCGGGAACGAGCACTTCGCCGTGCGCGATGAACGGCACCCAGGGGAGCGAGAGGACGAACACCCACGCGATCACGACGAGCGGCGGGTAACGCTTGAGCATCGGACGCGAGAGCACGAGGTAGGCCGCGTACGACAACGTGTTGAGCGACATCAAGAAATTGCCCAGGGCGTGTGCGCTGGCGAGGTCGGGTCGCTCCGCCCAGAAGAGCATCGACGCGCCGAAGAGCGCGATCGACAGTCCGACGACGCGCATCGGCGCGAACGTCTCGTGCTTCGCGATGGCCGCGATCGCGAACGTGAACACCGGGATCAGGCACACCGTGAGAGCCGCGTTCGTCGCCGTCGAGCGCTGAAGCCCTTCGAGGTAGAGCACCATGTTCGCGGTCACCCCGAGGAACGAGAGCATCGCGAGCCAAGGCAGATCGCGCACCGCCGGCAGAGCCTTGCGACCGTGGACCACGAGCGCCGCGACGAGCAACGTCGTGGACGCGAACATCATCCGCCACGAGCCGACGGCGAGCGGCGAGAACGCGCCGTCCTCGAACGCGAGCTTGCCGAAGATCGGGAAGAGCGCGAAGCAGACCTGCACGACGCCGAGCGCGAGGTGACCGCTGCGCTGCCGGCGAGCTTCGGCGGCGATTGCGTCGGGCGAGTGCATCTCCGCAAGCTAGCCCACGGGTTCTGGGAAAGGTAGGGTCGCGGCGCTCCACGCACGTCATGCCCGACTCCCCGCGTTCGCCGTCCGATCCGTCTGATGCACAGCGCACTCCGGCGCGGGCACAGCGCGCGCCGCCGCGGCCGTGGCCGCGGATCCAGAGCGAGCATGGCGAACACATGATCCTGTTTCGCCCGCGCTACGACACGCTGCGGAACCCGCGCAACAACCAGATCTTCAAGCGCCTCGTGCTCGAGACGCCCGACTGGGTCAACGTCGTCGCGCTCACGCGCGATCGAAAACTGGTGGTCGTGCACCAGTACCGGTTCGGAAGCGGTGCGATCACGATCGAGATCCCGGGGGGAATGGTCGATCCCGGGGAAGACCACGGCGAGGCGGCGCGGCGCGAGCTCCGCGAGGAGACTGGTTACACCGCCGTGCGCTGGACGTACCTCGGCAGCGTCGAACCCAACCCCGCGTTCCACACGAATCAGTGCCACCACTGGCTGGCCGAGGAAGCGACGCTCACGGACGAGCAAGGCCTCGACAGCGGCGAGGACATCGTGATCGACACGATCGCGCTGGACGACGTGCGCGCGATGGTCGCGCGCGGCGAGATCCGACACAGCCTCGTGATCACCGCGCTGGCGCGCGTGCTCGACTTGCGGCTCGAGCAGCGCTGACCCGCAGCTCAAGCGCTGGCGCGGGGCCCTGACGGCTTCCGCGACTCGCCCGGACCTCGTACCGTGTGCGCATGCTCCCCCCGCGAACCCTGACACTCGTTCCCCTCCTTATGACGATCTTCGGTGCCGGCTGTGAATCCGTGGCATCGGTTCCCGGCGCGTTGACGTCGACACCGAAGAGTCCGTGGAGCGACGCAGCCGCCGGCGTGCACGACGCGCGCCTCGCCACGCTGTGCACGGACGCGTGGGAATACCGCATGGCGAGCGATCCGGTCGGCGCGATGCTGCTCGGTGATCCGCGCTACCTCGGTCGCTTGCCCGACAACTCGCAGAGCGGCAGCGGCGCGAACATTGCGCGCATCGGCGAATTCATGCGGCGCGCCGAAGCCATCCCGACGTTCGAGCTCGCCGACAAGGACCGCACGACGCTGCGTTTCCTGTACGACGCGTGGAAGCTCGAGCTCGACGAGCACGCGCTCGGAATCGACGTCGCCTCGTGGAATATCGACCCGCGCGGCGGACCGCAGCTCGACTTCCTCACGCTCGCGGAGGACCAACCGACGGTGACGACTGCCGAGCGCGAGGCGCTGCTCGAGCGCTGGGAAGCGATGGCCGTCTTCGTCGATCGCGCGCGTGCGAACTTGCGGCGCGGGCTCTCCGCCGGCCGCGTGACGTCGCGCAACGCAGCGACGGAAGTGATCGCACAGATCGACGGCTTGCTCGCGACTCCCTGCGAGAAGAGCCCGCTCGTCATCGCCGCCGGCGGTGGCGGTACGTGGACCGCGCGTCCGGACGGCGAAACGCTCGGCGAAGTAGCCAAGCGCACGCGCACGGCAGAATCCGCGCTCGAGGCGGCGAACGCCGCCGCGGAACGTGAGCCGAAAGCCGGCACGACATGGATCTTCGTCCCCGCCGCCGACGACTCGCTCAGCCCGATCGAGCGCGGCCGCTTCGCGCACGCGGTGCGCAACGTCGTGCGCAAGGACGTGTACCCGGCGATGCGCCGCTACCGCGAGTGCATCCACGACGAGGTCCTGCCGCGAGCGCGCGCTGACGACCGGCCCGGCGTCTCGCACGTCGCCGGCGGCGGCGCGTACTACCGTCTGTGCATCCGCCGGCACACGTCGCTGGATCTCGTGCCGCGCGAGATCCACGAGATCGGTCTAGCCGAAGTGGCGAAGATTCGCGCCGAGATCGGGGAGCTCGGTCAGAAGGTCTTCGGCACACCCGACGTCGCCGAGATCCAACGCCGACTGCGGACGGATCCTGCGCTCCATTTCACGACGGCGGCGCAGATCGAAGCCACCGCGCGCGCGACGCTGGCTCGCGCGGAGGCCGCGGTTCCCGGTGCGTTCGGCATCCAACCGAAAGCACTGTGCACCGTCGTACCCATTCCCCTGCATGAAGCTCCGTTCACGACGGTCGCGTACTACCGCGAGCCCGCGGCCGACGGCAGCCGGCCGGGACGCTACTACGTCAACACGTACGAGCCGACGACGCGCCCGCGCTACGAGGCCGAAGTGCTCGCGTTCCACGAGGCCGTGCCCGGCCATCACACGCAGATCGCGATCGCGCAGGAGCTCGGCGCGCTGCCGCTCATGCGCCGTCACTCGGGTTCCACGGCCTTCGTCGAAGGTTGGGCGCTGTACACCGAGCGCCTCTGCGACGAGCTCGGCCTGTACTCGTCGGATGTCGATCGCCTCGGGATCCTGAGCTTCGACGCCTGGCGCGCGTGTCGCCTAGTCGTCGACACGGGACTCCATTCGCTCGGCTGGTCGCGCGCGCAGGCGATCGACTACATGAAGCAGAACACGCTCCTCGCCGAGAACAACATCGCGAACGAGGTCGATCGCTACATCGCTTGGCCGGGACAAGCGCTGGCGTACAAGCTCGGACAGCGTGAGATCCTGAATCTGCGGGCCGAGGCCCAAGCAACGCTCGGCGGAAACTTCCGGCTGGCGGATTTCCACGATCGAGTGCTCGAGAACGGCGCGGTCAGCCTGGCCGCGTTGCGCGAGGCTGTCGAGCGCTGGATCGCGCGCGGCGGGACGGGCCGCGCGGGCACATGACCGCCGCGACCACACCGTCCGACAAAGTCTTGCGTCGCACCGGGGGCCTATCCCGAGCGCTCGTGCTCTCCGTGCTCGCGTTGTGTGCGCTGGCGAGCGTGCGCGCGAACGCGATGCGACAGATCGCACCGGGTGGCACGCGTCCGGCCGCGCCGGGTCTCGTCGTACTCCAGGACCGCGCCTTCGAGCTCGACGACGGGGCGTGTTCGCGCGTGTTGGCCGCGAAGCTCGACGGCCCGCACCTGTCGATCACGCTGAAAGGCCGCACGACCGCGCCGCCGATCGATCCGTTCGCTCGCGACAAGCGCGCTAGCGTTCCGAGCGAGAGCATCGAGGTCGATCCGACGGTCGAGTTCGCTGGCGATCGAGGCGAGATCGGCGCGCGAGTTCGCGCGGCGTCGTGCGTGACGCTCGTCGGCGGCGATTACATGGCTTGGTACGCCGTCCTCACGCCGAACGGCAAAGCGTCGGAGCTCGGCAGCGCGCTGCAGAATGCACACCGGTCTGGAACGATCGTCGCCGGACAGGGCGCCGCGGCCGCCTTCCTCGCGCGCTGGTCGCTCACCGATCGCGCGAGTTTGCAGCGTGAACCGCGCAACCCGCGCAGGCTCGAGCCGGACGTCGAGCTCGCGGGGATCGGTCTCGTGCGCGACTTCCTCGTCGAGACCTCGACGCGGACGCAAGGCAACCTCACGAGCCTCCTCGACGCGCTGACGCAAGGCTCGCTCGGACTCGCACTCCATCTCGACGGCGACGTGGCCTGGGTGCACGACATCGCGGCGCGGAAGGCGTGGATCGAAGGCGACGGCAACGCGCTCGTCTTCAATACGGCCGTCGCGCGCCGACAGCGCGATGCGCTGCGCACGGCTCGATTGTCGCTGATGCGGCGCGGGGATCGGTTCGACGCGGACCGTCGCACAGTTTCGACGGTCGATCGGGCGTTCCCCCGAACCACGAACGTCGAGGCCGGTCACGAGCGCATCGGGACCGCGCTGACTGTCGGCGAGCTGGTCCGCGGCTTGTCGCGATTCGATGCACCGGGCGTGTTCGGGCCGATCGAACTCGGCAGCGACGCGTTCCGACTGACGCTCTGGACCGACGAGAACTCACGCCTTCGACCCGCGCGCGAGGGCTCGGGGATCGCCCTGGCGGAAATCGCGTTCGACTTCGTGCGCACGCCGCAATGAGCCTCGCGATCATTCAGGCATTTAGGCAATTAGGAATTCCCAACTAGCTCGCCCAGCCTGCCCCGCCTACCATGAGCGTGCTGCCGACGTCCCGCACGCGTCCGCGCGACATGTCCGACTCAGCGACCATCCCGCGCAATTCGAACTCGACCCGCACGCTGCTGCGCACGGCGGCGGGCGGCGATCCATCCGCGTGGGAAGCGCTGTACGGCCGCAATCGCGCGCTCCTTCACGCGATCGTTCGCTCGCGCTTGCCGCGCTACTTCCGCACGCGGCTCGACAGCGAGGATGTGCTCCAGTCGGCGTTCCTGACGGCGTTCCACAAGCTGCCGACGTTCGTGTACGACGGCAGCGACAGTTTTCGCGCGTGGCTCACGGCGATCCTCGTCAACAAACTCACGGACAAGATCAAGTATCACTCGCGCGAACGGCGGGCGATCCAACGCGAAACGGATGACACGCGCCACCAAGACTTGCTCGACCAAGCGCCGGATCGCCGGGACTCCCCCAGCGTGATCTTGGCGGCCGCAGAGAGTCAGGCGCTGGTGCTCGAGGCGATCGGCCGCCTCGCCGAATCGGATCAGGAGCTGATCTGCCTGCGACACTTCGATCGACTGTCGTGGAAGGAGATCGCCGATCAAGTCGGAGTCAGCGAGACACAAGCGCGACGACGTGGGTTCGACGCGGTCGAACAGTTGGTGAGTCGGTTGCTCTAGCTCGAAGTGTGCGTGCACGCGCGTCGGATAGCATCGGGTTCCGATAGTGGACCGGCTGGCCATGAACAAACCTGAGTCGCCCGCCGGATCGCGCGACCCGACGCTGCTGTTCGAGGAATACCTGCACGCCTGGGACACGGGACAGCCTGTGAACTTGGACGATCTGTGCGCGCGCGCGGGGCCGCGCGAAGCCGATCTCAAGAAGCGGATCGAGATCTTCCGCACGCTGCAGGAACTGTCGGAGACGCTCGACACGCCGTCGACCGAGGGAGCGTCCATCCCCGTGGACGTCGACAGGATCGGACGCTTCGAGCGGCTGGTGCGCATCGGCCAGGGCGGCCTTTCACAAGTTTTCTTGGCGCACGATCCTGCGCTCAAGCGCAACGTCGCGCTCAAGATCCTGTCGCCCGGTCAGATCACGACGAGCGATGCGCGCGGATGGATCGCGAGCGAAGCACAGTCGCTCGCGCGGCTCGACCACCCCGGTGTCGTGCGCGTGTTCGAGGTCGACGAGGCCGACGGATTCGCGTACGTCGCAATGGAGTTCCTGGCGGGGCCGAGCCTGGCAGCCGTGATCGAGCGACTCCGCAGCGGAGTTCCGGGAGACGATCCAGGTCTCGAAGCCGCGGTCTTGGGACTTTCGACCGTGACCGCGCGCTGTCGCCTCGTGCTCCAACTCGCGCGCGCGCTCGCGTACTGCCACGCGCAAGGCATCGTGCACCGCGACATCAAGCCCGGGAACATCCTGGTCCAGGCGAACGGCGAACCGAAGTGGATCGACTTCGGCTTGGCGCACATCGAATCGGACTCCGCATCGCTGACGCAGGTGACCCAGCGGCTCATGGGGACGCCGGCGTACATCGCGCCCGAGCAAGTCGACGGAGGACGCACGGGCGCTAGCCCGCTCTCGGATCAGTTCTCGCTCGGCGTCGTGCTGTACGAACTCTTGACGTCGAAGAATGCGTTCATGCGCTCTTCGCGTTCCGCGACGCTCGACGCGATCTCGCGCGCGGAGCCGCCGGCGCCGCGCAAGGTCGACGCATCGATCCCGGTCGACCTCGAGCGCATCTGCCTGCACGCGCTCGAGCGTTCGCCGGACGCGCGCTATCCGTCGATCGACAGGATGGCCGACGACCTCGAGGCCTTTCTCGAGCACCGTCCCATCTCACTGCGCGCACCGACGCCCGTGCAGCGTTTCGCGCTTTGGGTGCAGAGGCACCGGCGGGAGATCGCGCTGTCCGCGAAAGCGCTCGGCTGCGCGTTCGTGGTCGCGATCGCGGTCTGGGTCGTGGGCGGCGTGAGCGAGCGTTCGAAGTTGAAGAGGGAACTCAACCAGTTCGGGTCCTCCGTCGGGGAACTACTGTTCCCGCAGCACTTCGTAGCGCGCTTCGACGCGCTCGAAGAACGGGCGTCCGAGGCGCGAGCGCTCGACCAGTCGCTCGTCGCGCGTGTGGTCGGCGGAGACATGGCACGCCTGACACGATCGATCGTCGAGCAGACTTCGCGTCGGATGAGCGACGTCATGAAACAGGAATGGCACGCGCTCGAGAATCCGCGACCGATGGACTTCGATCAGGCGGTGCGACGTCTGTTGCGGCAGTGGGAGGACGCTCTCGCGGCCGACGCCCAGGCCTGCCCGGACTGTCCGTACAACCGGCGCGACCGGGAGCGTGGCATCGTAGTTTTGCCCGAACTCGCCGCCGGTGAAGAGCTGCAGTTATGGCAATACGGGGACGGTCCGGCGCCGATCACGCCTGTTGTGCGGAGGATCGATCCGACACGCCAGCGAGGGGCGGGCCTCTATCGCCTGCAAACGTTCGATGCCGTGCACTGCTTCGCACGGGAGACCGAGTTCCTGGTTCGTCCCGAGGAGGAGAAGCGACAGCTCGAACTGCGCCCACTCCATCCTTCGATCGCCACGCGAATGGTCAAAGCAAGCCGGACGACGATCTTCGTTCCTGGAGCGCAGAACGTCGAAATCGCGGCGCACGAGATCATGCGCGATCCCGTGCGATGGAGCGATCTTCCCGCTGCGGGCTGGTCGATCGATGAGATCGCCGGAACCATGACGCTGCTCATGCAGTTCACGAATCGCACGATCGAGTGGACCGACCCGGCGGCACTGAGCTGGGAGGATGCCCTGAGAGTGTCGACCGCATTCGGAGCGCGACTTCCCTCTGGTTGCGAATTGGCCTCCGCTCTCCGGGACGGTCGGGTCGAGACCCCCGGCCGTACGGCGACGGTCGCTGGCGAGCACGTCTCGGCGAACATCGCGGAGGGTCTGGTTGCGTCGTTTCTCTACGGCGGCGAGGAGACCGCGACGAGCGCGAAGAAGACTCGCATCAGTGCTCCCGCGTTCGTTCGCGGCGACGCCGGTGGTTTTCAGCTTGTGACGTTCCGACTTGCACGAAGCACCTTCGACTGAGGTACGCTGCCATTCGGAACGCTCCCCCCTCGGACTCGCTCGCAGACCGGGAGCATCGACTCTCAAGCACCCTTCAAATCCTGACTTCCCGCAGAAAGTGAAGACATGCCTACGGAGATCACACTGACGCGCAAGGCGCGCGCCTCGAAGCTGGACCAACTTCTGAAAGACGACGGCCTGTGGAAGGTCGCCCATGAGTTGGAGGCCTACTTGCAGACGCAGGACCTGCGCCGGCTGACCGCCGGCGACGTGGCGGCGTTCCTGAAGCCGCGGCACAGCGACGCGACACTGATCATGGCTGGCGTCGAGTACATCCAAGTGTTCGATCCAATCCAACACCGGTGGATGACCATCTGCTACTACGACGGCAAGATCTCGATCCCGGACGGTGTCGACGAGGACACGATCGTCGTGGGGTTCAAGGTCAGCGCCAGCTACGCGTGAGCGCAGCCGCTAGAGGCGAGGCTCAGACCTAACCCAAGCACTTCCGCGCGTGCTCGCGCACCGCTCTGAGGTCCGTCTTGCCGGAGCCCAGGCGCGGCATCGATTCGATCTCGACGAAGTTCGACGAGCGCGGCAGGAAGAGTTTCGGCAGGCTCGATTCACGGAGACCGGCGGACCAGGCTTCCACGGAGAAACCGAGGCGCGTGTGCACGACGACGAGCCGCTCGCCTTTCTGGTCGTCGGGCAATGACGTCACGCCGAACTCGAGCATCGTCGACACCATCGATTGGCCGAGCAGACGTTCCGCAACGGCGAACAGCTCGGCCTCGACACGCCCGTGCGGCACCATCTCGCCCCCGATCTTGCTGAAGCGCGCGATGCGATCCGTGATCACGAGGAATGCGTCGCGATCGAGAACCGCCATGTCGCCTGTCACGTACCAGCCGTCGCGGAAGGCCTCGGCCGTGCGCTGCGGCTCGTCGAGGTAGCCGCGCATGACGTTCGGTCCGCGCACGAGGAGCAGGCCTTCGGCCTCGGGCGGGAGGATCGCGCCTGTCTCTGGATCGACGATGCGCAGCGCGATGCCCGGCAACGCGCGTCCGACCGTCCCCGACTTCTGACCGAGCTGGCGCGCGTCGGCGGAGCTCACGTCGGGCACGTTGATCGCGACGACAGGCGAGAGTTCGGTGCAACCGTAGCCTTCGATCAGCTCCTGTCCGAACTTTTCGCGCCAGCGCTCCGCGAGCGAGCTCGTGAGCTTCTCTCCGCCGCACACGGTCAGCCGAAGCGTGGCGAGCTCGGATGGCGCGATCCGCCGCAACCACGCCTGATAGAACGTCGGCGCACCCATCAGGATCGTCACTCGCTCGCGCGCGACGAGCTCGCCGATGGTCTTCGCGTCGAGCGGATCGTGGTGATAGATCGCGACTCCGCCGGAGAGGAGCGGCGTCCACAGCGTGCCGGTGTAACCAAAACTGTGAAAGAACGGCAGCACGCCCAAGACACTGTCGTCTTGCTCGAAGCCGAAGATCTGCGCGACACCCTGCACGTTCGAGCCGATGTTGGCGTGCGACAACACGACGCCCTTCGGCACACCCGTGCTGCCGCTCGAGAAGATGATGGTCGCGGTCTGGTTGCCGTCCCGAATCGGGTCGAGCCAGCGGGCGAGCAAGAGTCCCGGCCAGCACGAGAGCAGGGCCGCGCACAACTTGTCCCAAGTCGACGCGAGCGCCGCGAGGTCCTCCATGTACACCGTGTTGTGTTCCGGCACAGGCGACTCGCGTCCCAACGCTGCGAGGAACTTGCGCGACGTGAGCACGTGCTGCAGCCCCGATTTCGCGATCGGGTGCTCGAGCTCGCGATTGGACATCGTGTAGTTGAGGTTGACGGTCGTTCGCCCGAGCAGCGCCAGGCCGATGTTGGCAAGCGCACCGGCCGCGCTGGGCGGCAGGAGAATGCCGACGGGGATATCCGCCTGCATACGACGACGAAGGATCGCGCGGAGCACGAGCGCCGTCCGCAGGAGTTCGCGGTACGTCAGACGACGTCCTGTCGAATCGACGATCGCGGTCCGCGTCACGCTCTTGCGCGCGTTGCGAATGAATCGGTAGGCGAGGGAGCGGCTGTGCGCGGCTCGGCCCGCGCGCGTCGTCGCGATGAGCGTCTGCACGGCATCGCGCACGCGCCAACTCTCCGTCTCCCACGGCATCGGTGAGCCGAACG
>JANOFY010000547.1:0-5822 GCA_031413895.1 Planctomycetota bacterium | reverse complement strand
CACGTGTCGATCGCCGCTCGCTTTTTTTCGATCACGCTCGATCGTGCCGTGCGCTTGAAGGATCCGGCGCGTGGCGCCGACGCATCCGGCGCGCGGCGCCGACGCATCCGGCACGCGGCGCCGATGCATCCGGCGCGCGGCGCCGATGTGGCCGGCGCGTGGCGCCGATGTCGGCGGCATGCACGCCCATATCGAACGATCAGCGCCGCAGGTTCACGCGATCGCGCAACCGACTGGAGCCAGAGGCGGGATTTGAACCCGCAACCTCCGCTTTACGAAAGCGGCGCACTACCGTTGTGCTACTCCGGCCAGACGAGATTGCGGACTCCGTTGCAAGAGTCCGTGTACGGACACGATGCGGTCCGCGAAGACCGCTAAGAAGTGTAGCGCGGTTTCACTCGCTCGCGCCACGGCGCACCTTGCGGATGAGCTCGAGCCGCGCGGCGGGATCGATGTGCACGAGTCCCAGGGCGCGCGCCGCTGCATCGCGTGCGGCGACGGACGCATCTTGCGCCACCACGTTCTGCAGCTGCATCAGACCCTCGCTCGAGAGCGCCTCGGGATTGCGCCCCAGGATCCCCGCGAGCGCGGATCCAGCCGCCTGACGCGTTTCGTCGGAGCGCTTCGAGTCCGTGAGGACCGCGAGCACCGCGGCCGCGTGCTCCGCTTGCCCGGCGTTCCGCAGCACTTCCAGCGACGGGACCACAACGGCGTCGGGTCGCGCGGCCAGCGCGTTGACGAGCTTCGGGATCGCGGGCGAAAGGTCGCTGCGCGCCGACTCAGCGAGACGGGCGAGCACCTCCGCGGACGACTTGGCGAGCACCTCGGCGCGCGCGCGATCTCCGCCGGCGCCGCCTTCGATCGCCGCGAGCACGACCGGCGCATCGTCCGGTCCGGCCAGCGTGCCCTTGATCTTCTCGCCGAAGAGCCCGGCCACCGCTTCGGCGTCCTTCGTGAGCACGAGGACCGGCACGGCTTGTGTGCGCTGATCGGCGCGAACTTCCTCGATGACCTGCGCGGTCGTGATGTCGGGCAGTGAGTCGGCGAGCACGAGCACGTCGAGGCCCGGCATCCGCCGGATCATCGAGAGCCCGCGCGCGCCGGTCGCCGCCCAATTGACGAGCAGGCCTTGGTTCTCGAGAGCGGACGCGAGGCCGCGTGCACGCGTGGCGTCGCCATCGATGATCACCGCGATGCGCATCACTTCGCGACCCGCAGCCTCCGCCAGCGCGGTCACGACGTCGGGCGAGGCCGATTGCGCGTTGTGATACGCGATCCAACCGAGCGCGAGCGCGGCTTCGGCGCGGATCGCACCGTCATTGCTCTGCAACGCTCTCGATAGGCCCGGGGTAGGCGTGGCGCTGAGCGGACCGAGCAATCGGCACAGACCGACCGCTGTCGATGCGTCGCCGCCCTCGGCCGACCAGCTCAAGGCTTGATCGAGCGCGTCGACGCCGCACGCGGAGAGCGCCATGCGCGCTTCGTCGACGTCGTCCTTCCACTCGGAGACGTCCTGACCGGCTTGCGCCATCTCGTCGACCTTCACGTGCACGTCGACGTAGGCCCGAGCGAGCCCGGCGAGTGCGTCCGTCGACGCCGGGTCCGCGACGAGCGCCATGTAGTACGCGCGCTTCGCCATCTCGTCGTTGTAGAGGAAGCGCGGGATCAAACGGCTCGCGACCTGCGCGCCGGTGAAGTCCCAGACCGCGTCGCTGTAGTCGTTTTTCCCCATGACGTCGTCGCGGCGGTGGTGGTAGGCGTCGCCGATCGCGAGGAAGTTCGACGCGGCTGATCCGCTCGCCTTCATCTTCGCGGCCGCGGTCCGCGCGGCGGTCTGAACCGCGGCGTCCGCATCGTGTTCCGCGAGCCAGAGCAGATAGCCCGCGCCGCGACGGTCGCCGATGTTCCCCAGGACGAGGGCCACGTTGCGACGCAACACCGCGTCGGGGCTGCGCAGCGCCTCGACGAGCGGCGGCACGACATCGCCCCCGATCTGCGCAAGCGCGAACATAGCGAGGACCGTGCGATCGTCGTCGGTGCCACCCGCTTCGGACGACAGGAACGCCATGAGGTACGGCGCGGCGTACTCACCGTGCTCGGCCGATAGCTTCCGCAGTGCGGTTCGACTCGCGATCGCGTCGCCAGGGGTCGTGACGGTCTTCACGAGCGGTTGGATCTCCGCGGCGTCGTTGCGGCGCGCCTTGCGCTCGACACGAGCCAGCTCGATCAACCGCTTGGCGACGAGCTGGAAGTCGCCGCCCTCGACCAACAGGTCGGTCCAAACGTCGCCCGGCGTCTCGCGCCATAGGGCGTAGGCCGCCTCCTGGCTCGGTGACATCGCGAGCACCTTGTGGAGCTCTTTCAGCGCCTCGTCGTTGCGGCCGCGCCGCAGAAGCTCGACGCCCTGGTCGAACGTGTCCTTCAATTCGTCGACCGTGCGAGCGAGGGCAGGCGCCTGGAAAGCCAGCAACAGGACGACGAGGCCCAGCGTCGGGCGCAGTCGGGTCATGACAAAACCTCTCGCGTCGCGAAGACGCGTTCGACGTTGGACAGGGGGGGGACGAATCGATTGGGACGGGGCCGAGGGGCGCCGCGGGCCGTCCACGCGCGGTGGACAAGCCGTTGCCCGACAATCGGTTGGGGGATGATACCGGCGAGCTTTCGCGGGTCAAGGCGAGAGCACTTGCGGACCTTCTGCGCGGCACCAAGGAGCTCCTCTACCCCATCCTCGTCCAGTGGATACGCTCGCAGCGAGCGCCCGCTTCAGGCCCGCGCAGGTCCGCGGCTGATCTTGCCCAGCACGTGCCCCGCTCGCGCTCCGGTCGCGGCCGGGTTCGTCACCGGCACGCCCAGCACGCAGCGCGCGGCCAGCACCGCGAACACGAGCGCCTCGCGCGCATCCACGGGAACGCCGACCACGTCGCTGGGGTCGACCGGAATGCCCGTGTGGCGCGCGATCGCGCGCAGCAAGGTGGCGTTGTGCGCGCCGCCGCCGGCCACGAAGAGCCGCTCAGGACGCGCGGCGACGTGCCGCTCGAGCGCGAGAGCGACGCTCGCCGCCACGAGATCGACCGCGGTCGCCATGAGATCGAAAGGCCCGCGCCGTTCGTTGAGGGCGTCGAGGACGCCGCGCGCGCGACAGAGCTCGACGACCTCGTCGATCCAGTGCGCGCCGAACGTGTCGCGACCCGTGCTCTTCGGCGGCGGCTTCTCGAAGAACGGATGTTCGAGAAGCGTGGCGACCACGTCCGCGTGCGGCGTGCCGCGCGCCGCCGCGGCGCCGCCGGCGTCGAACGGCTGTCCGAGGAACCGCCGCGCCAGCCCGTCGAGGAGGCTGTTCGCGGGCCCCGTGTCGAAGGCGCGCACGGCACTCGCCCGCACGTCGAGGAGCGACAAGTTGCCCATGCCGCCCAGGTTCAAGACCGCGCACGGCCGCGGAGCGCGCGCGAACACCAAGTCGTCGGCGAGGATCGAAACCGGCGCGCCCTCACCGCCGGCGGCGATGTCGCGCTGGCGAAAGTCGCTGACGACCCAGGCGCTCGACGACTCCGCCACGAAGTCGCCGTCGCCGAGCTGCAGGGTCGCGGCGCCGGACGATTCGGCTCCGTCGTGGTGGTAGACGGTCTGTCCGTGGCTGCCGACGAGATCGAGCACGATGCCGTGCGCAGCCGCGACGGCGGCGGCCGCGTCGCCGAATGCGCGACCGAGATCGCGCGTGAGCAGCGCGCACTCGCGCAGCGACACAGGCGCTCCGTCGAGCACCGCGCGGACACGCGGTGCGAGTTCGCGCGAGAAAGGCCGGGTCTCGAACGCGAGCAGCGTCGGCGGAGCGAGCGCCCCGTGCGCGTCGAGGCCCATACGCGTCAGCGCGACGTCGATGCCATCGCCCGACGTGCCTGAGAGCACGCCCGCGACTAGCGCTTCGCTCCGCTCGAACTTCTGCCGCAGCTCGTTCACGTTTCTTCCGTCGAGACCGCGGCCAACGATACGCGTGGAGCGCGCGCTCCGCACGTCCCGGCGCACGTCCGGCGCACGTCCGGCGCGAGTCCGCGGCGCATCGGGTGCGCGCTCGCCTCGCGCCGTGCTGCGTGTCAGGATGCGTGCCATGGCCGCGCGACCGAGCGAAGAGAACCGCACGCCGATCTTGATCGTCGACGACGACGGCGACATCCGCCTCGCGCTCGAGATGCTGCTGCAGTACGAGGGTTTCGAAGTCTGGACCGCGAAGGACGGCGAGGAGGCGCTGCGGCGACTCGACGCCGAATCGGCGAAGGGCCGGCGGCCGGGCCTCGTGCTCACCGACCTCAAGATGCCGGGCCTCGACGGCGCAGGACTGCTCGAGAAGATCCAAGAGCGCAAGGCTCCGCCCCCGGTCGCGATCTTGTCGGGGCACGGCGACGTCGCGACGGCGGTCGATCTCGTACGCCGCGGCGCGTTCAGCTTCCTCGAGAAGCCCGTGGACGAGAACCGCGTGCTCGTCACGATCCGGGCCGCGCTGCGCGAGTCGAGCCTGCGCGCGGAGAACAAGCGACTGCGCCAGAAGCTCTCCGAGCGTTTCGAACTCATCGGCGAGAGCGCCGCGATGCAGAAGCTCGCGTCGCAAGTGGATCTCGTCTCGACGTCGGAGGCGGCCGTGCTCATCACCGGCGAGAACGGCACCGGAAAAGAGATCGTCGCGCGCAACCTGCACCTTTCCGGGCCGCGCGCGGACGGACCGTTCGTCACCGTCAACTGCGCGGCGATCCCCGACGAGCTGATCGAGTCGGAGCTCTTCGGTCACGAGAAGGGCAGCTTCACGGGCGCGCACGAACGCCGCATCGGACACTTCGAATCCGCCAGCGGCGGAACGCTGTTCCTCGACGAGATCGGCGACATGCCGCTCGCCGCGCAGGCGAAGGTGCTGCGCGCGCTCGAAACGCACGAGATCACGCGCGTCGGCGACAGCCGCTCGATCCCGGTCGACATCCGCGTGATCGCCGCGACGAATGCGGACCTCGCGCAAGCCGTCGAGGAGAAGTCGTTCCGTCTCGACCTCTTCTACCGGCTCAACGTCGTACCGCTGCGGTTGCCGCCGCTGCGCGAACGCCTGGAAGACGTGCCGGCGCTCGCACGTGCGTTCCAAGCGGAGATCGCGCAGCGTTCGGGTCGCACCGCGCGCGGCCTCGCATCCGACGCGATCGCGCTGCTGAAATCACTCGACTACCCAGGCAACGTGCGCCAGCTCAAGAACTTGTTAGAAGGCGCGGACGTGTTCGCGCAAGGTCCCGACATCGTGCGCGCCGACCTCGAAACACTTCTGGAAAATGGCCCAGCACTGGCCGGCTCACGCGGCGCAGTGCCGGGCGCGAACCCGTTCGACGCGAACACGTTCGAGGACTTCAAGAACCAGAGTGAAGCGCTGTTCTTCCAGTCCAAGCTGGCGGAGAACGGCGGCAACGTGAAGCGCACGGCGGAGCGCCTCGGGATGCAGCGCAGCCACCTGTACAAGAAGCTCGAGCGCTATGGCCTGAAGTGAGTTCTCCACCGGCTCGAACGCCGACCGGCCGCTGGCTCGGTCGGTGAGCGCCGCAATGTCGCCGCGATCCCGCCGAGCACGGCGACCGAGGCGACCGCGCGCGCTGCAACTCCACGGCCAGCCCAGCGCCCGTGCATACCTAGGGGCCCATCGTGCACGCCGATGGGCGCGTCACCCTTGGGGACTGCGAGCTAACCGTCCTCGTGCGCCGCGCGGCCTGACGTGAGGTGCCGAGCGCGGCAGCTACATCCGGGCGCGTTCGTGGGCGGAGTTCCGTCCTGCGCCTCGGGGCTGCGGAGGACGGCGG
>JANOFY010000546.1:0-2988 GCA_031413895.1 Planctomycetota bacterium | reverse complement strand
TGGTGGTGGTAGCACACCGACGTCGGCACGTAGTGACACTCGTGCCCCATCACCCACATCCGCCAACCGAGGTCGACGTCCTCGTAGTACGCGAAGAACTCGTCGTCGAACCCGCCCACCTCGCCGAACACGCGCGCGTCGATCGCCATCGCGCCGCCGCACGCGAACAAAGTCTTTATGGGCACGTCGAACCTGGGCGACGGCTCTTCCATATAACCGCGCTGCACGCCCATGCCGTGGAAGTTCATCCCCCCACCGGCCGAATTGATGCGCTTGCCGTCCCACGAGAGCATCTTCGACGTCGTCGCCTGGCATTCGCGGCGGACAACGGGACCCACGAGCTCCTTCAGCCACGACGGCTCCACGCGCATGTCGTTGTTCAGGAACACGAGCACTTCGGGAGAGCGCGCGCTGTGTGCGCCTTGATTGCAGCCGGCGGCGAACCCGACGTTGCGCTCGTTGACGAAGAGCCGCACCCAGCCGTGGTTCTCGCGCATCTCCTGCACGCTGCCGTCGACCGAGGCGTTGTCGATGAGCAGCACCTCCAGCTTGTCGGCCGGATAGTCGAGCGCGCGCAGGCTGTCGAAGCAGCCGCGCAGGTGGTGCTTGCCGTTCAGGTTCAGGATGACGATCGACACGCGCGGCAGCTTCTTCGCGTCGAGCGGCGGACCCGGCTCGACGACGAGATCCGGGGAGACTTCGAGCGCGTCGCTGCGCAAGCGGCGCGGACCGTTCTGGCGCCCGCCCGTCGTTTTCTCGGGGCCGCTCATGAAGCGATCGGGACCGCGCTCTCGGTCGCGAGCACGGCGACGCGCTGGATGCGCAGATGGGTCGCGGGTCCGCCGGCCGCCGGCAAGCACTCGAGGCGCAGTCGCCGCGCACCGTGTGCGATCTCGACTTCGAACTCGTGCGTGAACACTTGATCGCGACCCTGCGATTGGGCGAATGGAAGGCGTGCCACCTCGCGGCCGTCGACCAGGATGCGGCCGCCGAGCACGACTTGCGGTTCGCTGCCCAGCGCCTTCTGCACGATGCGGATCGTGCGCAGCCCGCCGCCGGCGCCGTCGATCGCGTACTCCGCCGCGGTGTTTCCGGGCCGCAGGAGCAGCGTGTCGACGCCTTGTTCTTCGACCGGTCCGCTGCGCGACGTCGAATCGACGCCGGCCCATTCGAGCAGCGTCGACGTTCCGCGCGCGGGCGATTGCGCCGCGTGACGACAGACGAGCGCGCGGTAGCGGTACTCGGTCGACGCACCGTCCTCCTCGATCGACTTCACGTGCATCCACGACTTCGAGAGGCGCTCGATCAGGTCGGGTTCGTCGACGAACCGTCGGAGCTTCTTCGCGAGATCCGCGGAGTCGCCGGTCTTGAAGTGCAGCCCGTCGACGCCGTCGGTGACGAGCTCCGCCATGCCGCCGATGTCGCTCGCGACGACCGGCGTGTTCGTCAGAAACGCTTCGTGGATCGTCAGCGGCGAATTCTCGTACCAGATCGACGGCACGATCAAGACGTCGATCGTCGAGTACACCTCCGACAGGCGCGAATTGTCGAAGCGGCCGCAGAACTCGACCGCGGGGCCCGCGAGCTTCTTCAATTCCGCGTGGTGCGCATCCTTCTCGGGCTTGAAGTCGCCGTGGATCTGCAGCACGGCGCGCGCCGGATCGAGCTCTCGCATGGCGCGCAGCATCACTTCGTCCCCCTTGTACCACACGAGCGACCCCACGAATCCGAATCGAATCCGGCCCTTCGGATCCGGTCGCTTCTCGAGCGCCTTCAGGTAGTCGGTGCGCATCCCGTAGTCGGAGTACACGAACGTGTGCTCGTCGAAGCCGCCGCTGTCGATCATCTTCTGGCGGAGAAAGCGACTCGGCCCGATCAAGAGGTCGGCCGCTTTGAACGCGCTCGTCACCGACTCGTGCCGCGAGCGCATCTCCGCGAATCCCTCCCAGCGTCGCGCGAGCCCGGCGCCGAGCTTGCGTCCATGACGGGAACCCGCCGCCATCGCGTCGAGCAGCGGCGCGGCGACGCGGTCGAGCTTCTTCATGCGCGGGATGTGCGCGAGCCCGCGCTCCTTCACGCACAGGAAGCAGCCGCTGCGCATGTTTTCCTCGCAGCGCACGCCGTCGGGGCGAATCATCTGCACGCGCGAGCAGATCGCCCAGTAGTCGTTGCACGTGATCAGCGTCGCGAGGTTCCGCTCGCGCGCGACCTCGACCAAGCCAGCCGAGAGATGGATCAAGTGCTGGAAGTGGACGACGTCGAACGGTTCCCGAAGCAGCAGCGCGCGGAACGCCGCCTCGGCGCGCGGCTGCCGAAAGCTCTCGCGCAGGCTCTTGTGCTCGAGCCGGTGCGTCATGCGCAGGACGCGCAGGCCTTGGAAGTTCGTGTCCTCGATCGCGAAGTCCGATGGACCGCCGTCCGCGACGCTCTGCGCGGCGGGAACGCGCGTCAGGATCGTGACCTTGTGCCCGCGGCGCTGCATCTCGCTCGCGAGGTTGTACGTGTAGATCTCGGTGCCGGCCCACGTGTCGGGCGGGAACCCGTGCACCACGTACAAGATCGAGAGCTGCGTGCGGTCGAGCATGCGCGTGCCGCCCTGGCGAGCGCGTACCTGGCTGCCTTCGTACATCCCCTCGAACAACGCCGTGCGCAGTCGCGCCGCGTGGGCCGATTGCCGCTCGCGTTCCGCGGGATCGAGTTGCGCCGCGCCGAGCGCCGCGCGGTCGCGTTCGACCGCGGGCGCCGCGAGCGCCCGCGCGTCGCCTCTCGGTCCGACCGTGATGCGATCGACCCACTCGGCGTTGAAGCGCCCGTCGAGCTTGCCGCGCTCGAACATCTCGCGCTCGTCGTAGTCGTGGCTGTGCTCGACGACGGATTCGGGGTCGTACACGATCGAGTAGCCCGCTTCCAAGATCCCGCGCGCCATCAACACGTCTTCGCCGAACCACGTGCGCGGGAAAGGATGGCGCTCCCACATTTCGCGGCGCA
>JANOFY010000545.1:0-1513 GCA_031413895.1 Planctomycetota bacterium | reverse complement strand
CAATTTTTCCAGCAACTGGTCGTTGGGCGCGACCGTGACGACCGGCATGTCGGCGTCCACCAGCGCGAGCGGCCCATGCTTCAACTCCCCGGCGGCGTAGGCCTCGGCGTGGATGTAGGAGATCTCTTTCAGCTTCAAAGCTCCCTCCATCGCGATCGGGAAATGCACGCCGCGGCCGAGGAAGAGTGCGTGTTGCTTCTTCTGGAAGCGGTCCGCCCAGACGCGCAGTTGCGGCTCGACCGAGAGCACCGCCTCCATTGCGCCGGGCAGGTGGCGCAGTTGCTCGATCAGCTCCTTCTCCCGCGCACCGGACAATCGCTTGTGGAGCTTGGCCAGCACCAGCGTCAGGACGAACAGCGCGGCGAGTTGCGTGGTGAATGCCTTGGTCGAGGCGACGCCGATCTCCGGGCCGGCACGCGTGAGAAAACGCAGCTTGGATTGGCGCATGAGCGAGGATTCGGGCGCGTTGCAGATCGTCAGCGTGTCAGCGAGCCCGCTCGCCTGCGCGTGCTTCAGCGCGGCGATCGTGTCCGCCGTCTCGCCCGACTGCGAGATCGTCACTACCAGCGTGCCGGGCATCGTGACCGGCTTGCGGTAGCGGTACTCGCTCGCGATCTCGACCGTGGCGGGCAGACCCGCGATCGCCTCCAGCCAGTAGCGCGCAACCAGTCCCGCGTGATAGCTGGTGCCGCAGGCTAGTATCAGTATCCCTTTGATTTTCTTGAATATTTTATCCGCCCCCGCACCGAACAGGTTGGCCTGCAGCGCGCGCGCGCGTTGGCCACCATCTCGAGCGTGTTCGCGACCGCGCCCGGCTGCTCGAAGATTTCCTTCTGCATGTAGTGCGCGTACGGTCCGCGCTCGACCGCGCCGGCATCGAGCCGGCTCACTGTGACCTGGCGCTCGACGCGGCGCCCGTTGCGGTCGCAGACCATCACGCCGCCGGAACGCACTTCGACCGTGTCGCCTTCTTCGAGGTAGACCACGTTGCGCGTCCTGGCGATGAGCGCGCTCGCATCGGATGCGAGGAAGTTCTCGCCCTGGCCCTGGCCCACGAGCAGCGGTGAGCCCTTGCGCGCGCCCACCACCACGCCGGGCTCGCGGCTGGAGATGAAGCCCACCGCGTAGGCGCCTTCCCACTCACGGCTCGCTGTGCCGACCGCCTTGAACAGCGTCGTGCCTTTCGCCACCAGCGAATGCACGTGGTGCGCCATCACTTCGGTGTCGGTTTCCGAACTGAAGCGGTAGCCCTGCGCCTTCATGCGTGCGCGGATCGACTCGTGGTTCTCGACGATGCCGTTGTGCACGATGGCGATCTCGAGCCCGTCGCGCAGGAGAAATGGGGGTGCGCGTTCGCTTCGGTCGGCGCACATCGACCCCGGCGACAAGGTCTGGTTCGAGAACCCGGGCGCGATCGGCGCGCGCAACAGCCTGATCGCCGCAGGAGCCGACCTGGTGCCGGTGCCGGTCGACGAGCATGGCCTTTGCGTTGCCGAAGGCTTGAAGCTCAGCC
>JANOFY010000544.1:0-4004 GCA_031413895.1 Planctomycetota bacterium | reverse complement strand
TCGTCTGCGACCTCGACGGCGCGTTCTGGATCCGCGTCACGGCTGGCGAGTGGGTCGCGGGTGAGATCGGCCCGATCGACGTGGCGCGGCTCGGCGCCGATGCGAGCTTCGACGTCGCGCTCACCAAGGGCGGCGCGATTGAAGGCCACGTGCTGCTATCTGGAGGCGCGGATGCCGAAGGCCAGATCGTCGCGATCAATCACGGCGACGGCTTGCCGCGCACGACGCGCGCCGGACCGAACGGACTCTTTCGCTTCGAAGGCTTGTCACCCGGTCGATGGCAGGTCCTCGCGCGAGCGACCGAAATCGACACGGCGTCGACGCAGTTCTCGTCGACGGAAGTCACCGAGCCGATCGAATGGAGCTGTAACGTCGTCGCTGGCAGAACGACGCGCTACGACCTCGACTTGACGTCGAAGTGACTCGTCCACGCGGTGTGAGGTGCCGGGCCTCGCCTGGCCTGCGACCTTCCGCTCCGTCGCGTTGCGACTAGCTCCGCACCAACTGCCGGAACCGCTGGAACAGGTGCGACGAATCGAGCGGGCCCGGCGCGGCCTCGGGGTGGTACTGCACGCTGAACACCGGCGCCTTCTTGTGGCGCATGCCCTCGACCGTTTGGTCGTTGAGGTTGATATGCGTGAGCTCGACGTCCTTCGGCAGCGACGCGGGGTCGACCGCGAACGAGTGGTTCTGCGACGTGATCTCCACGCGACCGGTCGTGATGTCGCGCACTGGATGATTCGCGCCGTGGTGCCCGTACAGCATCTTGTGCGTCTTCGCGCCGAGCACGATCGACAGGATCTGGTGACCGAGGCAGATGCCGAAGATCGGCTTCTTGCCGACGAGCTTCGACACGGCGTCGATCGCCGGGCGCACGGCCGCGGGATCTCCCGGACCGTTCGACAGGAACACGGCCTCGGTGTCCATTCCCAAGATGTCGTCGGCGCTCGTGCTCGAGGGCACGACGGTCACGTCGAAGCCGCAGTGCACGAGGCTGCGCAGGATGTTGCGCTTGGCGCCGAAGTCGTAGGCGACGCAGCGGATCGGTTTCTCGGCGAGCGCCGACGGGATCCAATCCGGGTACGACTCGTCGTACTTGTCGAACCAGCGGAAGGGTTCCTTGCACGTAACTCCCTGCGTCAGATCGCGGTCGTCGGTCGACGGCATCGCGCGCGCCTTCGCGACGAGCGACGCATGGTCGCCGCCGAGTGTCGACACGACGCAGCGCAGCGAGCCGCCGGTGCGGACCTGCCGCGTGAGCATCCGCGTATCGACACCGTCGATCGCCACGACCTTCTGTTCGACGAGCCAGTCCGGCAAGGACTTCGTCGCGCGGTGGTTGCTCGCGAGCAGCGACATCTCGCGCATCACGAACGCTTCGGCCCAGCCGCGCGAGCTCTCGGCGTCTTCTTCGGCGATGCCGTAATTGCCGATCAACGGATAGGTCATGATCACGACCTGCCCGGCGTACGACGGGTCCGTCAGGATCTCGTGGTAGCCCGTCATCGCGGTGTTGAACACGAGATCGCCGCCGGCTTCGCCCTCCGCTCCGACGGAGCGGCCTTCGAGCACGAGCCCGTTCTCCAACGCGATCCACGCTTTTCGTTCGCTCATCGTGCTTCGATCCTTGCGCGGCGATTGATCAGCGCCGCCATGTAGCCCGCTCCGAAACCATTGTCGATGTTCACGACCGCGATGCCGCTCGCGCACGAGTTCAGCATCGCGAGGAGCGCCGCGAGCCCGCCGAACGACGCGCCGTAACCGACGGACGTCGGCACCGCGATCACGGGGCGATCCACGAGGCCGCCGACCACGCTCGGGAGCGCGCCTTCCATCCCGGCGACGACGACGAGCGCCTCGGCTGCGCGGAGTCGCTCCGTGTGCGCCAACAAGCGATGGATGCCGGCGACGCCGACGTCCGAGAGCTCCTCGACGCGTGCGCCGAAGAGTTGCGCCGTGACCGTCGCTTCTTCTGCGACCGATCGGTCGGACGTTCCGGCGCTGACGACGAGCACCAGGCCTGTCTCCTCGCACCCGTCCGGCGGTTCGACGGTGATCGTTCGCGACACCGGGCGCCACTTCGCGCGCGGGATCTCCTTCGTGACGAGCGCGGCCGCTTCGTCCGATGCGCGCGTCACGAGCAAGCGGTCGTGGTGCTCGAGCACCGCGCGTGCGATCTCGAGGATCTCGACGGGGCGTTTGCCGGCGCCGTAAACGACCTCCGCGTCGCCGCAGCGCAGCTCCCGATGCGTGTCGAGCTGCGTGTGGCCGAGGTCCTTGACGGGGAAATCGCGCAGCGCGCGCAGGCCGTCGTCGACGGAGAGACGGCCCGTGCGCACTCCTTCTAGTGTCTCGCGCAGCGTGCTTTTGCCCAAGCGGGCGAAGAGTCTACACGAACTCGGGCGCAGGCTGACCCTGCCAACCGCCGGGCGGAGAGCGCTTTCTCGGCGACGTTACGCGCCCCTCGTTGTGCGCGGGGCCGGCGCGCGCGGCTCGGGTGCGCCGCACCGAGCTGCTCAGCGCGCCAGCGCGTCGAGCTCGAGGCTGGCGGTCCGTCCGGCTTGCCACATGGGATAGCCGAGCCCCGCGATCATCGCGGCGTTGTCGGTGCAGTACGCGGGCGAGGGAAAGATGGCCCGCCGGCCGTCGCGCTCGGCGCGCGCGACCATGTCGCGCCGCAGGACGCGATTGCACGCCACTCCACCGGCGACGAGGATCGTCGAGAGCCCCTCGGCACGGGCGGTCGCGAGCGTTTCCTCGACGAGCACGTCGACGACCGCTTGCTCGAAAGACGCGGCGACATCAGCACGGTCCGCGATCAGCTCGGCGGGCGGAGTCGCGGCGAGCGCATCCTGTCCGCGCACGTGGTACAGCACCGCCGTCTTGATGCCGCTGAACGAAAAACCCGGCGTGTTCCCGCGCGATCGGTAGCGCGGAAACGTGATCGCGCGCGGATTGCCTGCCTGCGCGAGCTTCGACACCGCCGGTCCGCCGGGATATCCGAGCCCCAGGATGTGCGCGACCTTGTCGAAGGCTTCTCCGGCGGCGTCGTCCAGCGTCGAACCGAGGAGACGCAGCTCGAGCGCGCTGTCGGCGCGGTAGAGCGCGCTGTGGCCGCCGGACACGACGAGCGCGACGCACGGGTAGACGCCTTCGGGTTGCTCCATCGACGCCGCGTACACGTGAGCTTCGATGTGGTGCACGCCGATGAGAGGCAAGTTGCGCGTCAGCGCGAGCGACTTCGCGACCGACACGCCGACGAGCAGCGAACCGATGAGACCCGGTCGGCACGTCACGGCGATCGCGTCGACGTCGTCCAGAGTCAGCTGCGCGTCGTCGAGCGCACGATCGACGACCGGCATGATCTCGCTGAGGTGCGAGCGGCCCGCGATCTCGGGCACGACGCCGCCGTAGGCTGCGTGGAGCGCCGCTTGGCTGTGCACGACCGAGGAGAGGATCTCGCGGCCGCCGCGTACGACGGTGGCCGCGGTTTCGTCGCACGACGACTCGATGCCGAGAACGACGCCGCTCACGAGCGTTTTCCGAGCGAGCGGTGGGCGGAGCGGAGGTCGACCATGTGGTCGAGAAGTTAGGCTCTCGTGCGGCGATTCGGTAGCCGGTCGACGGAACTCACGTCGCTCCTTTGTCTCCCGAGTAGGCCGCCTGGCAGCGGCGCACGCCGCGCGGACTCCGCCTAACCCGCCCGACTCGCTTTGCTTAGCGATCTCCACCGGAAGGAGTTCGCGCAGGCACGCCGCTCGCTGGCGGCGCGCGCCGCGCGGGCAGTCGCGGCGTCCGCTCCATGTCGTTTCGGCGAGTTCTGACGGTCCTCGTGTGCGCGGTCGTGATCTCGCCCGTGCTTGCGCGAGGTCGTGGCGCGGGCACTCTCGCGCGAGCGCTCACGATCTGGTCGGCGGCCGATCGCGACCGCGACGGACGAATCACGAGGATCGAGTCCGCGTCGTTCCCCATCGATGCGGAGAGCTTTCGCCGAGCCGACATCG
>JANOFY010000543.1:0-6836 GCA_031413895.1 Planctomycetota bacterium | reverse complement strand
AAGAAGCCATGATCGGCGCTCTGCTCGGCGATGCGCGGCAGCGCGTGCATCAAGGCATAGTTGGTGAGCGGCGAGGCCGGGCCGGATGCCGATGCCGCGCGCGAGCCGCTGCGCTTCGGGCATGGAGAGCCCCGTCGTCGGCGAAAACGGCGCGCGGAGGATCTTCTGCGGCGAGTGCTGCGCGACCTCTTCGATGTCCATCCCGCCTTCGGAGGACGCCATGATCACGGGCTTCTTCAGCTCGCGATCGATCGCAACCGCGAGATAGAACTCCTTCGCGATGTCGCTGCCCTTCTCCACCCACAGACGCCGCACGAGCTGTCCGCCGGGACCGGTCTGGTGCGTGACGAGCTGCTTCCCGAGGATCGCGCTCGCGGCGGCACGCGTTTCCTCGGCGCTGCGCACGAGCTTCACGCCGCCCGCCTTGCCGCGACCGCCGGCGTGGATCTGCGCCTTGACCACCGCGACCGGGACTTTCAGTGCCTCGAATGCCGCGACGGCCTCCTCGACGCTCGCGCACTCGCGTCCGTCCGGGACGGGAAGGCCGAAGCGGCGGAAGATCTGCTTGGCCTGGAACTCGTGAATCTTCATGCGATCGTGCGGGAGCCCGCGCGTGAGCCCCGCGCGTCAGCTGGAGCCGGAGAAAAGCGGGGCGGGAGTGTACAGAGCGCCGCGCGTCCGGACCACCGCGAGCGCATGCTCGTGGCGTCGCGTGGCTCCCGTTACGATCGGCCGCGCGAGCGATGGACCCCGTCAGCGCCTCACCCCCACCTTCACGCGGTCACTTGCTCGTCGACCGCGACCTCGCCGTCGAGTTCGGGCGCGCGATTCGATCGGCGCCGGGCGCTCCGGCTCCGACACCCGAGCAGGTTCAACCGACCAGCCTCGACTTGCGGCTCGGTCCGATCGCGTGGCGCATCCGCGCCGGGTTTCTCCCCGGCCGCGCGAGCGTCGAGAGCCGTCTCGCCGAGCTCGCGATCGCGCAGCAGTCCCTCGAAGGCGAAGGCGCGGTCCTCGAGCGCGGCCTCCTTTATCTCGTGCCGCTCGAAGAGGAGCTCGCGCTCCCCGGCGACACGCGCGCGCGATTCAATCCGCGCAGCTCGACCGGACGCTGCGACATCTTCACGCGCGTCTTGTGCGACGGTCACGCGCGCTTCGACGAGACGCCCGCGGGATACGCGGGCCGCCTGTGGCTCGAGATCGCGCCGCTGTCGTTTCCAGTGCGCGTGCGGCGCGGCGATCGACTGTGCCAGATGCGGCTTGCGCGCGGCGATGCGGCGCTCAACGCGGCGGAGCTGGAAAGCGTGTGGGAGAAAACGCCGCTCGCCTTCGACGGCGATCGTCCACTCGCGCGCTCCGAGGTCGAGCTCGACGGAACCGGCAGCCTCGTGCTGCGCGTCGGCTTGAAAGGCCGCGATCCGTCTGGATGGCGCGCCGCCGCGCACACGGGCGTCGTCGAGTTCGGCCGCGCTGGAGCGCACGATCCGCGCGACTACTTCCATCCGGTGCACGCGCACGGCGGGCGCGCGATCCTCGAGCCCGAGAGCTTCTTCGTGTTCGCCAGCCGCGAACGGATCCGCATCCCGCCCGAGCTCGCCGCCGAGATGCAAGCGGTCGACCTGGGACTTGGGGAGCTGCGCAGCAACTACGCGGGGTTCTTCGACAGCGGATTCGGTTGGCGCGAGGATGTCGCGGGCCGGCCGCTCCCGGGCGGCACGCCCGCAGTGCTCGAAGTGCGCGCGCACGACGTGCCGTTCCTTATCGAAGACGGTCAGACCTTCTGTCGGCTGCGCTTCTTCCACACGAACGGCCGGCCCGAGCTACTCTACGGCGAGCGGCGCGGTGATTCGTACAGCGATCAGGATCTGACGCTCGCGCGCTGCTTCATGGGGAGATCGTGATGCAACTCTTCGCGCTCGCGCTCGCCACGCTCCTCCAAGTCGCCGATTGGCGACAACTGTGGAACGCGGGCGCACGCACGGAAGCCATCGATGCGCTGGCCGCCGAGGTCGAGCGGCGTCCTGACGATCCAGCCCTGCGGCGCGACCTCGTACAGTACGAGGTCGCCGTGCACCGCTACGTCGCCGCGCTCGAGCACATGAAATCACTCGGCGACGAGGTGCGTGCGCTGCGTGCGCTGGCACTCTTCCGCGTCGGGGACTACACGAACACGCTCACGTACCTCGAGAAGGACGATATCGGCGAAGCGCTGATGCGCATCGACGCGCTCGAGGCGCTCGGTCGTTTCACGGAATGCGACGCAGAGTTGAAGGAGGCGCGCGCCGGAAAGATGCGTGACGACGCGCGCGTCCTCGCCTGCGAGGGCCGCCGGCTCATGCGCGTGTCGCAACCCGCCGACGCGGCGCTGGCCTTTCGTCTCGCCGTCGAAGCCGACCCGTGGAACGGCGAGACGCTCTTCGGGCTCGGCCGCGCACTGGTCGCGAGCGGCGCGCGCGCTGAAGGCCTGGCCGTGCTTCAGCGCCATCGCGAACTCCTGCCGCGTCTCGATCGGCTCGAGTTCGCGCGCCGCAGCATCGACCTGGCGCCCACCCACGCACCGAACCACACGGCGCTCGCCGACGCCGAGCGCGAGCTCGGTCGACTCGAGCGTGCCGAGAACGCGTACCGCACCGCGGCACAGCTCGCGAAGTGTCCCGAGCTCGTGCCCAACGCACTGCGGCACGCGCGCCTCTTCGCCGAGGATCGGAACGATCCGGAGAAGGCGATCGAGCTCTTGGTCACGACCGCAGAGCGCTGCCCGGATGCGCGTCTCTATGTGCGCGCCGGCGATCTGCAGCACGGTCTGTCGCGACCCAAGGAGGCGCTCGCGCTCTACACGCGGGCGCTGGCGCTGCGGCCGGAGGACCCCAAGATCCGGCAGAAGATCGAGCGGGTGAAAGAGTGAATCGGCGAGCGTCGGTGCTCGCGCTCGCATGGCTCGGGGCGTGCCAAGAAGAGAAGCAGGGAGTTGTCGCGCTGGACTCCGACGCACGCGACGCGTGGTTCCGCGACATCACCGCGGCGTCGGGCGTCGATTTCGTGCACGACGCCGGGTACACAGCCGAGAAGCACCTGCCCGAGACGATGGGCGGCGGCGGGGCGCTGGCCGATGTCGACGAGGATGGAGACCTCGACCTGTACCTGATCCAGAGCGGCCCCATGCGACTCCCGGGGCCACGTCCAGGCACGTTTCGCGAACCCGCCGGCACGCTACCGACGAACCAGATGTTCCTGAACGACGGGCGCGCGCATTTTCGCGATGCGACGGCCGCGAGCGGCGCTGCGGCCGACACGCACTACGGCATGGGCGTCGCCCAAGGCGACGCCGATGGCGACGGTCACATCGATTTCTACCTGACGAACCTCGGCGCCGATGTGCTCCTCGCGGGCGACGGGCGGGCGCGGTTTCGCGACGTCACGCATGCATCGGGCATCGTCGATGAGAGTTGGACGACCGGCGCGGTGTTCTTCGACGCGGACGACGATGGCGACCTCGACCTCTTCGTCACCGGCTATGTCGAGGTCGATCTCGGGAGCCCCGTGTGGTGCGGCGATCGCAAACCGGGTTGGCGCTCCTTCTGTCACCCCGAGCAATACGAAGCGCTGCCGGACCACTTCTGGAAGAACCGCGGCGACGGAACGTTCGAGGACGCGACCGTGGCGTCCGGTCTGGCCGAGGCCACGGGCAAGGGCCTGTGCGCGATCGCAACCGACGTCGACGGCGATCTCGACCTCGATCTGTACGTCGCCAACGACACCAGCGAGAACCGGCTGTGGAGGAACCGTGGTGACGCGACTTTCGAGGATGCGACGCTCGAATCGGGTACCGGTCTCGATCGCTACGGGCGCGCCGAGGGGAGCATGGGCCTCGCAGCGGGCGACATCGACGGGGATCTCGATATCGATCTCTTCGTGACGGGATTCAACGACGAGTCGGACACGCTGTACGAGAACAAGGGCGGCGGAATCTTCGAAGACACCACCGTGCAGCACGGCCTCGAGCTCGACACGCGGCTACCGGTCGGCTTCGGAGCGGTATTTTCCGACTTCGACTCGGACGGAGACCTCGATCTCGCGGTCGCGAACGGACACATCATCGACAACATCGACCTGTACGAGGACTCGAAGACGTTCGCGCAGCGCGCATTGCTGTTCGAGAACGATGGACGAGGACGGTTCACGAACGTGTCAGGGGTCGGCGGCGCGCTGACTTCGACGCCGTTCGTCGGACGCGGACTCTTGTCCGGCGATCTCGATGGAGACGGCGATCCTGATCTCGTGCTGACCCAGTGCGGGGCGCGCGCGGTAATTCTCGAGAACACGCGCACAGGCGGCCGTTCGATCACGATCGCCGGCCTGCCGGTTGGAACGCGCGTCGTCGTCACGACCGCCAGTGGACGCAATCTCCTGCGCGAGTCGGGACCCGCACCTTCGTACATGAACCAGTGCGACCCCGACGTTCACGTCGGGCTCGGGAGCGATCGGCTCCGTTCCATCTCGATCCAGCGTTCGCAGGCTGAGCCGGTAGTCCTGAAGTTCGCCGCGGACGACGCGCTGGATCGATCGCTCTTCCGCTGGACTGGGGATGCGCTCGCGCGCGTTCGCTGAACGAATGCCGGCCTTGGAGACGCCCGGCACCGGCCGGCGCGGCCGATCGCACGACGAGCCGCCGCGCACCGCAGGTGCAGCCGTGCACCGGCTGCTGCTCGCAACCCTCCTCCTCGGCGCGTGCCGCGACGAGACCTCGGGAGTCGTCGTCGCGCCAGGCTCGGGCACGGCGGGCGCTTGGTTCCGCGACATCACGGCGGCGGCGAATGTCGACTTCGTGCACGACGCGGGCTTCACCGTCGACAAGAACTTGCCGGAGACGATGGGCGGCGGCGGCGCGCTCGTGGACGTCGACGAGGACGGCGATCTGGATCTCTACTTGGTCCAGAGCGGGCCGATGCGGCTTCCGGGTCTGCGCGCCGGCACGTTTCGCGAGCCGCCCGGCAAGCTGCCCACGAATCGGCTCTTCGTGAACGACGGGCACGCGCGCTTCCGCGATGCGACCGCGGAGAGCGGCGACGCGGCCGACACCCACTACGGCATGGGCGTCGCGCAGGGTGACGCCAACGGCGACGGTCATGTCGACTTCTATCTCACGAACCTGGGTGCGGACGTGCTGCTCACCGGCGACGGACACGCGCGCTTTCGCGACGTGACGCGCGCGTCGGGCATCGTCGACGAGAGTTGGACGACGGGCGCCGCGTTCTTCGATCCGGACGACGACGGCGACCTCGATCTGTTCGTCACGGGCTACGTCGAGGTCGATCTCGCGCAGCCCGAATGGTGCGGTGACCGCAAGCCGGGCTATCGCTCGTACTGCCACCCCGATCAGTACAAGGCTCTGCCGGACCACTTCTGGAAGAACCGCGGCGACGGAACGTTCGAGGACGCGACGATCTCGGCCGGCCTCGACGATGCCACCGGCAAGGGGCTGTGCGCGATCGCGACCGACGTCGATGGCGATCTCGATCTCGATCTCTACGTCGCGAACGACAGCACCGAGAACCGCCTGTGGAAGAACCGCGGCGACGGAACGTTCGAGGATGCCACGCTCGAATCGGGCACCGGCGTCGATCGATACGGACGCACGGAAGCCAGCATGGGACTCGCAGCGGGCGACATCGACGGCGATCTCGACCTCGATCTCTTCGTGACCGGCTTCGACGACGAGTCGGACACGCTGTACGAGAACAAGGGCGGCGGGCTCTTCGAGGACACGACGTTGCAGCACGGACTCGAGCTCGCGACGCGCTTGCCCGTCGGTTTCGGAACGGTGCTCTCTGACTTCGACGAGGACGGAGATCTCGACCTCGCGATCGCGAACGGGCACATCATCGACAACATCGCGCTGTACCACGACGCGAAGACGTTCGCGCAGCGCGCGCTCTTGTACGAGAACGACGGACGCGGACACTTCACGGACATTTCGAACATCGGTGGTGCGTTGACGGCCGCACCGTTCGTCGGACGCGGCCTCTTGTCGGGCGATCTCGACGGCGACGGCGATCCCGATCTCGTGCTGACGCAGTGCGGCGCGCGCGCGCTCGTGCTCGAGAACACACGCGGGAGCGGTCGTTCGATCACGATCACGGACCTTCCGCTCGGCGCGCGCGTCGTGGTGAAGACCTCCGGCGGACGCTCGATCGTGCGCGAAGCGGGACCGGCGCCGTCGTACCTCGGCCAGTGCGATCCGGCAGTGCACGTCGGACTCGGCGGCGAGCGCGCGGCGTCGATCACCGTGCAGCGGCGCGGTCAGCCGGCCGAGACGCTCGCAGAGGAGTCACTCATCGCACGCGACCGATTGCGGCTGCGGTGGATCGGTGGGAAGCTGGAGCCGTCCAGCCCATAGGTTCTGGGGGAGCACGCGATGCGATCGATCACTCTGGCACTGTCGATGGGTTCGATCCTGGCCGGCATCGCCCGAGCGCAATCGACGGAGCGCGTCAGCGTCGACTCCGCGGGCGTGCAGGCGAACGACATCTCGCAGTGGCCGTCGATCTCGTCCGACGGCCGCTACGTCGTGTTCATGAGCCCGGCGAACAACCTGGTGCCCGGGGACAGCGCCTGGGTCGACGTGTTCCTCCACGATCGACACACCGGCCAGACATCGAACTTGAACGTCGGATCCTTGGGAGATCCCGGCAACGGCCACAGCTCCACGGGCGGCGCATTCGGCAACGCGAGCGGCTGCTCGTTCTCCGCGGACAACCGTTACGTCGTGTTCGTCAGCTCAGCGAGCAACCTCGTTCCGTTCGACACGAACCAAATACAAGACGTCTTCGTGCGCG
>JANOFY010000542.1:0-2700 GCA_031413895.1 Planctomycetota bacterium | reverse complement strand
TGAACGAGATGTTCACGTCGGGCATCATCACGCTGCTCTTCGACCTGACGAAGGTCGTGCTCCTGCTCGCGTTCCTGTTCTGGCTCGACTGGCAGCTCGCGCTCGTCGTCGCGGCCGGCACGCCGTTCCTCATCGGCACGAGCCTCATCTTCCGCGGCGGCGCGCGCAATGCGCACCGCGCCGTGCGTGCGCGCCTCGCGCGTCTCAATGGCTACCTCCAGGAAGTGCTGCAAGGCTTCCGCGTCGTCCAGGTTTTTCGCCGCGAGCGCCAAGTCTCCGCGCGCTTCGGGGGACTGCTCTCCGACTACCTCAAGGCCAACCTGCGCACGATCCTGCTCTTCGCGCTGTTCTTCCCCGTGATCGACTTCGTCGTCAGCGCGATCCAAGGTTCGACGCTGTGGGTCGGCGGACTCTCGATCACACGCGGCGAGCTGTCGTACGGCGAGTTCGTGCAGTTCTGGTTCTACGTCGCGATGCTCGTCAGCCCGATCCGCGAGCTCGGCGAGCGCTACAACATCTTGCAGAGCGCGTTCGCTTCCGCGGAGCGCATCTTCGACGTCCTGGACACGCAGCCGAAGATCCACGATGCCCCGCGCACCGATCTCGCCGGCGACTTGCCGCGAACCGCCGGGCACGTGCGCTTCGAACATGTCTCGTTCGCCTACGAAGGCAGCGTCGAGGTCCTGCACGACGTCAGCTTCGAGATCCCGCCCGGAAGAACCGTCGCCGTCGTCGGCGCGACGGGCGCGGGCAAGTCGACGCTCGTCAACTTGCTGCTGCGCTTCTACGACCCGACCTCCGGCCGCATCACGATCGACGGGATCGACCTGCGCGAGATTCCGCTCGCCGCGTTGCGTCGACGATTCGGGCTGGTGCTCCAGGAGGACTTCCTGTTCGCCGGCACCGTCCACGAGAACCTCGTGATGGACCGGCCCGAGGTCGACGAGGAGTCGCTCGAGCTCGCGCTCGAGGCCAGCCGCGCCGACGAGCTCATCGCGCGCCTGTCGGGCGGGATCCACCACCCCGTCGCGGAGCGGGGCATGACGTTCTCGACCGGCGAGCGCCAGCTGCTCGCGATCGCGCGCTCGCTCGCGGGCCGGCCGGACATCGTCATCCTCGACGAGGCCACGGCGAGCGTCGACTCGGCCACGGAAGCGCGCATCGAAGCCGCCACGCGCGAGCTTCTCTCCGGCCGCTCGGCGCTCGTGGTCGCGCACCGGCTGTCGACCGTCCGACACGCCGACCAGATCCTGGTCATGCACCGTGGCCGGCTGCGCGAGCGCGGCACGCACGACGAGCTGCTCGCGCAGAACGGGATCTACGCGCGGCTGCACACGCTTCAATTCAGCGACCAGGGCCAAGTCGTCTGAGTTCGCGAGCGCTCCCGGAAACTCTTGCGGGCCGCGCAGCGAACGGGGTTTCTCCTGGAAACTGTCTAGCGAGATTCGAACTCGCGGAGACTATTGAGCAACGCCGCGCGACCCGCGCGCAATTCGCATCTCCCGTTTGCCTGACCCGAGATCTTGGGGTTCTCTTGGGGTGGCAGCGCGGGAGTTGGGGAACTCCTGCTTCGGACGGGTCGCACGCAACGCCCTCATGACGTCTCGCACCATCGTCGATTCACCGCCGGGAGTTCAGGTTCTGGGAGCACGCGACGCGGCTTCGGACACGGTTCTCACCCGCGAAGCCCTCGATTTCCTCGCGCGCCTCGTGCGGCGCTTCGAGCCCGAACGCCGCGCGCTCCTCGAGCGCCGCACGCGCGTGCAAGCCGAAATCGATCGCGGCGTGTTCCCGAAGTTCTTGCCCGAGACCGCCGAAGTGCGCGCGGGCGATTGGAAGGTCGCGCCACTTCCCCAAGATCTGCTCGACCGCCGTGTCGAGATCACGGGCCCCGTCGAGCGGAAGATGGTCATCAACGCGCTGAACTCGGGCGCGAACGTCTTCATGGCGGACTTCGAGGACTCGAACGCTCCGACGTGGGAGAACGTGATCCAGGGCCAGGTGAACCTGCGCGACGCGGTCCGCCGCACGATCACGTACACGAACATCGAGAACGGCAAGCTCTACCGTCTGGGCGACAAGACGGCGGTGCTGCTGGTCCGGCCGCGCGGCTGGCACCTCGTCGAGCGACACGTGACCGTCGACGGCGCGCCGGTGTCGGCGGCCCTTTTCGACTTCGCGCTGTACTTCTTCCACAACGCCAAGGATCTCGTCGCGCGCAAGACGGCTCCCTACTTCTACCTGCCCAAGATGGAGAGCCATCTCGAGGCGCGTCTTTGGAACGACGTGTTCCTGCTCGCGCAGCAGGAACTCGGTCTGCGCGCGGGCACGATCAAGGCGACCGTCCTGATCGAGACGATCCTCGCCGCCTTCGAGATGGACGAGATCCTGTACGAGCTGCGCGAGCACTCGGCCGGTCTCAACTGCGGCCGCTGGGACTACATCTTCAGCTTCATCAAGAAGTTCCAAGCTCACGAAGGCTTCGTCCTGCCCGACCGCGCGCGCGTGACGATGACGGAGCACTTCCTGCGCAGCTACAGCTTGCTGCTCATCCAGACCTGCCACCGCCGCGGTGTGCACGCGATGGGCGGCATGGCGGCGCAGATCCCGATCAAGAACGATCCCGCGCGCAACGCGGCCGCTCTCGCGAAGGTCGAAGCCGACAAGCTGCGCGAAGCCACCGACGGACACGACGGCACA
>JANOFY010000541.1:0-2109 GCA_031413895.1 Planctomycetota bacterium | reverse complement strand
GTGCCGGCCGGGCGGCACGCAAGCGAGATCGTGTTGGAACGGACCGAAGACGACGCCGTCGAATGCGAGCGACGGTGAATCGGAGCGGAGTCTACTGTGAGTTCGAGATTCCGGGTGCTGCTGCGCGCGGCTCGACATGCTCTCGCACGCGCCGAATGGCGCGCCAGCGGGTCGCTGGGGGCCAAAACCGGAGGGAGCACCGTTTCCGGTACGCATCGGCGCGCGCCAGTTCGAACGTCTCAATTCCCCACTTCACGGAGCGGCGCGCACTCCGATCGGACAACCCCGATTGCTAGGATCCGAGCCGCGCCGACGACTGGCGTCGATCACGAGTCGCCGTTCGCCTCCGCGGCGGCGAGCCCTTCGAAACCCCAGACCACGGAATTCCCTTGGACAAGCTCCTCACAGGCAAGACCGGCGTCATCTTCGGCGTGGCGAACAAACGCTCGATCGCTTGGGGCTGCGCTCAGTCCCTCGCCCGACAAGGCATGCGACTCGCGTTCACGTACATGGGCGAGCGCATGGAGAAGAGCGTGCGCGAACTGGCCAGCGAGATGCCGGATGCGCTCGTGCTGCCGTGCGACGTCACGCAACCCGAGACGATCGACGCCGTGTTCCGCATGCTCAAGGACGAGCTCGGGCATCTCGACACCGTCGTTCACGCGGTGGCGTTCGCGAAGCGCGAAGAGCTGCAAGGGGACTTCTTCAACACCACGAAGGACGGCTACATGCTGGCCCACGAGGTGTCGGCCTACTCGCTGACCGCGATCACGCGCGGCGCGCTGCCGCTGATGGAAGGGCGTGAAGGAACGATCGTGACGCTCACCTACATCGGCGGCGAGCGCGTCGTGCAAAATTACAACGTCATGGGCATCGCGAAGGCGGCGCTCGAAGCCAGCGTTCGCTATCTCGCGCACGATCTCGGTCCGCGCGGCATCCGGATCAACGCGATCAGCGCCGGCCCGATCCGCACGCTGTCGGCATCGGGCGTGGCGGGCTTCAGCGAGATCCTCGACCACATCGCCGAGCACTCACCGCTGCGCCGCAACGTCACCGCCGAGGAAGTCGGCAACGCGTGTGCGTTCCTGTGCGGTCCGCACTCGCGCGGGATCACGGGCAGCGTCGTGTACGTCGACGCGGGCTACCACATCATGGGTGTGTGAGCGCGCTCGATCACGGGCGTGCCTGCGTGCTCGCTTTCGAGTCGGGTCCCGCTTGCGATCGCGACAAGCGCGCGCCGACGATTGCGAAACCGATCCACAAGAGCACGCCCAGGGCTCCGCAGCCGAACCACAGCGCGTTCGCGCCCAGCTGCTCGTACACGGGCATCCCGACCAGCGGCGCGATCACGAGCGCGAGCCCGAACGACATCGTGAGCAGGCCCATGTAGCGGCCGCGACTCTTCTCGTCGGCGCGGTCGGCGACGATGCTCTCGACGAGCGGCATCGCGAGCATCTCACCCGCCGTCCACACGACGACCGTGAAGAGCAGCCACGCGAAGCCCGCGCCGAGCGGCATCAACCCGAGCCCGACGCACAACAAGAACGCGCCCGGTCCCACGAGCCGCGCCGGCGACACACCGCGCAACTTGTGCACGAGCACCATCTCGAAGAGCACGATGAGCAGCGTGTTCGTGCCGAACAAGATGCCGATGCGCGCTTCCGAGTAGCCGAGCTCGTTGTGCACGTAGAGCGGATAGGTGCCGTTCAACTGCATGAGCGCGATCATCAGGAGGCTCATCAACCCAAGGAACGCCAAGAACGGCCCGTCGCGCCATGGCGAGCGCGAGACGGCATCCGTGGCTTCGGCCACGACGCTCACCTCGAGCGACTCGCGACGGAACAGGTACCACAGCACGACGGCCGCGACGATATTCCCGATTCCGTTGGCCATGAATAGCGCGTCGTAGCTCTGCACCGCCAGAAACCCGCCGATCGTCGGTCCGAACGTCATCCCGAGATTGATCGCGAGGCGGTGCAGCGCGTACGCGCGCACGCGCTCGCCGGGAGCTGCGCAGTGCGCGAGTGCGGACGATGTCGCGGGCCGAAGTGCTTCGGCGACGACGCTCTGCGCCAGGATCATCGCCAGGATCGCGGCGTGCGACGTGAG
>JANOFY010000540.1:0-2437 GCA_031413895.1 Planctomycetota bacterium | reverse complement strand
TTGATGATCTTGAGCGCGACGCGGCGCTTGACCGGCTGCTCCTGCTCGGCCATGAACACGACGCCGAAGCCGCCTTCGCCGATCTGCTGGAGCAACTTGTACGGCCCGATGCGCGTACCCGGACCCTCGGCGAGCGCCGCGGTGGAATCGGTGCGTGTCTCGGGCTTGGGGCCCGTCGGCGAACCGAGGAAGTGATCGTCCTCCGCGGCCGCGAGCAGCGCCTCGACCCGCAGCTTGAGCGTCGCGTCGCCGCCGCACTCGCGCGCGAGGAACGCAGTGCGCTCGGCCCCAGAGAGCTCGAGCGCGCGGTCGAACAAAGAGCGCAGCCGCTCGTGCTTGGGGTCGGTCATAGGGCTCGTTCAGTCGGTCTCGGACTCGATCGCGTCCTTCAGCCAGCCGCGCGCGAACGCCCAGTTCCGCTTGACGGTCGCGGTCGAGCTGCCGAGCGCAGCGGCGGTCTCTTCGATGTCGAGCCCCGCGAAGTAGCGCAGCCTCACGACGGACGCCGCCTCGGGATCGATGTCCTCCAAGCGCGCGAGCGCCGCGTCGAGGATCAAGAATCCGGCAGATTCGTCTTCCGAGTTGGGATCCGGCAGCGCGGTGAGCTCGATCGCCGCGCGCCGCGCATCGCCCCCGCCGCGGCGGACCGCGGCCTTCGCGCGCGCGTGGTCGACCAGGATGCGCCGCATCGCTTGCGCGGCAGCGGCGAAGAAGTGCGCGCGATTCGCCCACGGGATCTCGCGCGGGCCGACGAGCCGCAGATACGCCTCGTGAACGAGCGCGGTCGCGTCGAGCGTGTGCCCGGCGCGCTCGCCGCGCAGACAGGCTTGCGCGGCGGCGCGCAAATCGGCGTAGACCTCGGGGACCAAGACCTCGATGCGTTCCGCAGCCGACCGCTGGTCGTCGAGCAAGAGATCTACGGTCGAGGGTCGAGAGTCGGAGGACATCCCTAAGAATGTAACGGTCGGCCGGCTCGTCTACTCGACCGATCGATCCGCGTCAGCGGCGGATCGCATCCCGCTCGGCGCTCGGCAGCGGCGTCGTCAGCGGGAGAATCCACTCGTCGTGCGCCAGACCGCGATCCTGCGTCACGAGATCGACGTCGGGATCGATCAAGAGTTGCGGCGCGCGACCGTTCAACGAAGCCGTGACGCGCGCGCGCACCTCGAGCGTTTCGCCGGGCGCCGCGCGCGTACGGGCCAGATGGTGCGCGTACTCGAGGATCATGTCCGGACGTCCGGCCATCTTGCGCACTTGCTCCGGCGTGAGCTCGCTGCGCGGATCGACGACGCGCGTCTTGCCCGTGGCGGGATCGGTGAGGAAAAAGAGCGCGCTCGCGTTCTTGTCACGCAGCTTCATGTGCCACGAGAACATGTGCCCCTCTTCGGTCCAGTGCACGGATCCCGGATACAGCAGATGGCGCAGAGGCACGAGCGTCTGAACGACGAGGTACGTCCCGACGAGCGCGGCGACGACTCGACGCCGGGCGACCGCCACGACGAGCGATTCGAAGTTCGGCGCGGGAATGCGCAGCAGTCGGCGCGGCCAATCGGGCTCGAAGAAGATCGTCGTGACCGCGATCATCAACCAAGGAAACACGCCGATGTCGAACAGCACCGCGTTCAGCACGTGGAACACGCATGTGATCAAGAACATCGCGAGCCGCGTGCGCTTCCAGGAAAGGAGCGGCCACGCGAAGAGGTCGAGCGCGAGGCCGCCGTAACTGAATGCGTGGGCACCCCAATCGGTCCCGAGCACGACGCCCAGCACAGGGTGATCCGCGTGCTCGGCCAGCCACGAGCGCAGCGGCTCGCCGCGCAGCCAGTCGCCGTTGAGCTTCGCGGTTCCGGCGAACAGGAACACGAGGCCGAGCTGCGCACGCAGTAGCCCGACCGACCAGGCCGGGATGCCGCGGCACTCGCCACGCGATCGCGCATCGAGCGAGAACGCGCGGTTCGCGGGCAATACGGCGAGCAGGAACGCGAGCAGACAGATCAGGTAGAAGTGGTTCAGGTAGCGCGCCTTCTCGAGCAGGAACACGTACGTGAATCCGACGCAGAGGAGCACGGACGAGATGCGATAGGCGAACCCGAGCATGATCCCGAGCGCGCAGACACCGAGCGCCGCGAAGTGCAGATACATCCCGTTGCCCGGCCACGGACGCACCCAGTCGAATCCTTGGTACGTGAAATGGAAAACGGGCGCGATGTAGTACTTGGGGATCCAGCCGTGCGCGAAGAAGCGGACGACCTCGATGACCATCACGACGCCGAACGCGATGCGCACCGCAGCCAGTGAAGCCGGGTCGACGGGTGCGAAGGCCGGCGCGAGGGCCGGGCGATCGCCGGGCGGAATCCCGATGGATGTTCGGCGTCTTATCGGTTTCCTTGAGATAGTCGCCCAGGCTCATAATGGTCAGCGTTTTTTGAGTGCCGAC
>JANOFY010000539.1:0-6463 GCA_031413895.1 Planctomycetota bacterium | reverse complement strand
TGGCACTTCCCGACCTTCAACGTGGCGGATTCGTGCATCACGGTCGGCGCGGCACTCCTGCTCCTTTCGAGCTTCGACAAGCGCACGAACGAACCCGCACCGGCGAGTCGCGAGACCTGATTCCGTTCGATCGCCCGTGATTCGTGTCGCGGACTCGTGTCGCGCGCTGGGACGCGCGCCGCGCGTCACAACGGCACGACTGGGCCCGCGCTCCGATCGGCGACCGTTGCTCGCCCACCTCGGCGCCTTTACATTGCGGGCATGGCCGACCTCTCGGTCTCGCTGCCTCCGCTGCCCTTGCGCAATCCGATCCTCTCCGCTTCGGGGACGTTCGGACACGGGCTCGAGATGCAGCACATCGTGCCGCCTGCGCTCCTCGGCGGGCTCGTGAGCAAGACCGTCACGCTGAAGCCGCGGCCGGGGAATCCCCTGCCGCGCATCTGCGAAACCGAAGCGGGGTTCCTGAACTCGATCGGCCTCGAGAACCGCGGTCTCGTTGCGTATCTGCGCGACGTCCTCCCGGTCATGGAGCGGGCTGACACCGTAGTCGTGACGAACATCGGCGGCGAACGCGTCGACGACTTCGCGGAACTAGCGGAAGCGCTCGCCGCGGAATCGGCGGTCGATGCGCTCGAGGTCAATCTCTCGTGTCCCAACGTGCAAGGCGGCAAGCTGCCGTTCTCGACGGACGCGCGCATGGCCGCGGCGGTGATCGAGCGTGTGCGCCGCGCGACGACGAAACCGATCTTCGCCAAACTGTCGCCGAACGTGTCGCGCATCTCCGAGATGGCGATCGCGGTCGAAGCCGCCGGCGCCGACGCGATCACCGCGGTCAACACGGTGCTCGGCATGCACGTGGACTGGCGCACGCGCCGGCCCGGGTTGCATACGATCCAAGGCGGCTACTCGGGCATCGGCATCAAGCCGATCGCGCTGCGCTGCGCGTGGGAGTGCGCGCGCAGCGTCAAGATCCCGGTGATCGGCTGCGGCGGGATCACGACCGCCGACGACGTGCTCGCGTTCTTGGTGGTGGGCTGTCGCGCGGTGCAGGTCGGCACCGGTTCGTTCGGCGATCCGAGCTTGATCGGACGACTGCCGCAGGACATCGAGCGCTTGCTCGACGCGGCCGGCATCGCGACGGCCGAAGAGCTCATCGGCACGCTGCGCGTGTTCGAAGCGCGCACGCGCGCCGCGGACGAGAGCGCCGTGATCGCGGCGGGAGGCGCGCCCTCGTGAGTGCCTCGCCGGGGGCTGCGTGCCTTCCGGCCGCGCGCGGGGAGCGGAGTACGGCATGCGTTTGGAGCTGATGACGCCCGCTCACGTGCGCCGTGCCGTGGCGCAGTACCTGGAGCTCGCGTGGCCCGGTGAAGGGTTCCCGCGGCCGCGCGTCACCGTGCGCGACCTCGAAGGAGCGCGCACGCTGGTCGAGCTCTTCGCGCTCTTCGAGAGGCCGCGTCAAGTGGACAACGTGCTGCTCGAGCGCTACACGCTGCGCCTCGGCAACGCGCGCTACCCGTTCATGAAGTTCGTCGTGCAGGAGTACCTTGTCGACGAGGAATACTTCTTCTCGGTCGACACGCACGACGACCTCGACGTACGTCCCGACAACCCCGACTACGACGCGTGGCAGGAGCTCAAGCGCTACAACCTCGAGCTCAAACGGCGCATCGAATCCGCGTGGGCTGAGGTCGGGCTGCCGACGCACAACGATTTGCGCGTCTTGGCCGAGGGGCTCGCGCAAGTCGAGCGCGAGAGCAAGAAGCCGGCGCGACTTCTCATCGTGGACGACGAAGCGGACGTCGCGCGCGGGCTCAAGGCGTTGCTCGAAGCGCGCGGCTACGAGGTCGAGCTCTTCTACGACGGTCGCCAGGTGCTCACGCGCCTGGAGCAAGACCCCCTGCCCGATCTGATCTTGCTCGACTACGCGATGCCCGAGTGCGACGGTCAGGAAGTGCTGGCGAGCCTGCGATCGAACACGCGCTGCAAGAATTTGCCGGTGCTGGTCGCGACCGCGTCGTCGATCGACCTCGAGCGCGTCCCGCGGGCCAGCGGCCTCTTGCGCAAGCCGTACCCGCGCGAGGTGCTCTTCGCGATGCTGCGCCAGATGCTCGAACACAAGGTGCCCCCGGAAGCGTAGCGCCCGCGCCAGCGGGCGCGAAGCGACCTTGATTCGGCGGCGTCCAGCCCTCCTCACTCCCGCCCGTTTCCCGGAGTGATCCCCCGCCGCGCTGGGTTAGGATTCGGCTCGCATAACGCCCGCGCGCTTCCCTGGCGCGGGTTCTCTCCTTTAAATAGCCGCGCTCGAAGGGGAATGGGGTGCGGGGACGAAGCATGGACTGGGACGAAATCACGGACAAGCTCTCGCAGACCGGCGAGAGGGTCGGTCGCGGGCTGAAGAACATGTTCGGATCGCGCAACGAGCGCGTGGTCCGGAAGCTCGAGCCGTTGGTCGCGGAGATCAACTCGCTCGAGGGTTGGGCCAAGGGCCTCTCCGCGGAACAGTTCCAGCAGCAGACCGCCGCGTTCAAGGACGCGCTCGCGAAGGGCGAGAAGACGCTCGACGACGTCCTGCCGCGCGCTTTCGCGCTCGTGCGCGAAGCGTCCGTCCGCACGCTCGGCATGCGGCACTTCGACGTGCAGCTCGTCGGCGGGATCATCCTGCACCAAGGCGCGATCGCCGAGATGATGACCGGCGAAGGCAAGACGCTCGTCGCGACGCTGCCGATGTATCTCAACGCGCTGTCGGGCAAGTCGGTGTACCTCGTCACGGTGAACGACTACCTCGCGCGCCGCGACGCCGCGTGGATGGGGCCGATCTACGACTACTTGGGCCTCGCGGTCGGTGCGATCCAGTCGGACATGAACGCGTTCGAGCGCCAGCCGGTGTACGCGTGCGACATCGTCTACGGCACGAACAACGAGTTCGGCTTCGACTACCTGCGCGACAACATGAAGCAGCGTGTCGAAGAGCAAGTGCAGAAGGTGCTCTCGTACGCGATCGTCGACGAAGTCGATTCGATCCTCATCGACGAGGCGCGCACGCCGCTGATCATTTCCGGTCCGGCCGAAGACTCGACGGACAAGTACCGCTTGGCGGACCAGATCGCGTGCGCTCTCGAGCGCGACATCCATTACGAAGTGAAGGAGAAGGAGCGCGGCGCGTCCCTGCTCGAAGCCGGCATCGAGGTCGCCGAGAAGATGGCCGGCGTGCAGTCGTTCTACGACCCGGGCAACGAGGACTGGCCGCACTACATCGAGAACGCGCTGCGCGCGCGCTCGCTGTACACGAAGGACAAAGAGTACGTCGTCGACGGCGACGAGATCGTGATCGTCGACGAGTTCACCGGCCGCAAGATGACGGGCCGGCGCTGGTCCGACGGCTTGCACCAAGCCGTCGAGACGAAGGAAGGCTTGAAGCCGCGTCAGGAGAACCAGACGCTCGCGACGATCACGTTCCAGAACTACTTCCGCATGTTCAAGAAGCTGGCCGGCATGACGGGCACGGCGCTGACCGAAGCGGGCGAGTTCCACAAGATCTACGGCCTCGACGTGGTGCAGGTTCCGACCAATCTGCCGCTGACGCGCATCGACGGCCACGACATCGTCTACCGCACCGAAAAGGAGAAGTGGAAGGCGATCTCCGATGAGATCGAGCGCGTGCACAAGAAAGGCCAGCCGGTCCTCGTCGGCACGACGTCGATCGAGAAGAGCGAGGTCTTGTCGGGCCTCTTGAAGCGCGGCGGCATCACTCACGAAGTGCTCAATGCCAAGAACCACGAGCGCGAGGCGCTGATCATCGCGCACGCCGGTGAACGGGCTGCCGTGACCGTCGCGACGAACATGGCCGGCCGCGGCACCGACATCAAGCTCGGCGGCAACTTCGAGCACCGCGTGAACAAGGAGCTCGAGAAAGCCGGACTCGTGCTCGGCGACCTCGAGAAGCTGTCCGAGATCGCCGCGATCCGCGAGAGCGTGCGCGCGCAGTGCGACCGCGACCAGGCGGTCGTGCTGGAGCTCGGCGGTCTCTACGTCCTCGGCACCGAGCGTCACGAAGCGCGCCGCATCGACAACCAGTTGCGCGGGCGATCCGGTCGTCAAGGCGACGGCGGCGAGTCGCGCTTCTATCTGTCGCTGCAAGACGACTTGATGCGGATCTTCTATCGCGAGTGGGTCACCAACGCGATGGAGAAGCTGGGCATGACGGAAGGTCAGCCGATCGAATCCGGCATGGTCACGCGCGCCATCGCGCGCGCTCAAAAGAAGGTCGAAGACCGCAACTTCGAGATCCGCAAGAACCTCCTCGAGTACGACGAGGTGATGGATCAACAGCGCAAGACGATCTACGGCGTGCGCCAGGAAGTGCTCGCGTCGATCGGGCTGAAGAACAAGGTCGTCGAGATGCTCGGGTCGGTGTTGCGGCGCAATGCGCAGCTCACCTATCCGCAAGACGCCGAAGGCTTCATGGGCTGGTTCCAGCGCACGTTCGGCTTCGAGATCGCGCCGGAAGTCGCCGCCGAAGCCGTAGGGAAGGGCGGCAACGCGCAAGCGGCGATCGATCTCGTGCTCGCGCAGTACGACAAGCGCGAGGAAGAACTGAAGTCCGCGCCCGGCACGCCGCCCGACATCATGCGGCAGGTCGAGCGCTACATCTTGCTCGACGCCATCGACGGCCGCTGGAAGGACCATCTGCACGCGATCGACTCGCTCAAGGCCGGGATCGGTCTGCGCGGTTACGGCCAAGTCGATCCGAAGAACGAGTACAAGCGCGAAGGCTTTCAACTCTTCGAGAAGCTGCTGCACGTGATCGAGGACCAGGTCACGAGCTTGATCCTGCGCATCCGCGTCAACGTCGGCCAACCGCCGCCGGCCGCCGCCGCGGGCGGTGCGACGGGCGGATCCGGATCCGCACCGGGACGTTCCTCCGGACCGCCGACGAGTCCGCAACCGGCTCGCCCGCCGCCGCGCCGTCCGCCGATGCCGCAGACCGTGCCCGCCTCGCACGCATTCGACTTCGCGCGCCGCGCGCAGCGCATGCAAGAGCAGCAGCGCGCTCAGGCAGGTGCCGCGACGGCTTCGCCCGCGAGCGGAGCGCCGCCGCCCGGTGCGGGGGAGAGCGCTCCCCAGCCCTCGCAGAACACGACGACGCCCGCGGCCAGCGCGGCTCCCGCGACCCCGGCGGCAACCGAGAACCGTCAGGTGATGCCGCAGCGACCTTCGCTCGAGCAGCGAACCCAGTTCGCGGACGCCGGGCGCAATGATCCGTGTCCGTGCGGCAGCGGACAGAAGTTCAAGAAGTGCCACGGCAAGGGCGCGTGAACGCGCGCGCGTCGCGCGCTCACGACGCTCGGAACCTCCCTTGCGCCCCAGTCGCCCCTGACGCCCCTGCCCATCGAGCGCGGAACTCGTGAACCCCGCAGCGACTCCCACGGAGAGCTCCGCTCGGGAAACCGCGCTCGAGCCGGGGCCTTCACCCATCCTGTCGGATCCCAACCCCGGCGTGATGCGCTGGATTCTGCACGCCGGTTACGACGTGGCGTGGATCCTCGTCATCGTGCTGGCGTCGCCGTGGTGGCTCTGGCGCTGCGCGCGCGCGAGCGCGTTTCGCACGATGGCGCGCGGACGACTCGGCGCCGGGCTGCCGAAAGTGCGTGTCGGTGCGCGTCGGCGTGTGCTCGTCCACGGCGTGTCGGTGGGGGAGATCAAAGGCGCGCAGGCGTTGATCGCGGCGCTGCAGCACGCGCACCCCGATCTCGACGTCGTGGTGAGCACGACCACCGACAACGGCGTGCGCGTGGCGCAGAAGCTCTACCCCAACGCGTCGATCGTGCGCTTCCCGATCGACGTGTCCTTCGTCGTTCGACGATTTCTCGCGCGCATCGATCCGGTGTGCGTCGTGCTCGTCGAGCTCGAGATCTGGCCCAACTTCCTGCGTTGCGCGAATCGTCTCGGCATCCCCGTGGCGGTCGTCAACGGCCGCATCACCGGACGCAGCTTCGGACACTACCGGCTCTTCCGGAATCTCTTGCCGCAGTTCAATCGCATCTCGCTGTTGTGCGTGCAGGACGAGGAGTATGCGCAGAGGTTCGAGGATCTCGCCGCGGATCGTGAGCGCATCCGCATCACCGGAAACATCAAAGTCGACGGATTGCACGTCGGCACGGTCGATCCGGGCGCCGAGATCACGCGTCTACTGGGAGGAAGGCTCGGACAACCCGTGATCGTCGCCGGCAGCACGCACGCCACGGAGGAGCGCTTCGTCGTCGAAGCGTGTCGCGCTGGCGCGCCGGACGCGCGCGTCGTGCTCGTGCCGCGCCATCCGGAGCGCGCGCCCGATCTCGCCATCGAGCTCGCTCGCGAGCTCGGATCCCGCGAGCTCGGATCCAGCGGTGCGCCGCAGCTCCTTTCAGATCTCCGTCGAGGAGAGACTCCCGATCCGTCGCGGCCTGTGATCGTCGATACGATC
>JANOFY010000538.1:0-1703 GCA_031413895.1 Planctomycetota bacterium | reverse complement strand
CCACCCCGACCACGAGGCCGCCGGCGGGATCCCCGCGCTCGAGCCGGTGCGCTGGAGCATCAACACGCACCGCGGCTGCATGGCCGACTGCACGTTCTGCTCGATCACCTTCCACCAAGGCCGCGCGATCCAGAGCCGTTCGCCCGAGTCGGTCCTGCGCGAAGCCGCGGGCCTCGCCGCGCACCACGACTTCCGCGGCACGATCACCGACGTCGGCGGGCCGACGGCGAACATGTACGGCCTGGGCTGCAAGCTCCTCGAAAAGGGCGAGCCGTGTCTCGGTCGCGATTGCCTGACGCCCGATCCGTGTCCGGCGCTGCGACTCGACAAGGCGACCGAGGGATACCGCCGCCTCCTGTCGCTCGTGCGCAACACGGCTGGCGTGAAGCACGCATTCGTCAGCTCCGGCATCCGCTACGACATGCTGCGCAACAAGAAGGGCGAGCTCCTTCCGCTGCACCACGATCTCGTCGCGCACCACGTGCCCGGACGGATGAAGCTCGCGCCCGAGCACGCGTCGAACGCGACGCTCGAAGCGATGAACAAGCCGCGCTTCGAGGTCTACGAGAAATACGAAGCCGACTACAAGGAGTCGTGCAAGGAGACGGGGCGCGATCAACACCTCGTCAACTATTTCATCGTCGGTCACCCCGGCACGAGCCTCGACGACGCCGTGCTGCTCTTCGAGAAGCTGCTCGTGCGCAACTATTCACCGGAGCAGGTGCAGGAGTTCATCCCGTTGCCGATGACACGCGCGTGCGTGCAATACGCGACGGGCAGGGACCCGATGACGCTCGGCGAGCTCTACGTTCCGCGCGGTAAACGGGAACGTCGCATGCAGAAGGCGCTCGTACGCTGGAAGGCGCCGGAGTCGAAACGACTCGTCGAAGAAGCACTCGCGCTCGCGAAGCGCCCGGATCTGGCAGCGCGCTTCCACAAGGCACTCGGCAGCGGGCGCCGCCGCGGACACGAGACCGAGCACGAGAGCGTCGATCTCGACACCTGCGGTTAGTCGCTTCCGAGTTGCGAAGCGGTCACATGCTGTGACCAGCGCCGGGATCATGCTCGCGACGCTCTGACGTGGTCGCACCTCCCAGCGAGCACCCATGCGGCGCGCCACCACGTGATGCGCCGGAAGCAATATCATTGAGTGCTTCCATGCCCAACCCCGCGGGACTTCGTCGCGCTGCCTTGTGTGCGTTGCTCGTGATCAGCCTCGTGCTGAACACGACGGGAGTTTATTGGGCGATGCCCAACACGAACGCGTGGCACGGGGATGACATGTGTCACTACACCCTGCATGCGCTGGCGGACAGGTTCAGCCATTTCACGACCTATCCGCTCGTGCACCATTTGACGCTGGCCGTGGTGTATTCACCCTACCTCGGTTGGCTTTACCTCCGCGGTGAACTGGATCCAACCGCGGAAAGTCTCGAGTCGGTCTTCGCAAGTCCCGTCGCCGCGATGACCGTCCTGATCGTTCTCGGACGCGTCGTGAACATCGCGATGGCGACGGCGACGGTCTGGCTTCTCTACCGCAGCGTCGAACGATTGTCCGGCTCGTGGATCGGAGCTTTCGTTGCCGCGTGCGTGTACGCGTTCAGCAATGCGACCGTGCTGTACGTCAAGATCCTCGGCGTCGACACACCGATGATGTTTTGGTTTGCGTTGACGTTCAGCGCCTACCTGCAGTTCGTCGAATC
>JANOFY010000537.1:0-3935 GCA_031413895.1 Planctomycetota bacterium | reverse complement strand
ATCTCGACGCGCGTGCCGTGTTCCTTGGGCCAGTCGACGACCTTGCTGTCGTGGATGTCGGGCTTGTTGCGCGCCGTGTCGATCGACAGCAGGAACTCGTGCGTGTCGGCTTTCTTGCCGGTGCGCGAGAGGATGCGCACGGGTTTGCCCGTCGTGAGCTGGCCGTACATGCCGGCCGCGCTGATGCCGATCCCTTGTTGACCGCGGCTCTGCGAGAGCTTGTGGAACTTCGAGCCGTAGAGGAGCTTGCCGAACACCTTCCCGATCTGGTCGTAGACGATGCCCGGCCCGTTGTCCTCGACCGCCATGCGGAAGTGGTTCTCACCGACCGGTGTGAGCTCGACGATGATCTCGGGCAGGATGCCGGCTTCCTCGCACGCGTCGAGTGAATTGTCGACGGCTTCCTTCACCGCGGTGAGCAGCGCCTTGAGCGGCGAGTCGAAGCCGAGCAGGTGCCGATTCTTCGTGAAGAACTCGGCGACGGAGATCTCGCGCTGACGCGTTGCCATCTCCTGCGCGGTCGAGCGGCGCGCGGGCTGGCCGTTCTTCGGCGCGGGTTCTTCTTGCTCGACGGACTCCCCCGCTACTACGGGCGCGGGCGGAGCGCTCTTGCGCGCAGGCTTCTCTACCGCGGGTGGATCGAACAGCGTAGGCGTCGTCTCGGCTTCTTTGGTCTTCGTCACGGGAGCGCCCCTCGCGCGCGGCGTGTATCTACGGGCCTTTCGCGAGCATTGCAACGAGCTCCCACAGCACGGCGCCGATCGCGAGGACCGGTGGCGCGCTCGAGAGGCAACCGAGCGCGAGGAACCGTTTCTGCAGCGAGCCCGCGCAGCTCGGACAGACGCGCGGTGTCGGACGCGGCAGCGCGCCCTTGCAATGCGGACAGCGACCTGTTTCGAGCAGCCTAGGTGACATTCTGTGTCGCGCCGGCGATTGACGTGGGCGACAGATCCTTCTCGCACAGACCGACCGCCGCGGCTTCGTCGCGGAAGCAGAGGAGCGCGCGCTCGAAGTCCGGCCCCGGCTCGTAGCGGCACTCTTGCGTCAAGTACTTGCGGCAGGCCTGCACCGGCAGCTTCCATTCCCGACTTGCGCGCGTCGCGAGCTCCTCGATCTGCGCCACGCCGCGTGCTCGCGCTTCGCCGAATGCGGCGAGGTGCCACGGCTCGAGCACGACTCCCGGCCCTACGATCCACGCCGCGAAGATGAACGGCAAGCGTGTGCGCTCGAACCACGCCTGTGCCGGATTGAACGCGGGCGGCGCGTTCGCCGCGAGCGTCTGGCGCAGCGCGGGATCGCCGATCGCAAGCCACGCGTCGGTGGGGACATCCTTCGGATCGGTTCCGGGGAGCACGTCGACGAATCGCACCGGCGGACGCAGCAGGACCTGCACGAGCGCCGCCGCGGTCCGGCTGGCGGGATCGAGCGCGACGCTCTTCACTTCCGAAATCGGCCGGCGCAGGAAGACTTGCACGCTGCCGACGAATCCCGCGGCGCATACGGCGAGCCCGTCGAGGTAGCGGTATCCGGGCCGCCGGAACAGCTCGATCGAGCTGACCAGCGCGACATCGAGCATTCCCGCGCGCAGCGCGGCGACGAGATCGGCCGGCACGCGGCGGACGAGCTCGATCCCAGGCGCGTTCTCCAGCCCGCTATCGAGCGGGCGTCCGACGAGATACGGCACGCTCCCGACGCGCAGGGTCCTGCTGGTCCGCATCCAGGCGAGTGTAGCAGCCGCTGTGCCCGCGAGCTGGACCTCGTGATACCGTGGAACACCACTGTCCGGAGGAGGTGTCCGATGCGCGTCTACTCGTCGATCCTCGTTGCCCTCGGTCTGTGCGTCACGAATCTGCGCGCGGCGGCGCAGAACTGCGCTCAGACGTCCGTCGGGCTCACACCGATCGACTTGCTCGGGACCGGCTCGTACCAAGGCTTCCCGGGCGGCCTCTATCCAGGTGGCGCGAACGAGATCCCGATCGCGCACCGGGTCTCTGGGCTCGGAGAGGCCGCGGCGGTCGTTCCGCGCAACGCGAGCGGTCAGCCGGCGGCGAACGGGAAGATCGTGCTGCTCTCGATCGGCATGTCGAACTGCACGCAGGAGTTCTCGCGCTTCGTCCCGATCGCGAACACAGATCCGTTGAAGCATCCACGCGTGCAGCCCGTCGACGGCGCGCAGGGCGGACAAACCGCGGCGATCATCCAGAATCCGAACGCCAACTTTTGGACGGTGGTCGACCAGCGGCTCGCGCTGGCGAACGCGACGCGCGAGCAAGTGCAGGTCATCTGGTTCAAGGATGCCGACGCTAATCCGAACAGCGGTTTTCCGGCGCACGCGCAGACGCTCAAGAGTGAGTTCGTCGCGATCATGCAGGTGATCCGCGACAAGTTTCCGAATGCACGGCTGTGCTACATGGCGTCGCGCATCTACGCCGGCTACGCGACGACGCCCCTGAACCCGGAGCCGTACGCATACGAGCAGGGTTTCTCGATCAAGTGGACGATCGAGGATCAGATCGCGGGCGCGGCCGCGCTCAACTTCGATCCGGCGCGCGGACCCGTCGAAGCGCCGTGGCTCGCGTGGGGCACGTACAACTGGGCCGACGGTCTCACACCGGGCTCGGACGGGCTGACATGGGCTTGCTCCGATCTCAGCGCGAGCGACGGCACGCACCCATCGCTCGCGGGTGCGATCAAGGTGGCGAACCGTCTCGCAAACTTCCTGCGGACCGAGCCGACCGCCGCGAGTTGGTACCGCGCGGCCCCGCCGCCCGCGAAGTTCGGCACGGGCCTCACCACCGCACTCGGCACGACCGCCGATCTGTCTTGGACGGGCTCGCCGAGTCTTGCGGCGAACGACTTCGCGCTCGCGTTGTCCGGCGCCATTCCGGGCGGGATCGGCTTCGTCTTCGCCGGCGTGCTCCCGGGCGACGAACCGTTCCTGGACGGCACGTTGTACGTCGCCGCGCCGCGCGAGCGAACGCGCGTCAAGCTCGACACGAACGGCGCGGCCAGCTTCTCGATCGCGATCGGCGCCGCCGACGTGGGACAGACGCGCTTCTACCAAGGCTACTTTCGCCTGGGGCTGGTCTCGCATACCGCGGGGACGGTGCCCGCGGGCGCGGTGCTCACGGACGCGCTGCGTGTGGTGTTCACGCCGTAGGAGCGAGTTCTCGAATATCCGCGCACGCGTCGAGTAGGCTCGTCGCCCAAGCCGGATTCCGTGATGACCTACTTGCCGCTCCTCAGTGCAATCCTCGGTGCACGGCCGAAGCGTCACCGCCGCGCGGCGAGCTTCCTCGGCGGTGGGCCGACGTCCTTCCTCAACACGAGCACGTTGCTCACGGCCGCGGGCTTGGCCTTCGGCGCGTACGAGATGTACCGAACGAGTCGCGGCGGCTCGAGCTCGACCACGACCGTGATCGGCAATCCGCCGCCGGTGTCGACGACGACGGTGGAAGGTCCATCGCCGCGCGCGCCCGAGCCATCGGCGCAGAGCGCAAACGTCGCGCGCGAACGCCTCGTGCGTCTGGGGCTCTCCGCCGCGCGCGCCGACGGAACGCTCGGCGAGGAAGAGTTCGCCAAGATCATCGCCGCGGCGCGCGCGGTCGGCCTCGAGCCGCTCGTCACCGCCGAGTTCGGCAAGCCGCGCGCGCTCGCTGAGATCGTCTCCGGCGTACGCGATCCTAAGGAGAAGGCCGACCTGTACGTGCTGGCGTTCACGATCGTGCGCGCCGACGAGGACGTGGTCGGTGCCGAACGTGTGTACCTCGCGCAGCTCGCGAGCGCGCTCGGGCTCGAGCCTGCGACGACGGCGCGCCTCGAGAAAGAGACCGCCGAACGCATCGATCACGCCGACTGATTCGGAAGAAGGAGACCTTCCATGCAAGACTCACGCGAATGGTTCATGGCGATCGGTGGGCACCAGGTCGGGCCGG
>JANOFY010000536.1:0-2141 GCA_031413895.1 Planctomycetota bacterium | reverse complement strand
CGACGGGGGCGAAAAAAAGTGTCTGACGCCGTACTTCGCCGTCGCCGTACTCTCGGACGCCGTACTCTCGGACGGCTCGCGATCGAATCGGGTCGAGCGCCTCAGGGAGCGCGCGACTTCCCGCACTGCCCGCAGAAGCGTGCGTCAGCGGTCAACGGGCTGCCGCACGAGCTGCAGAACGGCGAGCTCGCAGCGTGCGTGACGAGCGCGATGCCGCACGCACTGCAGAACTTGCCGGGCGCGACGCTCGCGCCGCACTTCGCGCAGAGCACGCCGGCGGCCGCCGGAGCCAGCGCGTGTCCGCCGCGCTGATCCTTCACGAGCATCTGCGCGAGTCCGATTCCGACACCGAGTCCGGCGCCGCTGAGCATCGACGAATCGCCGCCTGCGCTACCGCCCTTCGCCAGGCCTTCGCCGGCGCCGAGCAGCGCCTTGCCGGCCGCGAACTGTTGGTAATTGCCGACGCCGCCGACGGTGCGCAGATACGCGGCGTCGGTGTAGAGGCGCTTGAGGTTCGCCGCGTCCTGCTCGTCGATCGCGATCACGAAGTTGCCGAGGCGCACGATCTCGATGCCGTAGCTCGCGACGTGCTTGCCCAGGCCCGCGAGCACCTCGCCCTCGATCTCCTCCGTGTACGCGCCCGATGTGACGTCGAGCAGCGGCCACTTGTTCTTGACGAACAGGCTCGCGATGCGATCGCGGATGACCTTGAGCACTTGCTCCTTCATCCACGAGCGCACTTGGTAGCTCTCGGCGCGCCCCATGCCGACGAGCCCCGTGATCAGTTGCGCAGCATCGGTCACACGAAACGAGAATTCCCCATGGACCATCGTCTCGACCGGAATGCCGCTCTTCGGGTCCTCGACGTGTCCAACAGGCCCGCCGAACTTGACGCCCGCGTTCTCGCGGATCGTGACGAAGAAGACCTCGGCGATGAAGACGTTGCCGCCGGTGAAGCTGTCGAGGAGGTTCGACAGGAAGGGGATGTTCGACGTCTCGAGCGTGTGCCGGCCGGCGGAGAGCGTCCCGACCACCTTGCCGTCGCGGAAGAAGACCGCCTGCTCGTCGGCCATGACCGTGAGCTGGCTCTTCATCGGAATGGTGGGATCGGGGTGCTTCCAGACGACGTGCCCCTTGGCATCGTCCGGACGCGCGATGACCATCTCGCCCGCGCCACGCTTGAACCAGTCGACGACTCCCATGTGCTGTGTGCTCCTTCGAAGGCGGGCCGCATGGGCGCGCCGGGTAGGCTCCGTTCGCACAGCCTAGGGTTTCATTCACGGGCGCGGTAGCGCACTGCGATCGCGGAGCAACGATTGAAGATCGGAGCGCGAGTGGGGTAGGAAGGGGGCGCGATGTCCGAGCCCCAAGGCGATCCAGGGTCCGAGTCGGCTGAGGCCCCCGAGACTCCCGGCGCTTCTGGCGCAGCGGGCGCAGCGGGCGCAGCGGGCGCAGCGGGTGCAGCGGGTGCTCCGGGTGCTCCGGGTGCTCCGGGGGCCTCCGCGCCCAACGCCGCCAACGAGCGCTTTCGCTGCCCGGGCTGCGGCGCCGGGATGCGTTGGGATCCCGACGTCGACGCGCTGCTCTGCGACTACTGCGGGGCGAAGACCCAGGTGCCGCGCGGCGAGGGCACGATCACGGAACATGCCCTGGCCGAGGCCGGCAACGCGGCGCGCGGGTTGGGCGTCGATTCGCGCGTCGCGCGCTGTTCGACCTGCGGCGCCGCGGTGGCCTACGACGAGCGCGCGACGGCGACCGAGTGCGTGTTCTGCGGCTCGGCCCAGGTGTTGGTGCAGGAGCAGAACCGCAACGCGCTGCGGCCCGAGTCGTTGGTGCCGCTCGACGTCGGGCGCGAGACCGTCGAACGCGCCTTCCGCACCTGGATCGGCGGCCTGTGGTTCCGGCCCAATGCGCTCAAGAACCTGCGCGAGTTCCGGGCGCTGGGTGTCTACGTTCCCTTCTGGACCTTCGACGCCGACGTGCACTCCGACTGGTCGGCCGACGCGGGCCACTACTACTACGTGACCGTGCCCAAGATGGTGGTGGTCAACGGCAAGGCGCAGATGCGCATGGTGCAGGAGCGCCGCATCCGCTGGGTGCCGGCCTGGGGCGAGCGCAACGACGTCTACGACGACGATCTC